>JAFTDD010000030.1 GCA_017454355.1 Muribaculaceae bacterium
CAATGACACGATGCTGAAGATTTGGCAGGAGCAAATCACGCTGTTAGGTGTCATTGACACCGGCGCACTGCTGGCTTCGCCAAAGGCGGTCGCCATGCGTGCCGACGGACGCTTCTTTGAAGTGTCGCTCTCGCAAGCCTTTCTCGAATATGGCTTGTGGCAGGACTACGGCACCGGTCGAGAAACGCCTCGTGGAAACTCCGGCGATCTCGGCCGTGCCAAAAAGCGTAAGCGCCGCCGCTGGTTCTCGCGCAAGTATTACGCCTCGGTCATGCGAATCAAGGAGTTCTTTGAGGAGAACATCGGCAAGTCGTTCACCGGCATCGTTGCCGATGCGCTGAATAAAAATTTCGGTAAAGTTTGATGTACTTTACCGAAATTTTTGTAATTTTGCAAATCAGTCACTCATTAAATCCTATAGAGATGAAAGCCAAGATTATTTTTTTTCTCGCACTTCTTTTGCCTTTAACGATGTTTGCACAAAACAAACATCTTTCCTTTAAAGGCGTTCCCATAAATGGCACACTGCGCCAGTTTACCACAAAACTTGTACAAAAAGGTTTCAGTAAGGTTAAACAAGAACAAGGAGTTGCATTGCTAAAGGGAGAATTTGCAGGTTATAAGGCTTGCGATATAATTGTTTTATCAAACGGACCCCAAAAAACCGTTTATTCTGTCGGAGTGTTTTTCCCTGGTTGTAACGATTGGGAGTCCCTTAAAATCATTTACAACTCAATTCAAGAGAAGTTAACCACCAAATATGGAGAACCTAGCGTAGTTATTGAAGAATTCAAAGATGGCATAGAACCTTATTCTAATTATGATAAATTTCTTCAAGTCATATTAAAGCAATGTACATTCAAAACACTTTATACAACAGAAAAGGGAGATATTTCACTTAGTCTTTGGCCCCTAGAAAATATGAATTGTTGCGTTTTCTTAATTTACACTGATAAAATAAACGAGCAAAAAGCAAACTCATCCGCAATAGACGACTTATAACAGAAAGGCTCACCCACGGGTGAGCCTTTCTTGTCTTTTGTCTCACCGCCCAATCATCCTACCTTTGCCAAAAAAAGCAAAGGCAATGATTGACGTTTCAGCGATAACAGCACTCATCGACGCCTTCCGTGTCGAGACCGAAAAGGAAAGCATCTCACCTGTTTCGCTACACGCGCAAGCGCAACCGCCTCACCAAGGACACCGGCGAGAAGTGGCACGGCCCGGTCCGAAAAGGCTGGAACGTGCTCGGCGACTCCCACACCCTCAACATCGGAACCGACAGACGCATCAAAATCGACATCAAAGCCATGCGCCACCCAACCATCGACACCGAAGGCATCGAGCCGTACCGACCCGACGCCCAGTTCTTCGTCAAAGAAGATGTCGACAATTCCGGACGCTACTACGTTGCCTCAGGCAGTAGTTTCACCTCCAACGTCACATACGTTGTCTTGTGACGATGGGCTACTGCAATTCGTAGCGGTGAGGGCTTCCCATCTTTGGTCCTACGGGCATCAAAGAAAAATCTGGATGTTGCCATAAAACGTCCGGCTGACTCTCCAATCGCACCTTTGCGCAGTGATTGAACTCCTAAAAGTGTTCAATCATTTGTTCAATCATTATTGAACATTTTTGCGCAAATTTGACGATTTTTGAGCATCTACAGCCTTTTTTTTAGGCCAAATACAACGATTTTTGAGGGAAAACCAAGCCAAGAATTAAACTTACCTCGTTAATTATCAATTCTTTATGCTTACGTGATTCCGTTGGGGCTCGAACCCAAGACCCACAGCTTAGAAGGCTGTTGCTCTATCCAACTGAGCTACGGAACCGGTTGCGGACGTACACATTGATGTGGCCGCCGAAATCGGCTGCAAAATTACTATTTTTTTTTGGTTTGTGCAAGAGTCTCACTATCGCGGCATATTTTTTGCTTCGCAATATTGCATAGATGATAAAAATAATATAATTTTGTGATTTTAACCGGCCTGGCGATTAAAGGCCATAGATTTTATTTAAGTAAGATGTACTGCCCGCAGAATAGCATTGAGCGCCGCGCTACGCTGTCCGCAGCGTCTTTGATTGCGGCGGCAACGGTGATGGCCGCGCCACCGGGGGTGGCAAGCGGCGACACGCGTGACCTGAATATTGACCCGATGGTGGCCAGCGTGACACTGGCTCCGCCGGAGAATCCGTATTTCCCACCGATTATTGTGCTTGGCTCGGACCAACGGTTAACGATGAGTTTTGACTTGCTGGACTATGACGTGCATTACCTGCGTTACAGCGTGACGCATTGTGACGCGATGTGGAACCCGACGGCGTCGCTGGTGGAGAGCGAGTGGGTGGACGGCTTTAATATGGCCGACATTGAGGACTGGGTGCAGTGTGAGGCGACGTTCACACATTACTTCAACTACTCGTTTGACATTCCGAACGACCGACTGCGTATCACCAAGAGCGGAAACTATGTTGTGTCGGTTTACGAGCAGGATGACCCGGAGCATGTGATTGTGCAACGGCGATTCTCGGTGTGTGAGAACATCGCGAGCGCCCGACTGGATGTGACGTCGCGCACTGACATTGATTATAATGACGGACATCAGCAGTTGACGATTGATGTCACCGGCCGGCCCGGCACGATTGCCGACCCGTACCGTGACCTGACGCTTGTCATCTCACAGAACAACCGTGACGCGACGAGTGCTGTGGTGACTGCGCCGACTATGGTCGCTCCGGACAAAGTGACGTATGAGCACCGGCCGGAACTCATTTTCGAGGCGGGCAATGAGTATCGCCGCTTTGAGACAGTTAGTGCTCACACGCTCAATATGGGTGTGGAACGTTGGGAGTACTTTGACCCTTACTACCACGTGACGTTGCGGCAAGACAAGCCGCGCCGGTCATCGCAATATCTTTATGACCAGACGCAGCACGGGCATTTCACTATCCGCAATGCCGACACCAATCGCGAGGATGCGTGTTTCACGGCCGACTATGCGTTGACTCACTTCACTCTCGACACCGGCGGCCCTGTGACGGGCGGCAGCATCCACATTGACGGAGAACTCACCCGCGGCCTCTCCCCTGCCTCCACACGCCTGAACTATGATGCCTCCACGGGGTGCTATCACGGCACTTTGCTGCTCAAGCAAGGGGCATATAATTATCAATACGTCTATCGTCCAAATGGTACCGGCGACACACTCGCGGCACCTATCGAGGGTAATAAATACCAGACTTCCAACGAGTATCTCGTGAAGGTGTACTATCACCCGAGCGGCGAGCGTTATGACCGCATGATAGCGTTCGGGATCATCACCTCGGGCAGGTAGCGGTCAGGCCCCGCATAAAATTTTAACTAAAAAAAACTACTATATGAAACTCCGCATGATTCTTACTATTGTAGCCGTTTTGACCGTTGGTGCCGTCTTCATCGCCTGTGCCAAGAGGCCGGCCAAAACACCAAAGGGTGACGCCAAGTTACTGCCCAACAGCCCTGTGGCACTCAACGACACGCTTGACAGTTTCCGGTTTGAACGGTATGATACCGGTAGCGGTGAGAGCGAGGTTTACTTCATCACTTTCAACCGCAAGAGCGACTTCACCTATCTATACGGCCGCAAACTCGGCGACCGCAAGGCTATCAGTTACGACAACGTGACAAGCGTGCTGGGCGACACCCACGAGCGGCTTGTGGCAGCCGCCGTTGAACTCGGTTTAGGAAACTATCCGACCATGGCACTGCGTGAAGAGGACACGAAGCGAAGCCGCTGGTGTGTGAAGATCTCCTTTGCCCACAACAGCAAGTCGGTCAACATCGTCGAATATTATGACGGCCAACTCGCCGGCGATGGACTTGTCGCGCGCGACCGTCTCACGGGCATCTTCAGCCAACTGCTTGAGACGATTGACGCCGGCGGATTTCCCAAGCCGTCGGGCTACTCGGTGTACAGTTACGACAACAAGGGCAAACTCATCAAGCGCATCGACTACACAGCCGACGACATCGTGCATGGCGGCATGGATGTCAACAAGCCCGGCGCTCGATTTTAAAATGCATAATTCATAATGCATAATTCATAATTATTTCGTCCACTCGATTATTCGAGCATTCGACTATTCGACTATTCGAGCTCGAATATTCGAAAAAAAATAACTATAAATGACACTACTCGAAGCAATAGAACAGCGACATAGCATCCGCGCGTACCAGAAGAGGCCGCTTGAGGCAGACGTTGTCGCAGCCTTGCAGGCGGTAATCGACGAGTGTAACGCCGCGAGCGGCCTGCGCATCCAACTCATCACCGACGACCCGAAGGGCTTCGGCACCAGCCTGCTGGCCCACTACGGCAAGTTCCGCAACGCCGACCACTACATCGCCATCGTGGGCGACAAGCGGCTGCCCGGCCTTGACGAACTCACCGGCTACTACGGCGAGCGCATCGTGCTCGAGGCGCAACGCATGGGTCTGAACACGTGTTGGGTGGCGCTCACCTACCGTACCAACCGCGACCGCGTTGACATCCGTGACGACGAGAAACTCACGTGCGTCATCTCTATAGGCTACGGCGTCAACCCCGAGGGTGCGCCCCACCGCATCAAGCGCATCGACCAGGTTGCCAAGTCATTGTTGCCCGGTGGCGAGATGCCCGACTGGTTTGTCGCCGGAGTGAATGCCGCCTTGCTGGCACCCACCGCAATCAACCAGCAGAAGTTCCGCTTCACCCTGCAGGCCGACGGCCGCACGGTTGTTGCCGAGGAGAGCGCCTGGGGGCCATACTCCACCATCGATCTGGGCATCGTCAAACTCCACTTTGAAATCGGCTCCGGCGTTAAATTAATGCATAATTCATAATGCATAATTCATAATACGTGAGCCGGCTACCTGCTGCGAGTTTCGCGTCTATTGTCGTCAATTTTTTTATTTTAGACGTGAATTGACGTTGTCATTGACGTGAATAGACGCTAACCTGACTAACGACTAACGACTATAACAAATGAAAAAGACATTACTCATCACGATGCTCAGCGCGGCGCTGACTGCCGGCGCCGGTGTCACACTCAACAACTTTAACGATGTCAACAGCGACAACGCTGTGGACGTTGGCGACGTCAACACCGTCCTCGGCAATATCCTCGGGGGCAGCAAGCAATATTTCATCGGCACTGCTGTCGACATCGATCCCGCCATGGTCAACAGTCTCGTCATCGAGGCAAATAACGGCGAGATGCCCTCCGGCAAGGTGGTGGTCTACTTCCGTTGCAATGCACAACACTTCACCAGTAGCGTAAATTCCAACACTGTCAGCCGCAAGGTGCAAGTCTACGAGCCATTTGTGCCCGCTGACAAATCAGAGGTGAAGTTGTGGTATCTTGTGGGTGACTGCGTGAGTTCCAATTATTGGAGCAACTTACCCGCCGACGTAGGTGCGGGACCAAGCATCACACCACTGCTGCCGCTGCCCGACGCGCAATACAATGCCAAAGACGGCACCGGCCTAATCAGCACCGTCATCTACCTGCCACAGGGCGGCCAGTTCAAGTTTGTGGACGGCACCGGCTCATGGGCCGACGACTGCCAAATCAATCCAAACAACAGTTACTGCGTATTACCCGATGACTGGAATACCGATGATTGGAACGAAAACTTTGTAGATAGTGAGGATAGCCCCGCAGTCACCTCCCGTGTCACATTCAATCACCGGTATGATGATAGCAGGCGTTACTTCATCAACGGACGCGAACTCACCCCTCACGGCGACGGTCTCTTCACCCTCGAGTTGCAGGAGGACGAGTCGTGGGTCATTACCGACAATGACCGTAACAACTACGGTGCGATTTCGCGAATGACCTACCGCACCGGTTGGCGTTTAGAGTACGAATCTTACATTTGGCAGGCAGGCAATTCCAATGGATGGGGCTCACCGGCCGCTCCTCTCTATAGTCCCTATAGCAACGGCGAGTATTCCGGTTATATGTATCTCAACGGCGGCTTCAAGTTCCGCAGCAAGGAGTTTAATTGGGACTACCCCAACTGGGGCAGCGATGGCACCACGAATGGCCTTCAGGAGTTTGGATACGACATGAGTGCCTCTGAAGGCTTCTACCGCGTGGATGTCAACCTTGTGAGCATGGTTTACTATCTGACGCCTATCACCACAGTCAGCATCATCGGCACCGCCAATGGCGGCAAGTGGGACACCGACACCGACATGACCTTCAACAAGTCAACCGGCGCATGGGAGTTTACCGGCACCCTCACTTCCGGCGAGTTCATGTTCCGGGCCAACCACAGTTGGAACATTTTTTGGGGCGGCACAGCCGGCGACATCGTCACCAATGGACCACAACTCACCATCACCGAGGCCGGCGCCTATCACATCTCGCTCTCGCTCAAGTGCGACACCCGCTCCACCTGCATCATCACCAAGCAATGAGCCACCAGCAAAACCAACAACCCATAACCCCCCCCCATGTAGGGCCTGGCCTTGGCCTGGCCGCGCGGTGGTTGGGGGAGGCCAACCGCACCGGCCTCGTGCTCGAGGGCGGTGCGCTGCGAGGGCTGTTCAGTGCCGGCGTGATGGACGTGATGCTCGAGTTGGGCATCGAGGTGCAGGGCGTGGTGGGCGTGAGCGCCGGCGCGGCCTTCGGCGTCAATTACGTCAGCCGTCAGAGCGGCCGCGCCCTGCGTTATAACCAACGATTTGCCGGCGACCGACGCTATTGCGGCCTATGGTCACTGCTCACCACCGGCGACTACTTTAACGCCGAGTTCGCCTTCCACACCGTTCCTCGCGAGTACGACCTGTTTGACAACGAGGCCTTCGAGAGTTCGCCCGTCGACTACCACATCGTCACCACAGACGTGCTCACCGGCAAGCCCCATTACCGGCCAATCAAGCAGGGTGGCGAGGTGCTGTACGAGTGGATACGCGCCTCATCGTCCATGCCGATGGTGAGCCGCATCGTCGAACTCGACGGCATGAAGTTGCTCGACGGCGGCATCAGCGACAGCATCCCCCTGCGATATATGGAAAGCCAAGGTTACGACCGTAACATCGTTGTACTCACCCAACCCGTGGGCTTCATCAAGAAGCCCAACCCGCTGATGTGGCTCGCGCGCATCATGCTGCGCCGCTACCCGGCATTGCTCGACGCAATGGCCCGCCGTCACGAGATGTATAACGAGGAACTCGAGTATGTGGCGCGGCGTGCGCGCGACGGCGCCGCAATCGTTATCCAACCCGACGAGCCGTTGCCAATCAGTCGCCTGAGCAGCGACCCGGCCAAGATGCAGGCCACCTACGACCTCGGTGTCGCCGCCGCCCGCCGCGCCTTCAGATAGTTTTTAACACAAATTACCATGAATTGTCCATTAATTATTTTTAGACAACAGAACATGAGGACATGAGATTGTTTTCTATATATTTTTTGGATAATTTATGGATATTTATGTTTAAAATACATATTGAGTGGTACTAAACACTTTTTACTAAATAGACATGATTGCCAGCAGTAAGATAGCCAAAACAATCGTCATCATCGGCCTGGTCACGCCACTGTTGGCGGCGCTCGTGTTGGGTATTGACCACCTGGCGAGCCGCGACACGCCGCAACAAATCGACACAATCTCCATCGCCCCCTTTCGCTACTATCCCGACGTGTCACTCCCGTTCACCATACCGATTCACGAGAAAGAGACTGATGAAACTGAAACCGTCGAGACCAAAACCGAAGCCGAGGAGGCATTTGACGCCGGAAAGCGCGACGGTCACCGCGCCGGTTTTCAGGCCGGAGAATATGGCCATCGCTACAACGCTACGGTGCCAAAATACAAACGCGAGCAGTACGCTCCCCACGGCAGCCAATACGCCCGAGGTTACCGCAACGGATACGCCGAAGGCTACAAACTCGGCGCGCAATACTATAACGCCTCATCGACTGATGACTACGATGACGACAATGAAGAATACAATGAAGACGATGAAGAATACGAAGACAACGACGAGTGACCGGCATAATATAAAGGAAAAACCTCACGGGCGGCGGCTTCAAACCACCCGTGAGGCCTCACAAGGCTCGTCGAGCGACCCTTCTAATCACTTACCGCCGCCAAAACTCCACGTCAACTTCACATGACCCGTATTGGACTTCATGTTCACTGTCTTACCTTGCGCGTCATTAGCGGTACCCAACTTGCTCAAACCAAAGTCTAAACCATACGACAACTGAAACTTTCGAAACTTGATACCGAAATCGCCACTCAGGCCAAACTCGGTCGACGACAACGACTTCAGCGCCGAATCATTCATCGAGCCTTCGCCCGCCTTGAACGAGACATACGGCCCGGCGTGTACAAACAGCGAGCACTTCTTGAAACTGTAACGATAGCCCACGTGCAGAGGAATCGCGATGTGGGTCGACAGCAAATCACGGAGGTCAAACGCGTTGTCGCTTATCTTACCGCCCTTCTGCACCACATGAAAACCTAACAGACCGTATAGCGTAGACGGACTGCCATGGAATGTCGAAATCGGCTTCGTGAAATCCAATCCGGCGGTGAAGCCCAACTTCTGGTCGGAAAACACCTTGTTACATCTGGCCCAACTCAAGCCCACCGACAAGTCGATCGTCATGTCGCTGATAAACCCCTTGAAACCACCCTGGGCACTCGCGGCCAACGACGCGAGAGCCACCATCATCAAAACAAAAGTTTTCTTCATAACTAAGTAATAACTATAAGGAATAATTAATGAATAAAATGAATAACGGCTGCAAATCTATGATAAATAATTTACATAACAATCGTCCAATCAATCCATTTGCCATCCACTTCATCCACGCCGTCAGCCGCCCGTTCCCCCCTTCAATCTCTATTCAAGCGTTCGCTTGGCATGGAGGCCGTAGAGGGAGCCGAAGCGACAGACGCGCGATAGGTGTAGTCCTGCCGGAACGGTGTTTATTTCAGCCTACGGGTTATTTCACGGCAGTGTTCGGAAACTAACGGGATGAAATTTTGAGTCCACTGCAAAAAGTGGCGATTTTTAAAATTATGATTAGTCAGATGGCATTATGCGGCCATTCTGAGCGGTTCCCAGCCGAAATGCGGATTTTGCTGAAACCATCCTGGTTGAGCAAAAATTCGTTCCAAGGCTTC
>JAFTDD010000031.1 GCA_017454355.1 Muribaculaceae bacterium
GAGAAGCCTTGGAACGAATTTTTGCTCAACCAGGATGGTTTCAGCAAAATCCGCATTTCGGCTGGGAACCGCTCAGAATGGCCGCATAATGCCATCTGACTAATCATAATTTTAAAAATCGCCACTTTTTGCAGTGGACTCTATCCTGAATTGTATTCAGATTATGTTTTGTCTTTATTGTCCTTATTGTCTTTTACTTCTCAGCGGTAGAGGAAGCGCTTGATGCTGCGCTTGGGCGTCTTCTCAAACTCGCTGGCGATCAACTCAATCTTGGTCACCTTCTCGTAGGGTGCCACCAGTTTGTTCAGTTCGGTGCGCAGGTTCTCCATGTGGGCCGGCAACTGGTCCTGGGTCATGCCCAACTGGTCCAGCGTCTCATAGTCCGGATAGACCAGCGCCACCAGTTTGCCGTCGCGGTCCACCACCAGGCTCTCGGCCACGCCCAGCATATTGTTCAGTTTGGCCTCAATCTCCTCGGGATAGATGTTCTGGCCGTTGCTGGTGAGAATCATCGTCTTCAGGCGGCCGCGGATTGAGATCGTGCCGTCGGCGCTCAGCGTGCCCATGTCACCCGTGTGCAGCCAGCCGTCCTCGTGCAGCACCTTGTCGGTGGCCTCGCTGTTGTGGAAGTAGCCACGCATCACGTTCTCGCCGCGCACACAAATCTCGCCCGGCACATTCTCCGGGTCGTCGCTGATAATCTTGCACTCCATGATGCCCGGCAACACGCGGCCAGCGCTGTGGGGCACAAACTCGCGCCACGGCGTGTGGCTCACCAGCGGGCCGCACTCCGTCATGCCGTAGCCCACGGTGTAAGGGAACTGGATCTTGTAGAGGAAGTCCTCCACCTCGGCGTTGAACGGCGCCCCGCCAACGATAATCTCCTCAAACTCGCCGCCAAAGGCCTCGATGAGTTTCTTGCGGATCTGGGCATAGATGCGGTTGTCCAGATAGGGCACGGCAAGCGCCCAGCGCAACATACCCTGGCTAATCATCGGCACGATAATCTTGCTGTAGATCTTCTCTAAAATCATCGGCACGCAAATCACCAGATTGGGCTTCACCTCGGCAAGCGCCTTGAGCAGAATCTTGGGCGACGGGATGCGGCCAAGCAGCGTGATGTGGCTGCCCACGGCAAGCGGAGTGAGCATATCGAACGCGCAGCCGTAGGCGTGGGCCAACGGCAGGAACGACAACACGCGGCTCGCGCGGTAGTGAAGGCCGCTATTGATGCCATACACCACGTTGCCACACAGGTTGTTGCCCGTGAGCATCACGCCCTTGCTGAAGCCCGTTGTGCCGCTCGTGTAGTTCAACTCCATCATCGCCTCGGGAGACACGTCGGGATAGTGGATGTCGTTGCGGTAGAAGCCGTTCGGATAACGCTCGCGGAACGTCTCGTCGAGCCGGTAAATCTCGCGGCTCACAGTCTCGCCCTCTTTCTCGGCAAGCAACTCATCGCTGTCGAGCGAGAGTGCCGCACGGATGCCAAGCAGGTTGTCAAAGTCGAGCGTGTCCCAGATGGCTTTGCTCGAAAACAGTAGCGTGGCCTCGCTGTGATTGATGATGTGCTGGGCGTCGTTGGGGTTGAACTCCTGCAAGATGGGCACAATCACCGCGCCATAGGTAATCGTGCCGATAAACACCGTCACCCACGACGGCGTGTTCTTGCCAATCAACGCCACCTTGTCACCCTGCTTGATGCCGCAGCGCTCGTAGAAAAGATGTAACCGAGCGATTTGACACGCAAAGTCGCCATAGGTCATCCTCTGGCGCGTGCTATAGTCAGTCAGTGCCGGCAATTCCCAGTTGTCAACAAAACTTTTCTCGTAAATCTTGATTATATTCTCTTTCATCATAATTAATGAGTATTTTTGCGATTTTTTCTCTCTAAGAATTCTAAGAATTCTAAAAATTCTAAGAAATCTAAGTTCTCTTAGTTTTCTAAGATTTCGGCTGCGCCACTTCAAAGCAGCGCTTGATGGCCTGCCGGATAGTGTCGGCGTCGCGGCCGCCGTCGCGCAGCACCTTCAGCACCGCCTTGATGTAGCCGTCCTTGCCGCCCAAGCCCAACAGTTGAGCCACACCGCTGCCGGCAATCATCTGCTTGTGGTTGAACACACGCAGCACGCCGGCATAGTCTTGCGCGTCCACCATCTTGCGGAACTCGCGGCACATCGCGTTATACATCGCGCGAGGCCGAATCTCGTTCACCAGGTCCACCATGTGGTCCTCCAGAGCGTTGATGTTGCGGAAACGCTGGTCGATGCGGTGTTCCACCTCGGTCTTGACGCGGTGGCGCACATGCTCTAAAGCCTGAGCCTTGAGTTGGTCGGTAAACATGTCGAACACCGCCGCCTTCACCCGCTCCACGATGCGCTCGGCGTTGCGCTTGCTGCGGCACGCCATCACCTCAAGCACCGGCTCGAGCATAAACAGATTCTCGACCTCGGCCACATCGGGCACCATCACCTTGCGGTCGCGCAGGTAGCCCACCTCGCGGTCGGTGCGGCGGTCACGGTCCACGATGCCGCGGCTGTCGAGGTGGTGCATCGACTGCAGCGACCCGAAGGTGCGCACGCTCTCAATCACACGGTTGCAACTGCCGAGCGGCTTCACGGTATAGTCGCTGAAAACCAGCGGATAAAGACGCGCGTCGATGCTATGGGTGGCGTCGCCCTCAATAAAGAGCACCGGTTTGCGCGACCCCAACAGGTCAACAAACAGAGCGTCGCCCAGTTCGCTGCCGTCGCGCGACACCTCATAGTCCCACGTCTTGTGGTCGGGGTCGTAGGCCTTCACCCAGATGCACGCGTTGTCGCTGCGGCTCGTGGCGAAGTCCACATCGTGGGTCGCGTAGATGAATGTGCAGTCCGACCGCAAACCCTCAATCACGTTCCACAGCGACACCATAATCGAGCGGTGAAGGAACGTCTCGGGATCGTCAACGATTATCAGCGCGTTGGGCATCGCGTATAGCACCGCGCCCACATAGTAGAGCACCGCCTTCTCGCCGTCGCTCAAACGCGCCGAGGCGTAGCGGTCGCCATGACCCTCGGTGGCAAACATCAGCGTGCCGTTCTCGCGCAGCACCTTGTTGCCCGGAAACACCTCCTGCCACACCTTCACCACCGTGTCTAGTTTGGTGACCGGGGCAGGCGCGTTAGGGTCGTCGATATAACGGAGAGTCTTCCAATTCATCAACTCGCGGAACTCCTCGGCCATCATCACAATCGTCAGACGCTCAAACTCGGTGGCAGCCGTACTCTTGACCGATGTGCTGGAGTTGTTCAACTCGGTGAACATCGCGTCAATCGAACCGGGTAGCGCCGCTGTCGCGTCGTGCTGCTCATAGAGTGCCCTCAGCGCCGACATGCGGAACACGCCGCCCTTGCCCGCCGACGCAACCGCGTTGCAAAAGCGCGTCTTACCGGAACCGTTGGCTCCGATAATCGTAATCTGGCGTACGTCACGCAACTCCCCGGCCGGCTGGCCGTCGGTGCGCGGTGGTAACTGGATATTCATCGTTTTTAGTTTTTTATTTCTTAGATCTCTAAGATTTCTAAGAATTCTAAGAACTCTAAGATTTCTAAGAATTCTTAGATTCCTTAGTCCCACCCTCTACGACAGCAGCATCGCCACGGCAACAGGCGCGTAGCCCAACGCGACGCCTGCCACCACTTGGCCCAGCGTGCTGCGGCCGAGCACCATGCGCGACGTGCCCACCATGCCCGTGAGCATCACTGTTGCCACAATCAGATACAGCAGGTTGAAGGCGCTCAGCCCCTGCACGTGAACCTGCACGAGCATTGCCACCAGCGCGGCCACGCCCGCCGTGTGGACACACACCTTCCACCACAGGTTCACCACGCCAAGCAGCAGGCACGACACCGCCATGCCCACCGGCACCATCGTGAACCACAACGGCGCGTGATGATAGTGCAGATAGAGCGCCGCGGCAACAAGGCACACCAGCGTCACAACATAAGGTATGCGACGCTCGCGGGCACTGTTCAACTGCTTGTCGCGCACGAAGTGGAAGTGGTGAAGTGTGCCCACCGTCATCATCGGTATCATGCACGTCAGGCAGGCGACAACCACCAGCACCATCGCGCGCCCACCCACCGGCTGGGCACACAACACGCTCACCCACAGCACCAGGAAGCACGCGTAGGTGGGCATCAGCAATGGATTGAGCGCCATTGATATAAAGCGCGACAAACCGGTCAATATCTTATCTCTCATATCTCATCGTCTTTAGGGTTTCTAGGAATTCTATGGTTCCTAGGGAATATAGAGTTCCTAGGGTTCCTAGGGTTCCTAGGGTTCCTAGGGTTCCTAGGGTTCCTAGGAATTAGTCTTCCCTCCTTTAGGAGGGGGTGGGGGGAGGACAGCCCCGCTCGCGGCTGCTGGCAATGCCCAGTTCGGTGCGATACTTCACCACAGTGCGGCGCTCCACCTTGAAGCCCTGCGAACGCAACAGCTCGGCAAGTTTAGAGTCGGTGAGCGGAGCGGCGGCCGATTCGCCCGCTATCAACTCACGCAACGCCACCTTGATGTTGTCGCCCTCATTGATAAACAGCGTCCTGACGGGGATGATGCCGTGAGGAGTGTCGATATACTGCCCGCTGGTGGCACGCGACACAGTGCTCGTGTCGATGCCCAACCGCTCGGCAATCTCACGCAGCACCATCGGGTGAAGGTCCGCCTCGTTGCCGCTGAGCAGATAGTCGCGCTGGCGCCGCACGATAAAATCAAGAATACCGGCCATCGTCTCCTGCCGCATCTTGATCATGCGGATATAGAAGTCGGCCGACGACACGTTCTCCTTGATTTGCTTCACCTCCTGCCGCTTCAACTGCTTGGCCTCGCTATCAGCGACCGCCAACTTGTAACTCTGCGACACCTGCAACTCCGGGAAACGATTGTTCACCGTTGCCTCGATGGTGCCGTCATAGTCGTTGACGCGCACCGTGTATTGCGGCTCGATGGCGGCGTTGACGTCCTCGGCCGACGAGGCGTATCCCGCGGCCGGCGTCGTGTTCAGCCGCCGCAACACCTCGCGCGTCACGCGCTCCACCTCGTCCACCGTCGTGCCGAGCGCCTCAGCAATCGCCTCCATCCGCTGCTCCAGCAACTCGTCGTAGTGGTCGCCCACTATCGAGAGCGCCGTCTCGACATCGGCCGTCGGCTCCATTCGCTCCAACTGCAACAGCAGCAGGTCTTGACTATTGAACGCCGCGATACCCGGCGGGTCGAGGCTACGCACCAGATAAATCATCTCGGCCACCTGCTCCTCGTCAACGTCCTCGCGGTCCATATCTCTCGCAATCTGGCGCGCGTCGCGCACCAGATATCCGCGCGAGTCAAGGTTGCCCAGGATGTTGACCACAATCTGCCGCTGCACGGCCGTCAGATTTCGCGTCATCAGTTGCTCGCTCAGGTGGTCCACAATCGTCTCGCCATCGTCATCGCGCGGCTCCGGCGCGCGGCGGTCATCACCGCCGCCACGGCGCGCCGGGTAGCCGTCGTCGCCGGCCACGGCACGCGTGTTGGGTATATCATCCGAGTCATAGAAGTCACCGTCGGCGCCGCCGCGATCATTAATCACGCGGCCGTCCTCGTCAACAGCGCGCTCCTGCGGAGCCAACTCCAGAGCCTCGTTCTCCTGGAGTTTCTTGTCGATGTCTTGCTCAAGTTCGGCAGGCGACATCACCAGCAGACGGCTCAGCTCCATCTTCATCCGTTGGGAGAGTTGCTGCTTGGTTATGGTAACCTGCCCTGCTCCTTGTGACGTTGTTTGACTTAGTGCCATTATTGTATTACAGGCTTCTTACCGGGTTTACCAGAATAACTGGGATTTCTGGGATAACTATGATAACTGGAACAAGAGCAACTAATTACAAATTCCTTCCACCGCACTTGCGATGCGCCGCACGGCCTCACGCAGGTTCTCGTCGCTCGTGGCATAACTCAGGCGGATATAGCCCGGCGCGCCAAAGGCCTCGCCGGCCACAGTGGCCACGTGAGCCTCACGCAGCAGATACATCGCCAAATCGCCGTCGGTGGCTATAACGCTGCCGTCGGGCGCCGTGGCGCCCAGCAACCGCTTGACACACGGGAACACGTAGAACGCGCCGTCGGGCAGCGACACCTCCATCTGCGGCACATACTGCTGCAGCAGCCCCGTCACCAGGTCGCGCCGGCGCTCAAAGGCCTCGCGCATCTGCTCTACCGGCGCCTGGGTGCCGCGCAGTGCCGCCTCGGCAGCCTTCTGCGCGATGCTCGACACTCCGCTCGTGTATTGCCCCTGCAACTTGGTCACCGCCTTGGCAAGCCACTGCGGACCGGCCATATAGCCGATGCGCCAGCCCGTCATAGCGTAGGCCTTCGACACGCCGTTTATCACCACAACGCGGTCGGCGATCGCCTCAAATTGGCCGATAGACTCATGACGGCCCACATAGTTGATGTGCTCATAAATCTCGTCGCTGAGCACCATCACCTGCGGGTGGCGCTCCAGGACCGCCGCCAACTCGGCCAGTTCACCGCGGCTATACACTGCGCCGGTGGGGTTGCTGGGCGAACACAGCATCACCAGCCTCGTGCGCGGCGTGATGGCTGCCTCCAATTGCCCGGCAGTCACCTTGAAGCCCTGCTCCATGCCCACGGGCACCGTCACAGGCTTGCCGCCGGCCAAAATCACCATCTGCACGTAACTCACCCATGCCGGCATCGGAATTACAACCTCGTCGCCAGGGTTGACGAGGGTCATCACAACATTGCACAACTCGTGCTTGGCGCCGTTGCCGACAACCACTTGCGACGCCTCGAAGTGAAGGCCGTTCTCTCGCTCGAGTTTCTCGACAATAGCCTCGCGCAGCGACAAGTAGCCCGGCACGGGGGTGTAGAACGAGAAATTGTCGTCGATGGCGCGCTTGGCAGCCTCCTTGATATGATCCGGAGTGTGAAAGTCCGGCTCGCCCACCGATAGGTTAATCACGTCAATGCCTTGAGCCTTCAACTCACTGCTCTTTTGGCTCATCGCCAGCGTTGCGCTCGGCGCCAGAGCCCTTATTCTGTCACTGATATATTCCATGCTGCAAATATAGCATTTTTATCCGATTTTCGCAAATCTTAAAATGGGAGTTATAAGAGAAATGGGATAAATTATTATGAATTACGAATCACCGATAGCCCAAAATCCGCTCCTGCCGACGACGGTCGTTCACCACCTCGAGCGCCTGCCTCACGTCAGGGTTGATATGGTTGATCACGCGGGCATACGCGCCGCGGTCGGTGTACACGTCGCGCGCGATCAGCCCCTTGAGCATCGCGCGCAGCATCGGCTCGCTCGTGGCGAACTTCGCCGCGTCATAGGGCACACTGTCCTGCTCGCCCATGTGCACAAACGAGTTGATGTCAGCCGCAGTCAACGTGAAGCCGCGGTCAAACTCTTCCAGCGTGGGATAGCGCTTGAGGATTTCCTTGCGATGGGCGTCAACGTGGGATATCGACCACTGGTTGACGATGCCCTTGGCAACCAGGTCGCGGTAATAGGTCGTGTAATGGGTCGTGTCGAGCGGCACAAACACGTCCGGGATAATGCCGCCACCGCCGTAGATGTCGCGCCGGGTGAGCAACGTCGACAAGCGCAGCGAGTCCACGCGGTGGATGCTGTCGGCGTGGAAATACTCGCCGCTCTTCTCGCGGTCGACGATGTCGTGCTCATAGCGCTTCTTGTCGCCCGGGGCATATTCCTTCTGGATGCAACGTCCGCTCGGGGTGTAATATCGGGCAACCGTCAGTCGCATCATCGACCCGTCTTGAAAACGGAACGGACGCTGCACCAGCCCCTTGCCAAATGTGCGCCGGCCGATAATCACCGCGCGGTCCCAGTCTTGCATCGCGCCGGCAAAAATCTCGGCCGCGCTCGCCGAATACTGGTTGACAATCACCACCAGCGGCAGGTCACGCCAGCGGCCGCCACCCGTGGCCACAGCGTCGTTGCGCGGCTGGGCGCGGCCCTCGGTGTACACTATCAGCCGACCCTCGTCTAGAAACTCGTTACACAGGTCGATGGCGGCGTTCAGGTAGCCGCCGCCGTTACTGCTCAGGTCGAGCACCAGACGCTTCATGCCCTGACGCGACAACGACTCCAACGCATCCATCATCTCGTGGTGGGTCTTGGCGCCGAAGTTGTTGATGCTCACGTAGGCCGTGCCCTCCTCAATCATATAGGCTGCATCGACGCTGTATAGCGGTATCTTGTCGCGCGTGATGCGGAACGTGATCAACTCCGGAGTGCCGTGGCGCTTGACTTGCACCGTCACCTTGGTGCCCTTCTTGCCGCGCAACTTCTTCATGATGGCCGTGTTGCGCATCTTCTTGCCGGCAATCACAGTGTCGTTGACCGTCACGATGCGGTCGCCGGCACGGATGCCCACCTTCTCGCTCGGACCGCCGGCGATGGTCTGAATGACGTAGAGCGTGTCCTGCTTCATGTTGAACTGGATGCCGATGCCGCTGAACTCGCCCTCAAGCGGCTCCTCCAACTCGCGAGTCTCGCGAGCGTCGGTATATGCGCTGTGGGGGTCCAACGTCTCGAGCATCGCCTTGATGGCGGCCTCGGTGAGTTTGCTGTCGTCGGGCTTGTCGACGTAGAAACTGCTAATGGCATACTGCGCGTTGAGCAACTTCTCGGCGTCACTGCTAATCTGAGCCGAGGCGCTCAGCGTCGCCATCAGCATTATCGTTGTCAATATCTTCTTCATCTATCGTTTGCCTGATGTGATTATTACTTAATATTCAATATCCCCGCGAGCACGTTGTTCACGTCGCCCACGTCCACCGCGCCGTCGTCGTTGACGTCGAGCGCGTCGTCATTGTTGCCGGCGAGGATGGCCTCCAGCAACAGATTCACGTCACCCACGTCCACAGTCCAGTCGCGGTTCACGTCGTGGAGCATATAACGCTGCACGTGCTCAAAATTATTGCTGTACCACGCCTCAATGTAGTCGAGTTCGCCGGCCGCAGTCGTGGCAAGCGCCACCGGTCTCTTGTTCCACCGGACGCGCTCACGACCCCAGGCTCCGCTGTCATCAAGCCGCGCGGCATACGCCCTCATCAACGCCAACACGTGCTCCGAAGCGAAAGTTGACCTCGACAACTGCTTCCAGCGAGCGGCAAGGTGGGCGTAAAAGTCATCAATATTATATCTGATTAACGATAAAAACGGCATATAATCATTGTCCAGACGGTGGATGTCACAAACCGTGTTTAGGCGCGCGCCGTTGTAGTTCTGACCCATCGAGGCGTCCATGTCCCACGGCGTAATCTGGTAATGGTGGTCACCGCTTGTGACATCTACTGTCGAGACAAACGAGTTCTTGTAAGGCATGTCTAAGATGTTGAACGTTTCCAGCAACAGCCAGTAGTCCACGAGGTTGTCACGGTAATACCAGTCGAGGTAACCGGCGGCGAACACGTCCTCGTCGCTGTTTATAAACGTGATGAAGTCCATCAGCGGCTGCCACGCCTGCCGGCTCGGATAGTCGTCGGGATAGTCCAACTGCCAGCCGTTCCAATACGCGGTGTCGGTGCGCGCGTTCTTGTATCCGGTCATCGACATCGTGGCCGTGCTCCACTGCTCGCCCTTGTAGAGCACGCCGCGCACTGTCACATCACTTGTCTCTTCGTCAACTTTCACCTTCTTCAAGCCTAATAACTGCCGGTTTATCTTGTCACTCAAGCAATAGAGGCCGTGGTACTCACCATTGAGAAATACCTCAACCATCTGTCCCACAGTGCCATTGCGACCGCCAAACTTGGTCTCGTATGGCGTGCGGCTATATTCGTTCCACAAGTCAAACAGCACCCGGTTGCGCATGCGCGCGCGGTCAATCGTCATCGCGTCGAGTATCCACACGTTGTCCTCGCGCAAGCCCAGCAGGTTCACGTCCAACTTGTTGCCGGCCTCATCCACAAACTTTATCGTGAATGACTTCTTGGCATAAACCGTCGACGTGGCGCCGCGCACCTTTATCAGGCCGCTGATGGGACGGCTCACTATCGAATCACGACCCTCCACCCGCTCGGCGACGGTGAACACCGCCGGAGCGTACGGCCCCTTACTGTCGAGACTTTGCGCGTCAACTTCTATATTGACAAGCGGCAGTGAGTTGCCGTCTATCGCGGCCACCATCCGCTCGAAGTCACTCGACTGGCTCAACGCTTCTCCGCAGAACAGCACCAAGAGCCCAAGACTACACAATATCCTGACACTCAACATTCTTCTAACATCTACTCGCCACCGTGTGGCAAATATTCGCTCACGTCACAGCCGTGGCTCTGCAACTCGCGCACCACACTGCTGCTGATGTGGCTCATCGACGGCAACGTGTAGAGCAGCACCGTCTCCAGGCCACTCAGCCGGCGGTTCACTTCGGCCATAGCCATCTCGCTCTCAAAGTCCTGCACCATACGCACGCCGCGCAGCAGGAACGTCGCACCGACGCTGCGCGCCGCGTCGGCCGTCAAGCCGGAGTAGGTAATCACGCTCACGCGAGGCTCGCCGGCAAACGCGTGCTCGATAAACCGACGGCGCGTTTCCGGCTCGAGCATCGCGCGCTTGGCCGGGTTGACGCCGATGGCGATCACAATGCGGTCAAACAGCGGCAACGCCCTCCGCACGATGCTCTCGTGGCCCACAGTGAACGGGTCAAACGACCCGGCAAACAGGGCGACCCTCTCCGGCCTCTCCCCGCCCCTCCTGAAGGAGGGGTGTTCCTGTTCACAATTCATAATTCACAATTCATAATTACGGTTTCCGTCACACCGCTCCATTGATGGAGTGGTGTGCAAAGCGGCCGAGCCGCTTTGTCTCGCCTCAATGCACCGTGATGTCCTCGTCATCCTCGATAATCAGGTTGTCGATAATAAAATTCTGGCGCTCCATCGTGTTCTTGCCCATATAGAACGCGAGCATATCGTTGACGGTGTCCTCCTTGCGCAGCGTCACGCGATCCAGACGCATATCCGGACCGATGAAATTGACAAACTCCTCCGGCGAAATCTCGCCCAAGCCCTTGAAGCGCGTGATTGCGGCGTCGTCGCCAAAGCGGTTGATGGCATCCACGCGTTCGCGGTCGCTGTAGCAGTATATGGCCTCCGGCGCCTCATCGGCACTCTTGGCCTTGCGCGACTTGGTGCTCTTGCGCTTGGCCTGCTTGCGGTTCACCACACGGAACAGCGGTGTCTGCAGGATGTAGAGGTGGCCCGTCTTGACCAACTCGGGATAGAACTGCAGGAAATAGGTGAGCAGCAGCAGGCGGATGTGCATCCCGTCAACATCGGCATCGGTGGCGACAATCACGCGGTTGTAACGCAGCCCGTCAATGCCGTCGTCGATGTTGAGAGCGGCCTGCAGCAGGCCGAACTCCTCGTTGGCGTACACCTTCTTCGGCTCCAGGCCGTAAGTGTTCAACGGCTTGCCGCGCAGCGAGAACACCGCCTGCGTCTCCACGTCCCTCACCTTGGTGATCGAGCCGCTCGCGCTCAAGCCCTCGGTGATGAAAATCGATGTCTCATCGCGGCGGTCCACTCCCTTGGGAGTGCGCACGTCGTTGAGGTGAACGCGGCAGTCGCGCAACTTGTCATTGTGAAGCGCCGTCTTCTTGGCGCGCTCGCGCATCTGCTTGGTCACGCCGGCCATCGCCTTGCGGTTGCGCTTGTTGTCCTGGATGTGCTTCAGCAGCACCTCGGCTGTCTCGGGAGTCTTGTGAAGGTAGTCGTCCAGTTCCTTCTTGATGAAGTCGTTGATAAACTTATAGATCGTCGGGCCGCCGGACGCCATCTCGGTGCTGCCTAGCTTAATCTTGGTCTGACTCTCAAACACCGGCTCTTCCACCTTGACCAGAATCGCGGCCACGATGCCGCCGCGGATGTCGCTGTACTCAAAGTTCTTGCCGTAGAAGTCCTTGATTGTCCTCGACAACGCCTCGCGGAACGCGCTCTGGTGAGTGCCGCCCTGCGTCGTGTGCTGTCCGTTGACAAACGAATAGAACTCCTCGCCCATCTGCGCCGCGTGGGTTATCACAACCTCGATGTCGGTGCCGCGCAGGTGGATCAGCGGATACAGCGGCTCGCTGGTCATCACGTCCTTGAGCAGGTCGCTCAAGCCGCCGCGCGAGTGGTAACGCTTGCCGTTATACATCAGCGACAGACCGGTGTTGAGATAACTGTAGTTCTTCACCATCCGCTCCAGTATCTCGTCGCGGTACTCAAAGCCCTTGAAAATCGAGCCGTCGGGAGTGAACCGCACCAGCGTGCCGTTGGCCTCGCCCTCGTCGGCCGCCACGATGCCGGTCTCCTCCACCACCAGTCCCTCGCGGTAGAGCACCGCGCTGGCCTGACCGTCGCGCACACTGCGGATATAGAACTCGCTCGATAGCGCGTTCACCGCCTTGATACCCACGCCGTTCAGGCCCACCGACCGCTTGTACACCTTGGTGTCGTACTTGCCGCCGGTGTTCATCTTGCTCGACGCGTCGCGAACGCTCTGCAGCGGTATGCCGCTGCCATAGTCGCGCACCGTCACTTCCCCCTCGGGCGTGACATCGATCTCGATGACGGGCTTGGCGTAGCCGCGGTTAAACTCGTCGATGCTGTTGTCAACCACCTCCTTCACAAGCACGTAGATGCCATCGTCGCTCTGCGAGCCGTCGCCCAACTTGCCGATGTACATGCCCGGACGCAGTCGGATGTGCTCGCGCGGAGTGAGAGTGGTCAACTCCTCATATCCGCCGTGGTCGCCGGCTTGAGGCTGAGTGTTGTCGTCAATCTCTTCGGGTAAAATGTTATATTCTTCTGCCATCAGTATCGTTAAATGTTCGCATTAACTTGCAAAGATACAAAAAAACCGCGAATTATCGCCTCTTCCGCCGCTAAATTCGCCAATTTGGCAGAATTACTTCCCAAAATTTGGCATATATATGAAAAAGAAGTAATTTTGTCAGTTAATTCAACCCCACGGTTGGCCATGCCGCGCGCCCTCGCGCCGGCCCACGGTTGGCCATGCCGCGCGCCCTCGCGCCGGCCCAAAAGTTAGTCAATTTTTTATCAACAATATGGCAAACGACAAGAAAAAGAGTGATAACTACAACGGCATCGTCACCAAGATGTGGTGGTGCTTTGGAGGTCTGGTGGCGGCAGTGCTGCTGCTGTTTGTGCTCATCTACACCGGTGTGATCGGCTATATGCCGGCCATCGACCAATTGCGCAACCCAACCGACAAGTTTGCCAGTACCATCTACAGTGCCGATGGCGTGGAGATGGGCCGCTACTACCGCAGCAAGGGCAACCGCGTGGCCGTCGACTTCGACCAACTCTCGCCCTACCTCTACCAGGCCCTCGTGGCAACCGAGGACGCCCGCTTTGAGGAGCATAGCGGCATCGACGTCAAGGCCATCGGCCGAGCCATCATCAAGACAATCCTCATGGGACAGCGCAGCGCCGGCGGCGGTTCGACCATCACCCAGCAACTCGCCAAGCAACTCTACTCGCCCGAGAGCAACGGACTGCTCGAGCGAGCCATCCAGAAGCCAGTCGAGTGGATCATAGCAATCAAACTCGAGCGGTACTACACCAAGGACGAAATCGTCCAAATGTACTTCAACCAGTTTGACTTCCTCAACAACGCCGTGGGCATCAAGACGGCCGCCTACGTCTACTTCGGCAAGGACCCGGCGATGCTCAACGTGCAGGAGGCCGCCATGCTCGTGGGAATGTGCAAGAACCCCTCCTACTACAACCCGCTGCGCCACCAGGACCGCACCCTGGGCCGACGCAACGTTGTGCTCGACCTTATGGTCAAGCAGGGATACCTCACCCAAACCCAGGCCGACAGCGTCAAGCAAATGCCCATCGTGCTCAGTTACCACAAGGTGGACCACAACGACGGACTTGCGCCATACTTCCGCGAGGAACTGCGGCGAGTGATGACCGCGCGCAAGCCCGAGCGAGACAACTACCCCTCGTGGAACCAACAGGCCTTTATCGACGACTCGGTGGCATGGGAGACCAATCCGCTCTTTGGCTGGTGCCACAAGAACAAAAAGGCTGACGGCTCAAACTATGACCTCTACAGCGACGGCCTGAAAATCTACGCCACCATCGACTCGAGAATGCAGGAGGCAGCCGAGGCCGCCGTGCGCAAGCACATGGCAGGCACACTGCAGCCCGCTTTCAAGCGCGAGCGGGGCGGCATGTCAAACCCCTACACCAACAACACCGCCGAACTCAGCGCCAACGCCAAGCAACGCCTCATCCGCAACGCCATCAAGCGCACCGAGCGATACCGCATTATGCACAAGGCCGGCAAGAGCGACGACGAAATCATGGCCGCCTTCAAGCAAAAAATCCCCATGAAACTGTTCAGTTACGACGGCGAACTGGAAACAACGATGTCGCCACTCGACTCGCTGCTCTACATCAAGTCGTTCCTGCGCTGCGCCATGCTCTCGATGGACCCCGTCTCGGGACACGTCAAGGCCTACGTGGGCGGACCGGACTTCAGATACTTCAAGTATGATATGGTGGCCACCGGCCGACGCCAAATCGGCTCCACCGTCAAGCCATTTGTCTACTCCTACCCCATCAACGAGTTCGGCCTCACCCCGTGCACCGTACGACCCGGCGGCTCGCCCAACATCCGGTGGTACAGCAACGTGTGGAACCCCAGAGGCGTCGGCGGCTCGATGACGCTCCTCTCGGCGCTCACCAGTTCGGTCAACAGCATCAGCGCCGGATTTATGGAGGGCACATCACCCAACTGGATCCAGGAGCAGGGCTACGAGGTTTACCGCCCCGAACTGCTCGCCGACTGGATGCACTCCTTTGGCATCACAGCCCACCTCGACCCCACACCGGCACTCAGCCTGGGAGCATGCGAGGTGAGCCTCAGGGAAATGGTGGCAGCCTACTCGGCCTTCGCCAACGGCGGAATGCGCGTCGCGCCCGTCTACGTCTCGCGCATCTGCGACAACCGGGGCAACGTGCTCGCCGAATTCTTCGGCGACCAAACCGAGATCATGAGCGAGGACACCCAACTCAAGATGCTCTCGATGATGATGAACGTCGTCAACCACGGCACCGGCGCAAGGCTGCGCTCGCAGTACGGCCTGCGGGCCGAAATCGGTGGCAAGACCGGCACCACCAACTATAACAGCGACGCCTGGTTCATGGGCTTCACGCCCGAACTCGTCACCGGCGTGTGGGTCGGCGGCGAGGAGCGTTACATCCACTTCAACAGCATGGCCATCGGTCAGGGTGCCGCCGCAGCGCTGCCGATGTTCGGAATATATATGAAGAACATCTACGCCAACTCGCAACTGCCTTACACCCAGGACATGAAGTTCAAGTTCCCCAACGGCTTCGACCCCTGCGCCGGCGACCTGAGCGGTTACCGGGCCGGCGGCGGCGCAGGAACGGGCGGCGATGAGAGCGAACTCGGTTTTGAGGGCGCCTTCGAGTGATTTGTGGCAAAATCATTAAACATAAGTTTCCACAAGTTTCCCTCTTGCACTTATAAGACCGCTACTATAATTATTCCTCTCGGAAATTTTCGGGAATTTATCTCGTATAATTAATATTTACGGGAATTTAATCAGCACTAATGAGAATTAGAGTTTCCATTGACAGGTTCAGGCGCATCGTGGCGACGCTCGCGCTGCTGGTGGCCATCGCGGCCGCAGCCACCGACTTCGACGCGCTCATGCGCGACGCCGGGCTGGTCGACGTCACCACGCTCGACAGCGCCATCACCGTCGACCTCAAGTATGCCACCACCGACAACTTCGTCCACCGCAATATGTACGGCTCCTTGAGCCGCGCCTACGTCACACGCGAGACCGGACGCTCGCTGCAAAAGGCGCTCGCCATTCTACGCAAGATAAACCCGGGCTACGGCCTCATCATCTACGATGCCGCCCGCCCCCTGAGCGTGCAGCGCACTATGTGGGACACCGTCAAGGGCACTCCCAACGAGAAGTACGTCGCCAAGCCACACCGCGGTGGGCCACACAACTATGGCATGGCCGTCGATATCAGCCTCACCCTCAACGGGCAACCCCTCGACATGGGCACACCGTTTGACACCTTCACCACCGACGCCCACATCACCCACGAGGCCGCCCTCGTGGCACAAGGACGCATCACCGCCCAAGCCAAGCGCAACCGCGAGGTGCTGCGTAACGCCATGCGGCAGGCCGGCTTCACCACTTTCTCACGTGAGTGGTGGCATTTCACACGCTACTCGATGAAGTACACCCGCCGCCACCTACGCCTGCTCGACTTCTAACCAAAAACAATGAGTCCACTGCAAAAAGTCTAATTTTACTGTAATGTTAAAAAATAGTTCAAAATGCGTGTCGGATTGGAATTTTTTTGTAACTTTGTATCAATCAAAGTAATGAGTGATTTTGACTATGTTTCGCAAGACAGATCCCCAC
>JAFTDD010000004.1 GCA_017454355.1 Muribaculaceae bacterium
CAGGTGCGGCCCACGTTGTTGAACGGGTCTTGTGCCGTGAGCGACCAGCCACTGGTCTGGCTGTGGGTACGCAGCGACATCGACTTGGGGTTCTTAGCGCCGAAACTCTTGACAATCTTTGCCCAAAGCAGACGTCCGGCGCGCATCTTGGCAATCTCGGTGAAGAAGTTCATCGAGATGCCCCAGAAGAACGACAGACGCGGAGCGAAGGCATCCACATCAAGGCCGGCGTTGACACCGGTGCGGATGTAGTCCATACCGTCGGCCAGGGTATAGGCCAACTCAATGTCGGCCGTGGCACCCGCCACTTGCATGTGATAGCCAGAGATGGAGATGGAGTTGAACTTGGGCATATACTTTGAGGTGTACTCAAAGATGCTGGCGATAATCTGCATCGAGAACTTGGGCGGGTAGATGTAGGTGTTGCGCACCATAAACTCCTTGAGAATATCGTTCTGGATGGTACCGGCCATCTCTTCCAACTTCGCGCCTTGCTCAAGACCAGCCACGATGTAGAATGCCATCACGGGCAGAACGGCGCCGTTCATTGTCATCGACACTGACATCTTGTTCAAGGGGATGCCGTCGAAGAGCACCTTCATGTCCTCTACCGAGCAGATTGACACACCGGCCTTGCCAACATCGCCAACCACACGGGGGTTGTCGGCGTTGTAACCACGGTGGGTGGGCAGGTCAAAAGCAACCGAAAGTCCCTTTTGGCCCGATGCCAGGTTACGGCGGTAGAATGCGTTACTCTCGGCGGCGGTCGAGAAGCCGGCGTACTGGCGGACGGTCCACGGACGGAACGGGTACATCAGGCTGTAAGGACCACCCAGGAACGGCGGAATACCGGCCACAAAGTCAAGGTGCTCAAGACCCTCGAGATCCTCGCGGGTATAGACGGGCTTAATGTCGATCAGCTCGGCGTTTTTCCACGTCGCGCCCTCGGTCAGAGGCTGCTGCGGCGCAGCAAAAGCCTCGCTATTGATATCAATATTGTTGAAATTAGGTCTCATGACGTGGATTATTTAAGCAGTTTGGCGTTGAAGGCTTTCAACGTGTCGAGCACGTTGGAACGCACGTTGATAAAGTGGTTGATGCCGGCGGCCTTGAACTCATCGGTCTCCGGGCCGGCGAGCACAAGTTCGGCGCGGCCGTTGAGAGCCTCAACGGCCTGCGGGATGAGTTCGGCGTACTCGTCGTCGCTCGAGCAGAGCACCACGATGTCGGCCTTGGCCTCCATAGCGGCCTCCATGCCCTCGGCAACGGTCTTGAAACCGTTGTTGTCGATGAGTTTGTATCCGGCGCAGGCAAAGAAGTTGTCGGCAAACTGGGCGCGTGCCAAACGCATAGCGAGGTTACCGATGGTGAGCATAAAGACAACGGGTGTGTTGGCGGCGTGCTCGGTGGCCAGGCGGATCTCCTCAAACTGGCTTGCCAGGCGCTTGCTGTTCAGCGTGGGAGCGGTACCCTCGGCTGCCTCATGGCAGCAGCAACAGCACTTGGGAGCAGCGTCGGCCTTGTCGGCGGCGAGTTCGGTAAAGTTGGGGAACTGGTTGGTGCCGAGCAATTGCTCGCGGCGCTGAGCCACTTTCTTCATGCGTGCCTCGGCGGTGGTGTTGACGGCGGCTGTGATGTTGCCGGCATTGAGTTCGGCTTCCCAGCCTCCCTTGCCCTCGATGTCGAGGAAGAGTTTCCATGCTTGCTCGGCGAGCGAGGCAGTGAGGGTCTCCACATAGTATGAGCCGCCGGCGGGGTCAACGACCTTGTCGAGGTGGCTCTCTTCCTTGAGGAGAATCTGCTGGTTGCGTGCGATGCGCTCGCTGAAGTCGTCGCTCTCCTTATAAGGAGCGTCAAACGGCGTGACAACGATTGAGTCGACACCTGCCAGAGCGGCGCTCATGGCTTCGGTCTGGGTGCGCAGCAAGTTCACATAACTGTCATAGACGGTCATGTTGAAACGGGTCGTCTCGGCGTTGACGGTCATCTTACACGCGCAGTCGCACTCCGGCTTGTACTGCTTGACGATAGTCGCCCAAAGGTAGCGTGCGGCGCGGAACTTGGCCAATTCCATAAAATAGATGGTGCTGATGCCCATATTGAACTTGATACGGCGTGCCACCTCGTCGGCACTGAAGCCGGCGTCGGTGAGTTTTGCCATCCACTCGTTGCCCCATGCCAATGCGTAACCCAACTCTTGGTAGATGTATGCTCCGGCGTTGGCGAGCATAACGCTGTTCACGCTGAGCACCTTGAGTCCCTTGACAGGCTCGGCTGCGCGCAGCAATTCGGCGCCTATGGCGACAATGTCGCCGGGGAACGGCTCGCCGTGCTTGAAGTAGCGGCGGAAGGGGTCAAAGGCAACCGAGCCCTTGAACGCATCGGCCGCACCGGCTTTCACCACGAGTTCCACGAGAGCCTTGGCGGTCTCGACGGCTACTTTTGGGCAGCAGGCGATGTTAATCTCCACCTTGCTCAGGTCGATGCCCTGCAGTAGTTTGGCGAGGTCGGCGCTCTGGCCGTGCTTGAGTTTAAAGCCGAGCGAGTTCACACCCTTGCCAAGCACTTCAATTGCTTTGGCGTTGGCTGTTGCCTCGTCTTCAACCTTGATGTCTTGCCGCACACGCCAATCGTTAGCGGTGGCGTTGGTGCCGCGCAAGAATGGGAATTGTCCGGGCAGCGAGCCGGTGGCCGGCATGTCCTGGATGTCGACGCGGCGATACAACGGTTGGACGTTGAAGCCTTCGTTTGTCCGCCAAACCATCTTCTTGTCGAAGTCGGCACCCTTAAGGTCAACTTCGGCTTTGGCGCGCCACTCCTCGGGCGATACCGGCGGGAACATGTCGAACAATCTCTGTCGTTCTTCTGTCATAATTGTTTAACGAATTGATATTTTTGAACTTGTTTTTGTAGGTTTCTACAGTTGTTGAGCCTGACCTTGAGCATTGGCTCTTTTTCAACTTGCAAAGTTAACAATAATTACTCAAATAGAAGACAAATAAGAGTAAAAAAGCACAAAAGAAAAGACAAAGAAGACAAAGAAGACAAATTTTGCTCAGTGAGACCCCGTCACACAAAATGAAGAGAGTTATTGCTGTCCGGTAAAATCCATTAGGATTGTCAAAGACTGTAGGGCCTCGCCTTGGCGTGGCACAAGCGGCGACAAATGTGAGCCCCGTCAGGGGCGACAGCTCCTAGGCGGGGGCGCCAGCCCCCGTGACTATGGTGTGTGAGTTTTTTCTCAAACAAAGCCCTGTAAGGGCGGCAGAAACGTGCGGAGACTGTCGCCCATTGAAAAGTCACGAATTAGTTTTAACACTAATGATCATTAATTATCCATTAATTTAAGACAAGTGGACATGAGTACATAAGATTAGTTATCTATTGAATCTCTTCAAGTTGTCCGGTTTCTGAATCGATGATAAATCCACGCACCACAACGTCGGCCGGTATTAGTGGATGATTCTTTATTGTCTCGACCGTTTTTCGTACCGAAGTGGGAGTGTCTTTGAAACCCTCTAGCCATTGATGCAGGTTAAAGCCGCAATTTTGGATAGTATTGATGGTCTCGTCTGTAATACCGCGTGCCGTCATTTGGTGGTGAAAATGTTCAAAACTCATGTGGCAGGCGCCACAATGAGAATGAGCCACAACCATAATTTCTTCCACGCCCAACTCATAGATGGCCACAATGAGGCTGCGCATAGCCGAGTCAAAGGCGGAAATTACCAGGCCTCCCGCATTCTTGATGATCTTGGCATCACCATTCTTTAGTCCTAATGCGGCCGGGAGGAGTTCGGTCAGCCGGGTGTCCATGCACGACAGCACCGCCAATTTCTTGTCAGGGTACTTGTCGGTCAGATATTTCTCGTAGCCTTTCTGCTCGACAAACGTCTTATTGTAACTGATAATCTCGTCAATCATAAAATTATAAATTGTAATTATAGATGTGTTAGAAGATGGTCGCGTATTTGATTTTTCTTTTCTTTAATATCATTTGATGATTCGACTAAATTGGAATTTACCTCTCTCTACTTTGCTGTTTTGGGGAAGTACCTACAAAATACCACATAACTATCCAAAAGACGATTACGCAGATAAAAGCCGCGGTGAAAGTTGTGTCAGAAAACAAGTCACGTTTTGAGAAATTCACAATGCCATGAAATGCAGCGCAGAATAGCAATGAATGGGTATCCCTCACCACCTTTCCTATTCCCCATGATGCAAAAAGCAGAAGTAGGAAGAATGACAAAATACTTCGCTGAGATAAATCTAAATGCCACAGAAACCACATCATTGTGATAATAAGTACATATTGCCACA
>JAFTDD010000001.1 GCA_017454355.1 Muribaculaceae bacterium
CCGTCGGCACGCATGGCGACCGCCTTTGGCGAAGCCAGCAGTGCGCCGGTGTCAATGACACCTAACAGCGTGATTTGCTCCTGCCAAATCTTCAGCATCGTGTCATTGAAGCCGTTGACGTACTTCTCGAGCTCTTTCTGCGCTTGTTGCTCGGTGATGTTATTCCCACTCGGCTGCATTGTATCTCAAATCGGTATAGACATCGACGGCGACTTGGAAAAACGCGCAAGCGCAGCCCGAAAAGAAATATCGGTCAATCTCGTTGAACGATATTCTTGGGTCAAGATATATGCACTGCTGCTCCAGTTTGGTTTTCTCCAGAATGAGCAGCGACATATACTGACGGAACAACTCGCGCATAATATCCATGCAGGTATTGCGAGCCGCCATGTCGTCAATCTTGTGGCGCATCGCCATGAAGATTGTCTTGACACGGCGTGTGCGTGGCGTGTTGTTGAGTTCGGTGTAGCCGTTGGCGATGTCGCTCACGCAGACAAACGCTGTGGACTGCTGCATGTTCTGCAGCGCTTCCTGGCGGGTGGCCAGAAAACCTTGATAGAGGTTGTCGGCCACGATGTATATCTCGAATGGCACGCCGGCGAAGTCGGCCGCCAAGGCACGGTGGCGGCCGATGCGCTCCATGCGCACGGGCACCGGCGAGGGCTCGTCGAGCCAGTCGAGCGCATGGGTGGCTCGTTCCACCTGCTCGGCAGAGAGAATAAACTCTTGATTGCCGTGCCGACAAGCCTAGCCGTTATTGCCGTAGCGGTGCAGGACTTTCAGCCCTGCCCAGCAGCAGAGGCAATAGGCTTTGACTTCGGTTGCGGTGAAGCCCTGCGCGAGCAGGGCGAAAACGTACCGAAGTTGTTTGTCCGATAAATCTTCCCATTTGGTGGGAAGTTTGAGGTCGATAGTGATGGAGCCGGTCTGCATAGAAAAACGATTATCGTACTGCGAAGGTACGATAATCGTTTCTATGCGGAAAAGACAGGAGGCGGAGTTAGAAGTTTTCGTAATCCATATCGAAAACTTTATATTTAGCCATGTCTACGAAAATTTCAACCCAGTCTTTCTGTTGACCATCGAGACCGTCAAGATTTCGATGTTCAGTTATGCTGTCAATGATTGATTTGAAATATGGTTCATTGGGAGCATTAAGAGGATTGAGTTTCGATTGAGCAACGAAAATCTTTTTCAGTCGCTCAATGCTCTTGTCGGAGAGGCGGTTGTTGGTTCTTAACTCACGCCAGATATGTCCGAGTTTGGCTACGAGACTTCTGTCGAGCCTAAGTTCGTCGAAGGGACAATCTGAACAATTGTATTGTTTTGCCATAGCAGAAAGGATAAAATGTGAATAACTGGCGCAAAGGTAAGAAGTAATATTATCTGCGCCAAAAATCATTAACAGTTATTCACATTTGATGCCCTATAGTGCTAGTTGACACAAACGTTTTTTTTTAACAATAATTAAAAGAAGTAGCCCTTATTTGACTTTTTGTTTTCGAAGATGGGCGGGTCAAAGAGTTGGTAGGTGGCGGAGTTGCGGAAGTCGGGGAAGCGATCCTCGTTCTTGCGCATGAAGTCCACTATGTCGCGCAGGGAGTGGACTGGCATAGGCTCGCCTTTGAGTATGCGGACGACGATGGAACGGAGGAGTTGGGTGACGGAGTTGTGCTGCGATGTGGCGAGTGAGAGTTCGCCGTCGAGCGAGCAGTTCTCGTCGTGGAACACGGCGAGTTGCTCTGGCGAGACGTAGTCGTTGGCGATTTGCTGCTCGACCTCGATTGCGCGAGAGCGCAGGTCGATGTAGTTAGTCCAGCGATGTTCGGTGAAGCCGCAGAGGTTTGCGAGGTCGATGTTAGGAAAGAGCGTAGCGGTGAACCATCGACGCATGGGGGTGTCGTACCATTGAGAGGATTGGAAGAGGTACGAGATTAGTTGCTCGATGGCATTGTCGCGGCTCGTCTCGAGCGAGGCGATGAGCCGTGCCACACGGTCACGGCTCACCGGCGCCACGTTCTGGTTGCTCACAATGCCGAACCCGTTCGGCGTGAGCACCAGGTCGAGGCTCGGCACCGCGTTGCGCAGCGCCTCAAGGGCGACAATGCAAGAGGCGGCGATACGCTCCGGCTCGGTTTCCTCGATGTCGAGGAACCGAGCGGCGAACTCCTCGCCGATGAATTGTGCAAATAGCCAGTTCTCGGCGGTTTCCAACCAGGGGCAATGGAAGCGCAAATATTCTGACTGAGCAAACAAATTCGCAAAGAGAGGCCTGAGTTGAGCGAAAAAAATCAGAAACGGCTATTCAAGAATTTTCGCATGGGCACAATCCCCATATATATCTTGAACAACCGTCTATCGGTGACAAAGGTAGTGAAAGTTCTGCACCTGTGCAAGGGAAAGGCGCAGAAACTACGGAGACGGGCGGACAAAGCGGCGTGGCCGCTTTGCACACGACTCCGTTTTCAAAGCGGCACGGTCGCTTTGAAAACGACTCGGCCGCTTTGCACACAACTCGGCCGCTTTGCACACAACTCGGCCGTTTTGCACACAACTCGGCCGCTTTGCACATGACTCCTTTGAGTGATAGAGGTGGAGGCTCGGAGTCGTCATAGGGTAGCGGCGATTCTGCCAGCGAGATGTATGATATCCCAGAGTCAAAAATATTGGTTTTACCGGAGAGCAATGGGGTTTATAGGGTGGAGGGTGGTTGGGGGGCGAGGTAGGGTTGGAGGGCGCGGGCGGTGTGGCTAGTGGGGGAGAGGGCTACCTGCTCGGGGGTGCCTGTGGCGACGATGTTGCCGCCGTCGTCGCCACCCTCGGGGCCGAGGTCGATGATGTGGTCGGCGCTCTTGATCACTTCGAGGTTGTGTTCGATGACAATGACAGTGTGTCCGGCCTCGATGAGGTGTTGGAGCGATTGCATGAGGGTGTTGATGTCGTGGAAATGCAGTCCTGTGGTTGGCTCGTCGAGGATGAAGAGGGTGTGTTCGCGTCGTTCGCCACTGAGGAAGTAGGCGAGTTTGACTCGCTGGCTCTCGCCTCCGCTGAGGGTGCTTGACGCTTGTCCGAGTTTGATGTAGCCGATGCCGACGTCTTGTAGAGGTTTGAGGCGTTTGACGATGCGTTGCTCGGTGGCGCCGTTTGCTTGGCTGAAGAAGTCGATTGCTTGGTTGACGGTCATGTCGAGAACGTCGGCGATAGAAAGGCCTCGGTAGGTCACTTCAAGTGCATTGCGGCTGTATCGCTTGCCGTGGCAATGCTCGCATGGCAGTGATATATCGGCCATGAATTGCATTTCGATGGTGATGGTTCCCTCGCCTTTACAATCCTCACATCGTCCGCCTGGCGAGTTGAAGGAGAAGAAGCCAGGTGAGTAACCCATCTGTTTGGCGAGTTGTTGCTCGGCAAACAGCGCTCGGATTTCATCGAAGGCTTTGAGGTAGGTAGCGGGGTTGCTGCGCGTGCTCTTGCCGATTGGTGTCTGGTCGACGAGTTCAACGCCGTTGAGCCTGTTGATGTCTCCTTGCAGGTTGCCGTAGGAGCCCGGGGCGTCTCCTCCGTTGCCGAAGTGGCGGTTGAGGGCTCGATAGAGGATATTTGTGACGAGAGTGCTCTTGCCGCTGCCGCTCACTCCGGTGACGGCGGTGATGATGCCGAGCGGGAAGCGAGCGTTGACGTTTTTGAGATTGTTCTCGGTGGCTCCGGTGATCTCGATATAGCCGATGGGTGGCCGACGGCTGGTTGGGACGGGAATGGACAGGGCGCGGGTGAGGTAGCGTGCGGTGTAACTACGCTCGGCGCGGCGGAGGGCATTGTTGTCGACCGGACCTTGATAGACCACTTCACCGCCTCGTCGTCCGGCTTCGGGGCCGATGTCGATGAGCCAATCGGCGGCTCGCATTATTTCCTCGTCGTGCTCGACAACGACGACGGTGTTGCCGAGTTCTTTGAGGCGTTGCAACACGCTGATGAGACGGGCTGTGTCGCGTGGGTGTAGGCCGATGCTGGGCTCGTCAAGGATATAGATGGATCCGACGAGCGAACTGCCGAGTGATGTGGCGAGGTTGATGCGCTGGTTTTCGCCGCCGCTGAGGGTGTTTGACGGGCGGTCGAGGGTGAGGTAGCCCAAGCCGACGTCAAGCAGATAAGAGAGGCGGTTGTTGATCTCGGTTACCAATCGCCTTGCGATGGCCGCTTGATGCTCATCGAGGGTGAGATTGCCGAACCACTGCTTGAGGTCGGAAACGGGCATACTGACGAGTTCGCCGATAGTTTTGCCGCCTATTTTGACGTATGACGCTTGTTTCTTGAGTCTCATGCCATTGCAGGTTGGGCAAACAGTCTTGCCGCGGTAGCGAGATTGGAGCACACGGTATTGGATGGCGTAGGCCTTGGATTGCACCCACGCGAAGAAGCCGTCGATGCCTCGCCACGAGGTGCCGTTGCCTTTCCAAAGGAAGTCGCGTTCGGCTTGAGTGAGTTGGTAGTAAGGGCGGTGTATGGGGAAGCCGGCCTCGCTGGCGGCATGTATAAATTCAGTTTTCCACTCGGCCATGACGTTGCCTCGCCACGGGGCGACGGCGTCGTCATAGACCGAGAGCGCGCGGTTGGGAATAACCAGTTTCTCGTCCACGCCGATGATTGAGCCGAAGCCTTCACATGTCGGGCAGGCTCCGACGGGGTTGTTGAAGTTGAACATCAGTTCGCTTGGCGGCTCAAACTTGATGTTGTCCATCTCAAACCGTTTGCTGTATCGTTTGGCTGTTGGCGCGCCGCCGTCGGCGTTCCACACCAGTAGCAGGCACTCGTCGCCGCCCTCATAGAAGGCTTGCTCCAACGAGTCGAGCAGTCTCACCTCATCGTCGTGGTTGTGTGTGACTACCATGCGGTCGATGAGTAGATAATATTTAGAGGAGTCGATTTCGCCCTCGTTGTCGAGCATCTGCGCGATGGTTGAGGTGCGTCCGTTGTCGGCTTGCATTAGCCTTGAGTAGCCTCCGGCCTGTAGCACTTCGAGTTGTTGTCGTGCGGTGCGTCCCGAGGGGACACGCAGGTCTGTGGCGATTGCGAATCGTGTGCCGTCGTCCAGGCTGTTGATATCGGCGATGACATCGGCGGCGGTGTGCTTCTTGACGAGATTACCACTGATTGGAGAGTAGGTGAGGCCGATGCGTGCGAAAAGCAACCGGAGGTAGTCGTAGATTTCGGTGCTTGTGCCCACAGTAGAGCGACTGTTGCGAGTGGTTGTTCGCTGCTCGATGGCAATCGCCGGCGGCAGTCCGCGGATGAAGTCACATTCCGGCTTTGACAGTCGTCCCAGGAATTGGCGTGCGTAACTGGAGAGGCTCTCGACATACCTGCGTTGTCCCTCGGCATAGAGAGTGTCGAAGGCAAGTGACGATTTCCCGCTGCCACTCAGTCCGGTAATGACAACGAGTTTGCCTCTTGGGATAGAGACGTCAATATTCTTGAGGTTGTTGGCTCTCGCGCCTTTGATGATAATGCTATCCATCTGAGTGGTTATTGGGCGGGGCGGTGCCCGCCCATCTTGAACGGTTGCGGTTAGTTATTGCTCTTAATGTCAAGGATGAGGGCGTCGTGGGCAGGCACGGTGGCCGGCACGAGGCAGTCGGGAGACAGAGAGACGGTTGAACTTTGAGCCGCGGAGTGTAACAGGTCGGTGACTGTCGCGCTGCCCGTGGGGAGGTTGAGGCAGTCGAAGGCATGGCCGGGGATGCGGACGCTGACGCTTCGGTCGCTGCCGCTGAAGTTGGCGATGACCAGCACCGCTTGGCCGGTGCGTTGGTCGTGCCGCAGATAGGCGTAGAGGTCGTGTCCGCCGTCAAGCGTGTCACCGTTGACCCACATGAGATCGAACATTGAGCCTCGCTGCAAGGCCGGGTTGCTATTGCACAGTCGCAGCAGAGTGCGGTAGAACGACCGCAGGGCGCGTTGCTCGCGCGTCAGCGCCCGCGCGTCCCATCGGCCGCCGTTGTTCCACGCTCTGAGCGACGGCACACTCCAGTAGTCAAAGATAGTTGTGCGCCCGTCAGGTCCGCTATAGCCTTCGGCGTCAGTGCCCGTTTCGCCGAGTTCCTGACCGGCGTAGAGCATAAACGGTGCCCTGCTGATAGTGGCACTCACCACGGCGGCGGGACGTGCCACAATGGCGTTGCCGGCAAACTGTGGCGAGGCAATGCGCAACTCGTCATGGTTCTCGAGGAAGTTGAGCATGTGGTCGCGAATGTCGTCCACGCTCTGCCAGCATGCCGTCAACCGTGATGCCGGCGCTTGGCCGCGGATGATGGCAAAAAGGGTGTCGTAGAGCGTGACTTTGTCGTACAGGTAGTCAAAGCCGCCGTAGTGGATATAGGAGTGATAAAGAGCGGGGTCGTAGATTTCGGCGATAAATCGGATAGCGGGGTAGTGGCTCTTCACCGCGGCGATTGCCCAATGCCAAAACTCAACGGGAACCATGTGCGCCATATCGCAGCGGAAGGCGTCAACACCTTTTGCGGCCCAAAAGAGCAAAATCGCCAGCATCTTGTGCCACGTGGGCGGAATCGGCTCGAAGTGTCGGCTGCCGTTCCACGGGTCAATGCCGTAATTCAGTTTGATGGTCTCATACCAGTCGCAGGCCGATGGCGAGGCGGTGAAACAATCGTTGCCCGTGGCCCGTGCCGGGAACTCGTCGTAGCGGTTGTCGCCGCTGCCCAAGTCAACGCCAGATGGACGGAACGGCTCGCCGGTGATGTAGTAGAAATTGTTGGTAGGAGAGAAGAACATGCCCTTGTCGTCATCACGGCCCAGGTCACTCACGCCAGCCGGCGCGGCGTCGCTGTGATATTGGCGGGCCACATGGTTCGGGACAAAATCAAGCACAATCTTCAGGCCCGTGTTGTGAATGCGTTGCACGAGAGCCTCAAACTCTTTCATCCGGTGTGGCACGTCCACGGCAAGTTCGGGGCTGATGTCGTAGTAGTCGCGGATGGCGTATGGCGAGCCGGCCTGCCCCTTCACCACATGCGGGTTGCACGGAGCGATGCCGTATTGCGAGAAGTCGGTGCATGTGGCATGCTCAATGACGCCGGTTGGCCACACGTGGGTGGCTCCCAGGTCACGAAGTTTGGCAAGCAGTTTGTCGTCAATATCGTTCAGTTTGCCGCAGCCGTTCTGTCGCATGGTGCCGCCATGCACGGGATTGGGGTTGTCGTTGGTGAACCAACGCGGGAAGAATTGATAGATAATGGGCTTCATTTAATTCTAATTGCTAAAGCGGTTGGTCGGGCGCACGGAGGCCAGCAGGCACATCAATTGAAGAGTAGGGTTGCCATCGGGCGTGCCGGGTGAGAATGTGGCAAGACCTTTTGTGTGGTTCTCCATAGTGAAAATTATGTTGCCGGCACTGCCGTCGGGTGTGTTCACGCGGGTGTAGCATGCGGTGATGGCGCCCGCAAAGGCCTCTCGCAGCCCGGCGATGTCGCTTGCCGGGCCTTCCGTCTGGATGTAGTCGAGCATCTTGACGTAGACGATGTTGCCGCGAGCGCCCACGCTCACCATCTTGTTGTCCCAACCGTAAATCAGTTCGCCGTCTTGTTGTTGCGGGCGTTGCCCGTAAGCGCTGCCGAAGTCACTGATATACTGCAGCACTTGCCCGGGCGCGTTGGAACGCGCGGCGATGACTGCGTTCCACACGTTGTAGAGGTGCGGGTCAGCCGCAAAGCCACACGCGATCGGGCCATCGATTGTCGCCAGAATTGGCTTGAGGTCCATTCGCCCGATGTATTGTTGTTGCTTGAACATATCAAGCATCTGCTGCACTTGAGGCAAATCCGTCAGCCGGTCGCCGTGCACGCTCATCATCGCGATATTGTCCATCGTGGAGGGAATGGTCTGCAGCACGTTGGCGTCGGGCCAAGAGAGGATTTTAGCCATCAGGCGCGAATAGTCGCTCTCGGGACGCGCCGTAATGTCGAGGCTTGCTGTGATGCTGCCGTCGCGGCGTTGGCAGTCGAGCGCAATCAAGTCGATGTCGCTCTCGGTGAACAATTGAATAACCGGCGCCACGCTCACCGCGCGGGTGTACCAATCACTTGCCGCCAGCATTTGGTTCAAGGCCGTCGGCTTGACACATGCCGCCGCCAGACTCGTCTCGTTAGCCACCACGCGTGACATCGGCGAGTCCTGTGCAAAGCGGCCGCGCCGCTTTGTCTCCGCGCCGTTCAAGATGTCAGCCGCCTCAGTCACCGCTTGCTCTCCTCCTTTAAGCGTGGAGGAAAAAGCCCCACCGGAGCGAGTGAGGCTCGCTGCCAGCAGCGTTTTCCCTTTTATCGCGCATACCAGTCCGCCGGTGCAGATAGTTTTGATGCCGTCATCACCCTCCGTGAAGTCGGTGCCTGTCATACGTTGAATCGTAGTCGTTGCAGATTCCACGTCACTCAACGCCGCCAGCACCACCAACCGCATCGACCCCTTGCACGGCATGAAAGCATACACGTGGCTTTCTGTGTCAAGTCCCAGTCGAGGCAACTTCGCCAGCGCCATGCACAGTGGCGAGTCGTCGTTGTCGCCCACCGCGTCGCGCAATGCCTGCGGCAACTTCAACTCACCGGCGTCCATGCCCATCTCCTCAATCAGCAGCCCCATATTCAACACCGCCACCGCATCCGCATCGGCAGGTATCATGCCGCGCAAGTCGGCATCCACGTCGCGGCACGACAATAGCAGTGACGCCAAAGCAAGGCAGCAACCGAGCACACAAAATTTAAAATTCATCAGAATTCTGTATAAAATATTTTTTGCAAAGATAACACTTTTTTGTGATAAAACAAATATCGGGAGTGGTACAAGACCTCGTCTTGCAATACACGACTTAATTCAGGCAAGATGCGAGGAATGGAGCGGTGAGGCTGGCTGTGGATTTCGCAACCTGTTCCGGAGTGCCGGTCGCCACAACTCTGCCGCCGACACGACCACCCTCCGGACCCATGTCGATAACATAATCCGCACTTTTGATCACATCCAAGTTGTGCTCAATAACAATAACTGTGTTGCCACGCGCGACAAGGCGCTCCAATACACTCAACAAAATTTTGATGTCCTCAAAATGCAACCCTGTCGTCGGCTCGTCAAGGATATACACCGTACGCCCGGTGTCCCGCCGAGACAACTCCGAGGCCAACTTCACACGCTGACATTCGCCACCACTCAGAGTGCTTGACGGCTGCCCCAGTTTGATATAGCCCAAACCCACATCCTGCAAAACCTTAATCTTGTTCAGAATGTGAGGTATCGCGCCGAAAAACTCAACAGCCTGATTAATAGTCATGTCAAGAACATCAGCGATTGACTTGCCCTTATATTTAACCTCCAATGTCTCACGGTTGTAGCGCTTCCCGCCACAGGCCTCGCACGGGACGAGCACATCCGGCAGGAAATTCATCTCGATGGTCTTGTAACCGTTGCCCTTACAAACCTCGCAACGCCCGTTACCCGTGTTGAACGAGAAACGTCCCGGCTTATAAGCGCGTATTTTAGACTCGGGGAGACCGACAAAAAGATTGCGGATATCGTTGAACACTCCCGTATAGGTTGCCGCATTCGAGCGGGGAGTGCGACCCAGCGGCGACTGGTCCACAGTCACAACCTTGTCGATATTCTCCAACCCCTCAACGCTGTCGTAGGGCAGCGGTGCCGTGAGCGATCGATAGAGGTGTTGGCTCAAGATGGGTTGCAGCGTGGCATTGATGAGCGTACTCTTGCCGCTGCCGCTGACACCCGTCACGCAGATGAGGGTTCCCAACGGGAAGGTGACGTCAACGCCTCGCAAGTTGTTGCCGCGACATCCACGCAGAGACAACGTCGCGCCGCTGCCTTGTCGCCGATTGCGCGGCACGTCAATCGCCTGCGTGCCGTTCAGGTAGTCAGCCGTCAGGGTGTGGGTGGCAAGCATCGCGTCCACCGTGCCCTGGAAGACGACATGTCCGCCACGCCTGCCGGCCTGCGGACCAATGTCGATGATATGGTCGGCGGCAAGCATCATGTCGCGGTCATGCTCCACGACAACCACCGTGTTGCCCTGGTCGCGCAAGTGTTTTAGAGAGTTGATAAGACGCTCGTTGTCACGCTGATGGAGACCGATGCTGGGCTCGTCGAGGATATATAGGACGTTGACCAGTTGCGAGCCAATCTGCGTGGCAAGGCGGATGCGCTGGCTCTCGCCGCCACTCAGTGTCGCGCTCGCGCGGTCCAGCGAGACGTAGTCCAAACCCACGTCGAGCATAAACTGCAATCGCGACGAGATCTCCTTCACAATCTCGCGTGCCACTTCCCACCGCATGCCATCCAAGTGATTGTGAAGGTCATCAACCCACTGCTTGAGTTGAGCGATGTCCATTGCGGCAAGTTGAGCGATGTTTTGCCCTGCAATCAAGAAGTGCAGCGCCTCGCGGTTGAGACGCTGGCCGTGGCACTCGGGGCACGTCATGCGGGAGTAGAACTGTGTGGCCCACTTCTGGGCCTGGCTGCCTGCATTCTCATCTTGTTGCATCTCGATATACTTGAGCACACCCTCAAACGTGTGGAAATAGTTCGTTGTGGAGAGGGTCTCGGTGTGAACCGCCAGCCGCTCGTCGGTGCCGTTCATAATGTCGTCGAGACATTCGTCGGATAGTTGGCTCAGCGGGGTGTCGAGCGAGAAACCATATTTCTCGCAGATGGCTTGAATCTGCCAGAAGATGAGTGCGTTCTTATATTTGCCTAACGGCACGATACCGCCGGCGCGGATGCTCACGTCCATGTCGGGCATCACTTTGTCGCGATCGATGAGGTTGACGTATCCCAATCCTTTGCATCGCGGGCAGGCTCCGAGTGGCGAATTGAACGAGAAGTTGTGTGGCGCGGGCTCCAGATAACTCAAGCCGGTGTCGGGGTCCATGAGAGCCTTGCTATAGTAACCGAGTTCGTCACTATCGGCATCAAGGACGATGAGTTGGCCTCCGCCTTGCTCAAAGGCCCGCGTGGCCGTGTCTTGCAGGCGCTTGCGGTCTTTATCTTGAACTTTGAGGCGGTCAATGACCAGTTCAATGCTGTGATTGCGGTAGCGGTCGAGTTTCATGCCGAAGGTGATTTCCTGCAGTTGGCCGTCGACACGCACGTTGAGGTACCCCTTCTTGCGCAGTTGCTCAAAAAGGTCTTTATAGTGTCCCTTGCGGTTTTTGACAAGCGGGGCGAGGATATACACTTTGTGGCCGGTATAGCGCGAGAGAACCATGTCGATGATTTTCTCGACCGTGTATTTGACCATCGGCTTGCCGCTCAGGTAACTGACAGCCTCGCCGGCGCGAGCGTAGAGCAGGCGCAGGTAGTCATACACCTCGGTCGTTGTTCCAACCGTGCTGCGGGGGTTGCGGTTTGTCGTCTTTTGGGCAATGGAGATAACGGGACTCAACCCCGTGATGAGGTCTACGTCTGGGCGTTCGAGCACACCAAGCATGCCGCGGGCGTAGGCCGAGAACGTCTCGAGATAGCGCCGTTGACCTTCCGCAAAGATAGTGTCAAAAGCCAGCGAACTCTTGCCGCTGCCGCTCAAGCCGGTGATGACGGTGAGGCTATAGTGAGGAATTTCAACGTCGATATTTTTGAGGTTGTGTACGCGGGCTCCCAGCACCGTCACGCTACCTTTTTCATAATTCATAATTCACAATTCATAATTCACAATTCCCCTAAATTCCGCAACTCGAAAAATCTCTCACGTAAAATTCGTAAAATTTATCGTAAAATATCGTAAATAAATATTTTACGGGTTTTACGTGAAGTTTTACGAATTTTACGTGAAATATAATTTCCTGAGATTTACGTGAGGATATCAAAGGTTGCGGATTTTAGGATTCACAATTACCTCTCCATAAAGTGGAATAGGAGGGTGTCACTCGACAACGCCGCCGCCATCATCGCCGCCGCCGGTATCGGGCAAAGTGCCCTCCTCGTCGCCGTCGCTTGTGTAGGGGTTCTTCTTGTGGCGGATGATGTTGATATCGCCGCTGAGTTTGTATTTCTTCCCATCGCTGCCGGTTGCTTGGATAACGTAGTAGTAGACACCGGCTCCGACGAGTTTGCCGTGATAGGTGCCGTCCCACCCCTGCGAGGGGTCGGTGAACTCACACACTTTATTGCCCCACCGGTTGAAAATCCAGCAGTGGAAGTCGATAATCGAACTGTAAGATACTTTCCACACGTCGTTAGTTCCCTCGCTTGAGCCGGGCGAGAAGACGTTGGGGCAAAGCAACTCGCTCACGCCGATGTTGACGGTGAACACGTCGCTGATGGCCTCGCAGGTGCCGTCGCCGTTTGCGACCACATAGCGCAAATAGAAAGTTCCCGCCTCATTGAAGGTCTGGTCCACCTCGTCGGCGTTAATTCGTTGGTCAATAGTCTCAAACTCGGCGTCGGTCGAGAGTTGCCACTCGCGATAGACGACGGCATCGGTGGGATGGCCGGTGAAAACGATGTGTACCGGCGCGCTGCCGCCAAGCATCTCGCCACCCTCGCCTCCGGCGACTTGCCTCTCGTTGTCGTTCTCGCGGACGTCTTGCACGGCCGTGGCGCGGCAGTCAACGGTGCGTGTCACATAGGTGTTGTCGCTTTCCATAGTAATCGCCTCTCCCCATTGTTCCATAAAGCGGTCACCACTCAAGGTGAAAGTGGTGTTGCACAGTGGCGCCGGGACGACAATCTCGCTTTGCAGGCTCTCAAGGTTGCGCTCCACCGGAGCCTGTTGCCACTCGGTGGCGGTGCTGTCATTCACCCATTCGAGAGTGTTATAAGTTAACTTGAATTGGCGATCGAGCACGCGGCGCGCGCCGTTGATTGAGTAGTAGACAATCTCGGGCGCATCGCCGTCGATTATCAGGCGTGTAGTGCCGCAGTCGTCGGTGGCAGCGTTGTGGCTGATGCCATGCAACTTCATGCCGAATGTGCTGTAGTCTGTCACCCAAACGTAGGTGGGCGTGGTGCCCTCGGTGATAATATAGCCGTGGTTGGGGGTGATGTTCGACAAGCGGGTCATGCGACCGGTGCGTGTCACGCCCTGAGTGTCTTGAACCGAAGCGCCGCCGCCGTCGCTAAAGTCTTGCCACGTGACGGTCGCCGTCGCGCTGGCGGCCGTATAGGTCATTGTCACGCCGTCAACGCCATCGAGCACGTAGATGTGGTGCAGACCGGTGGAGGCCTCGGGCGACACGTCGATAACCTCACGCGTGTTGCCGTTGAAGCCAATAGTGCCGGCCGAGGCGACAACCGCGACTATAGCGGCCAATATTGTGAATAATCTTTTTGTTCCCATATCAATAAATAACGAGCGGCCCCTCACTATTATTTTATCGGTAGGCTAATTGAGGGTCCAGCCTTGTGACAACGGGCGGCCGAGCAGGAAGTCGTGAGCCGTCATACGGCGTCCGCCGGCGCTCTGCAACTCGTCGACGCGAAGGTAACCGTCGCCGGTGGCGATAAACAGTTCGCGGTTGAAAACCATTGGCGAGCCGGGCCTGTGGAACTCTTCGGTGCCGGGTTGCCAGTCGCTATCCATGGGGCGTGTGACAAAAATCTTGAGTTTCTGTGGCTCGCCGTCGCGTGGCACGAGCATTGTCCAAGCCGCCGGCACCGGCGAGAGGCCACGCACGAGGTTGTGAAGTTCGCGCGCCGGACGTGACCAGTCGATGCGGCATGTGTCGGCAAAAATCTTTGGTGCCGGCGTGGCAACTTCGCCCGCGGCAATCAATCTGTCTTGAGGGATTGTCTTCACGCTGCCGCGGGTGATTTGCCTGACGGTGTCGATGACCATGTCGGCACCCAGACGCATCAAGCGGTCATAGACTTGCCCGAGGTTGTCGTCGGGGCCGATGGGAACGCGTCGCTGGTCGATGATGTCGCCGGTGTCAATCTCATGTTGCAGGAAGAATGTTGTGACGCCGGTTTCAGTGTCGCCGTTGATGATGGCCCAGTTGATTGGCGCCGCGCCGCGATAGCGCGGCAGCAGCGACGCGTGCAGGTTGAAGGTGCCCAGGGGCGGCATGGCCCACACGGCCTCGGGCAGCATGCGGAAAGCGATAACGATATGCAGGTGGGCGTCCAGCGAGCGCAACTGTTCGATAAACGTCTCGTCCTTGAGACGCTCGGGTTGCAACAGCCGCAACCCATGCGCGAGAGCATATTGCTTGACCTCGCTCTGAATGAGATGATGCCCGCGCCGGCCGGGCTTGTCGGTGGCGGTGACAACGGCCACGATGTTATACCCCTCGTCAACAAGGCGCGAGAGGCTCTCGACAGCAAACTCGGGAGTGCCAAAAAACACTATTCTCAGGTCTTTCTTTTCCATCGGTGATACATAAAATAATTGCAAAATTACAACATTTATTTCATCTATCGACTAACGACTATCGACTAACGACTAACAATTAATAAAATTTTTTTGCAGGGTCGAGCGTTTTTTGTAATTTTGCACTCCAATTTTTCGACACAATGGGAATGATAAAGAACATAGCACACGTCATCGTCTCGCCACAAGACGGTTGGGAAACGGTGAACATGAGCGACTGCCGCACCCAAGACCTTCTCTCCAAGGCCTTCTACCCGTTATTGGGGGTGCTGGCACTATCGTCGTTTGTGCCGATGATAGCCTATGACCACACAATCACGCTGGCCCAGTCTCTCACGGGCGCGATGATTGCTTTTTTCTCTTATTTTGTGACCTATTTTGTGGCGGTGCAAGTGCTCGGGATGGCATTCCCCGAACTTGTTAACACTAAGGTGGCCTCTGACCGTTTGAGCGACTATGTACTCTACAACCTGATTATCCTTGTGCTGGTGTCAATTGTGCGCAACATATTGCCCACTGATTTTATGCCGATTGCCATCATGGGGTTCCTTTATGTGCCGTGGGTCGCTTATCGCGGCACGGCCTATTTGGGCGCCAAGGGGCAGCGGGCTGTAAAAATAGCAATCTTGGGCTCTGCTCTGATGCTGGGACTGCCGTTGTTCCTGTCCTATGTGATGACTTCTCAATTAATAATAAAAGAAGGTTGAGAGGTTTAGAGGAAACGTAAAACGAAAGACGAATAACGAAAATGGCAACATCAAATATCAATATCAAGAATCGCCGCGCGACGTTTGACTACGAAATTCTGGAAACGTTCACGGCCGGCATAGTTCTCACCGGCACCGAGATCAAGTCGCTGCGGCAAGGTCGCGCGGGTCTGACCGACACTTACTGCTTGCCGGAAAACGGTGAATTATGGCTGAAAAATATGTACATTGCGGAGTATTCGTTCGGGTCATATAATAACCACGCGACACACCGCGACCGCAAATTGCTGTTGCAACGCAAAGAGTTGACGCGCATTATCAAGGCTGTGCAGCAGGCCGGAGTGACTGTGGTGCCCCTGCGTGTGTTTATCAACGAGCGCGGCTATGCCAAGGTGGTGATTGCCATCGCCCGCGGCAAGAAGAGTTACGACAAACGACAGTCCCTCAAAGAGCGAGAAGACCGCCGTTCGATGGAACGTGCATTGAAAGGTTGACCGTTTAGGGGTTTAGCGTTGAGAGGTTGAGCCTCGCGCTGGCGCGCTCGGGGATAATAGTTTTGTCACTGCTTGCGGCCAGGCCCTACATTTATTCCCATTTGCGAAGCAAATGGCTCAACCTCTCAACGCTCAACCTCTCATTAAGAGTCAAACTCGCCATAAACGTCCCAAACGGAATCGCGCTGCTCGGCCAATTGGTCGACAAATTCGCGATAGCCGTTGCGGGGACGGTAACTGTTAGCCTGACACCATTCCAGATAGGCATCATTCAACTCGGCGTCACGCTCGAGCATAACAGCAAACTCGCTGTCGAGTTCAGTGCCTGCTCCTAACCTATCATATAGTTCACGGAGCGTATCTTCAATATCGTTGTTCATGATTTTAGTCTTGATTGTTGTTTGGTTTACACGGCAAAATTAACAAAAAAATTGATAATACAACACCTGTCGCGCCACATTACTACTTCTTCCAATAACATTGTAATATTTTTTTGCAATCATTAACATTTTTATGTGAAAAGTTGACCGTTGTAAAGAGTTGACCGTTGATCGAGGGTTCACTCCCCGGTCAACGGTCAACTTTTTACAACGGTCAACCTTTATTACATGTAGAGGCGTTGGTTCTCGAAGTCAACCTCGTTCTCCAGTTTGCTCACAAAGTCGTCGAGGACTTCCTTGGCGACATCACCTTGAGCGTACTCCTTCTCGGCGTCTTCACGGATGAGTTGAATCCACTTGCGCCGCGCGGCGATGTAGTCACCGTGGATGTGCTCAACAAATTCGTCGGTGAGGTGGTCGATGCCGTAGTAGTCGAGAATCATGCGGTAACTCCACGCCCAACGCAGTTCGTTGTAGTCGTCGTTGATTTCGCGGAAGCGGGCGAGCACCTCGTCGACGCTCTTGAGCCGCTCGGCCTTGATGTCGTCAATCAACCGCGTCAGTTCGCTCTTTGGCATCAGCAATCCGGCCAAGTCGGTCCAATCGCCGGTGCCGCGCGTCGTCTTTGGCGGCGCGGGGTTGTGGCGCTTGAGCACCGCTCCCATATAGATGCGCAGGGCGAGGTCATAGAACTCGATGCCTTTGCGCAGCAACGGAGCCTTGATAACATACTCGTGGTAGTTATATGTGCTCACGCGCTCGCCGCTGGCCTTACGCAGGCGTTCGAGAATTTTCTTGCCCTTGAGAACCTCACTGATGGTGAACGGGCTGAGCCAGTCGAAGTTGACAATGCTCTTGCGTGCGCCCTCGGGGCGCTTGTCGCGCTTGGGCCACTTGCGGATGTCGCGGTATAGTCCCACCGTGGCGAAGTTGCGGCCGGGCACAAGATACATCGTGTCGCCGTAAGCAATCAGGTAGGAGAACGGCAGCGAGCGAGTGTCGGGATGGTACATCAGTTTACCGAACAGCACCGAGAACGCGCCGATATTGGCCGGCATGAGCAGATAGGCTCCGCTGGCTGTCTTGGCACCGCGCTCCAGAGTGCCGTAGTGCAGCGGACCCATCTTGTAGGCGTGGTTGCTGAAGTTGGTCGCCGACCCGGCGTTGTAGAACGAGAACATGCCGCCGATGAGCAATGTGCTCTTGTGATGGCTGACGCTGAACGGGCCGCAGAAGGCGGCGCATGCCTCGCCATTGCTCATGTAACTGTTGGCAAAGAACACACTGGCTTCGGCAGTGAAGCCTGTGGCCATTTCGCACGCCTCACCCACGTGGCAATTGCTCAACTTCACACTGCCGGTGATTTTTGAGCCACCGTTGACAATGGTGTTCTCGCAAATCACGCCAGTGCCGATGTGGATGGGGTTGGCAAGAGTGCTCGCGATGGTACATTCACTCAGTTTGGAGGCACCGCCAATGTTGCAGCCATCGCCGATGATAGCATTGGTGATTTGCCCGGTGTTGCCAATCTCAACATTGTTGCCGATGGTGGTGCACTTTGGACGTGTCTCGGCCACCTTGCGGTCGACCATGGCGTTGAGTTTTTCCATCAAGTCCTTGTCACTCTCGTTGTTGACCATCAGCGCCGCGAACTGGCTGTTGAGGTCGGTGAAGAGGCGCAGGTTGCCGTCGCCGGCCTCGTTGAGCACCGCAATCTTGCAGCCTTGACCGTAGGTGGCTTCGCCGCGGGTGTCGATCGTGCTCACGTTGCTGATGTGGCACCCGTCGCCGATGGTAACGTTGTTAATGTAGTTGCCGATGTTCTCAATCAGGCAGCCGTCGCCGATGGTGACGTTGCGCAGCGTGGCATTGTTGATGCCGCAGGACTTCACAAAGCCTTCGCTCACCTCGATGGTGCCGGCACTGCTGCCAAGGCGTGCCGTGCCATAAAACATGACACGATGCAGGCTATTGGCGTCAAAGCCGTCACCAACGGTGATGTCTTTCCAGTCCTGGGCAATGCAACCGTTGGCCTCGAGCGTGCGCACCTCGGCTTCAGTCAATTGTCTGTACTTTTTCATCGTTGGTAAATAAATTAGTAATTAATAAACACAAAAACGCGGCAAAGATACGGCTTTTTTTCGATATTTCTTTCATATTTCAACAAATTAATGCCTTTGTGGGCCTGATTAACATCTCTTCACAGAATTATTTGCCGCATTGAAATATTTTCATTACCTTTGCCACTGAAAGCATATCTATCGACTATCGACTAACGACTAATAACTAACAACTGTGAATACTATGCGTTACTTATCAATTTGCCTGTTGGCACTCATCGTTTCGCTCGCCTCATGCAGCAGTTCGCGTGAAGCGGCAAAAACTGCAAGGGCGCGCGTGAACACCGCCCCCGCCGCCACTACCGCTCAAAAGCCAATCCAGATGATTCTTGACTCGGACTTCGGCAGTTCAACCGACGACCTGTTCGCCTTGATGATGCTTCATCACTACATCAACGACGGCCGCGTTGACCTCAAGGGCATCATCGTTGACCGCGAGGGAGAAAAGAATGCCGGCGTGGTCGACATCTTCAACAACTACTACGGGCACCCCAATATCCCCGTGGGTCTCGAGCGCAACGGCGTCAAAAATCCGCGTTGCTTTATCCCTTACAACGGCATCTGTGACATGAAGGACGCCACGGGCAAACCGCTCTTCAAGCGTACGCTCGACACGTCAAAGTTGCCCGACGGTTACAAACTATATCGCCAGATCCTTTCCAAGGCCGGCGACAAGGAGATTGTTATCGTCGCCATCGGTTTCGCGACAACGCTCTCTCAACTGATGGAGAGCGGTGCCGATGAGTATTCCAAACTCAGCGGAGTGGAATTGCTCGACAAGAAGGTGAAGGCAATCTATATCCAGAGTGGCCGCTTTGAGGCGGGCGACAGCTTGAGCGGATACAATATGCGGGCCGCAAGCCGCCAGAGCGCTGTTTTCTATAGCAAGTTGCCGGCAAGTGTCGACTTGATTATGTCGCCAAGCAACGTGGGCGACGGTATGGACTACGTGCCGCGCGATGTGCTGGCCGACCTGTCGACTGTGGAGGTCAACCCCATCAAGAGCGTTTACTCGTTCTATACTTGCGACACCGGGCAACGTATGTGGGACACCAACTGTCTGGTCAATGCCGTGCTCGGCGACAGTGAGTATATTCTCTCGCCGCGCGGCCGCGTCACCTTTGTTGACCGCGGTGAGGAGTCGCTCATGCTCTTCAAGCAAGACGCTCATGGCAACGCCCGCTATCAGTTGCCGGGCGACAGTTACTTTAACCAGAACAAATTGATGGACATCCGCCGCCTCAACCGCATCAACCCCAACCCCTCGCCCTACACCGTCGAGGCCCCGCAGCCTCAACTCATCGGCAGTGCCGCCACCGCGTGGGTCAAGCCGCGTCTCAACCAACTAGTTGACAAATATATGGCCAGCGCCGGCAACACGCTTGACCCGGCCGATGTGATGATGCTCCTGCGCCCCATCGGATACATCGCTTCTAATGCCGCCGACTATAGTGAGGCTACCGCCGTGCTTGAGGACGCCATTTACAAACGTATGCTCCAGCGTGCTGTCGCTATGGGTAAAAACTCGATGGTTATCGTCACCGGGCCGCCGGCAAGCGGCAAGAGCACAGCAGTGAGGGCATTGAAACTCGGCGGAGCCGGTTTGGTCTATGACGCTGACCTCAGCGACGCACGCCGTCTCGTTGACGTCATCAATTTGGCCTATACAGCCGGAATGAGCGATGTGAGCGTTGTGATGGTCTACAACGACCTTGTCACGTGCTTTAAGAATGCCGTTAACCGTGGCCACACCAAGTGGCGCTTCACGCCCATGGACCAACTGGTGGCGGCATATAGCAGCAACACCGGCAACATTGACCTGCTGCGCGCGGCCTATCCCGACGTGGCGATTCGGCCAATCAACTGCGCCGGCAATGGGGGAGTGCGACCGGTGTCGCTCGAGGAAGCCGCAAAGTGGAAATATAATGTTGACGAGGCACTGATGACGGCCCTGCTCAACTGCGCTCAAGAAATGATTGACAATGGCGAACTGAGAGGCACCGACATTCCGGCTGCCTTGGGTGATGTGCTGTCTATCCCGCAACTCACCGATGCCACGCGTCCTATGGCTCAACGCCTCGACTATAAGGTGCGCGAGGTGCAGAGCCAGTGGAGATAATGGCCTTGTCCTCCCCCAGCCCCCTCCCGAAGGGGGGGCTATTGGTGGAAGAACAAACGAAAAACGAAAAACTAACAACGAAAATAGATGAAAAAGATATTTGATTTTGAGGCCTATCGTCGGTTTTTTGACACCGGCAACTTTTGGCGGAAACTCGCCGGTGTGGCAAAGCGTGCCGGCATCAAATTGGTTTACATGGCTCTTGTGTTGTACTACGTTACACGTGACCCTCGCGTGTCGTCGACCGACAAGATGAAAATCTATGGTGCGTTGGGCTATTTTATCCTTCCGGCAGACCTCATTCCCGATGCTATCGCGGTGATGGGATTTACCGATGACTTGGCTGCTCTGACCTGGGCGATGTACACCGCAAGCGCCTACGTTACGCCCGAAATAGAGCAGCGTGCCGTCGACAAACTGCATGAGTGGTTTGGCGACTACGATGTTGATGAAGTGAGATCCTAATTTTTATGTGACTATGAAACGTTTTTTTAATCTATTAATAATCATTCTATTTGTCATGGCATTCACACCATTATCATCACATGGTGCCGGCAAGCAGCAACGTGAGGTTGACTTCAACTTCCCGCAAGACGTGTCCAAAGAGGCTCTCGCCGATTTGGACAAGGCCCTCAAGAAAGGCGATGGTTACACCGTTGTCGATGCCCTCGTGCGCTACTCGCTGGCACAAAGTTCCATTTCGCCCGACAATCTGCCGGAGATTATCAACCGCATTGAGCATACCGCCAACAAGGAGAAAGACCCGGCCCTCAAGGCATTGCTCTTCTTGCTTGAGGCGCGCATCTTCAACGACTATAGCGAATATTACGGCGTATGGGACCGCCGCCGTATCGCCGACCTTGACGACGACCCTGACGAGGAAGTAGGGTCTGGCTCTGGCCTGACCTCAAGCGGCAACGGCGAGGACTACAGTGAGTGGGCACCCGAGCAGTTCAAGAACCGCATCGACTCGTTGCTGCGCCTCTCGATTGCCAACACGGCGGCCCTGAAGGCCGTGCCCCTGCGCTCGCTTGAAGGCATCGTGCGCAGCGAGAGCCCCGTCGGCTACGACTTGTTGCCAACGCTACTCTCCTTTGTCTGCTGCCAAGCCTCCACGCTCGTCACCGACGATAACCTCGAAATCGCTATTGACCGAGCATGGGTCGAGGGGACAAAGGGTGACCCGGCTCCCCACATTTATGCCTTGATGAAGGCTGACGACGATGCCGGTGGCAAGGGTTATAGCGACATCTATAATGAGTGGCGTGACAACCAGTGGAGCGGCCTCGCCCTGCGTATGCTCTACGCCGGCGACCACTATGCCGACCTCAAGGACTACGTCGCCCGTTTCCCCGACTCGCCATTCACTCCGGAGTTTAGAAACAAAATTGTGAACATCGAGGAGCGCAACATGGCGCTGTCCTACCGAGAGCACATCACCTCGCGCGACGACTTCAAGGTGAACGTGCGCATGTCGAATATCAATAGCGGCACCGTGCGCCTCTATCAAGTGCCCGACACGATGCTCGAGCGCTTGTCAAAGCAAAATTGGCCGCGCTTGGTGATAAAGACTCTGCCACTCGTAGCCGAGCGACAAGCCACAGTGCAGGGACAGATGCCGTTCAGTGCCGAGGCCGAGGTGAATTTCGGGAGTCTGCCTTTTGGTAGTTATGTCGCCATTCCGGCCTATAAAGTGAATGGCGAGGAGATGTCGCTCGCCGAGGAGCCGCTCGCCAGCATCGTGCGTGTTCACGATATCAACACGTTCAATATCGCCACTGTGTCCGATGGAGGATTGATTATTGTTGTCGACTGCAAGAGTGGCGCGCCGGTCAGCGGCGCGTTGGTCAAGAGCACGAGTTCGCTTGTAAGGCTAACCGATGTCACCGGCGATAAGGGCGAGGTTGCCGTGCCTAACAATCTTACCTCAAGTTTTGACTACACTGCCGTCAAGGGCAACGACCGCTATCTGCCCGGCCAACATTACTATATCAAGACGTCAGATTATAGAACGAGCATGACGGTGAAACTCTATACCGACCTGGGTATCTACCGACCGGGCGAGACAGTACAGTTGGCCGGCGTGGTCTATAAGGGCGATGGCATGAGTAATGCCGTGCTGCCGGGGACCAAACTCAGCATTCAACTCGATGACGCTGCCAACAATAAGGTGGAGTCGCAAGAGGCAACCGCTGACGAGTTTGGCCGCTTCACCGCATCGTTTGACTTACCCACCGACCGCATGAACGGCTCGTGGACCTTCCGCGTCCGCGCACTTGCTTCCCGTGAGGCGTATTTAGGCAATACAAGTTATAAAGAGATTGAGGTGAGCGAGTACAAGACGCCAACGTTTGAGATCGAGTGGATTGATGTCAAGCAAAGTTACGTCAACCACCAGCCGGTGAAACTCGCCGGCCGTATAATGACCTATAGCGGCATGCCGCTGCAAGACACCGAGGTGCAACTGCTCGTCAATCAAGAGGAGTGGAGTTGGTGGTGGCGCTACAGCAGCCGCGACACCGGCGACGAGGTGTTTAACGACACCGTGCGCACCGACTCCAACGGCCGCTTTGAGATTGTCATACCGGCCGAGGAGTTTGAGGAGAATGAGTCCGGCCGCCGGTATTGGTGGTCGCTCTACCGCTACACGGCCCACGCTATGGCCACCGACAAGGCCGGCGAGACCCACGAGGCTCACCACGGATTTATCATCGGCACCCGTCGCGGACTGCAATTCACCAAGAATGAGATAGAGTATCGCAACACGGCTCCCATCAAGTTGCCGCTTGTTTACAACACCACCAGCGAGACCCAGACTTGGGTGCCCTGCACGTGGGAGTTGCTCAAGGGCGATGAATCGGTCGCGACCGGCAACCTCAACACCAACGACCCGACCATCGACCTGACCAAGGTGCCGAGCGGGAAGTATCGCATCAAGGTGCATATCCTCGATGCCGGTGACGATGAGGACGACGCCACCGTGACGGCCGACATCATCCTCTATCGCCTCGACGATAAGCAGGCTCCGGAGGCCGACACGCCGCTGTGGGTGCCCGAATCCGAGCGAAGCGTTGATGACAAGAACGTGGGACGTTTCCTTGTGGGTGTCAGCGGCAGCGAGGCTCACGTCTATATGGTGACAAGCACGCGCACCAAGGTGCTCGACAACCGCTGGCTGCACCTCAAGCCGGGTATGCACACCATCACGGTGAATGTGCCGCGGGAGGCTGAGGAGTGTGTACACGTCAAACTCATCGCCATGCGCGATAACAAAGTCTACAACGAGGATTTCACTCTCGAGGCTCCTGCCAACATCGACGGACTGAAGGTGGCCGTGAAGAGTTTCCGAAACAAACTGGTGCCGGGCGAGAAGGAGCACTGGACGTTTACCGTCAAGGGGCGTCATGGCGACAACCGCCACGCGGCGATGATGCTCGAGATGTTTGACAAGGCCCTCAACACGCTCGCCGACAACTCGTGGAGCGCGCCGCAAGGTCGCCTCTACCGTTATGACCCCGTGAGAACATACACCTTCTCTTACTTAGGCTTCAACAGTACCAACCGCCGATGGAGCGGCAAGACGTTTAATGCCGTCGACATCGATGAGCCGTATTTCTACCTCTACGACGAATCCTTCTTCGGCACGATGGGCTACAAATATTTAAATTTCGAGGCCGGTGCCTCGAGGAGGCTATATAAAATGCAAGCAACGGCCGACATGGCCAGTCCGATGATGGTGGAGGATGAAATCTCGATGGAGGACGGCGCCGCCGAACTCGGCGAGGTGGTTACCGCCTTTGGTGTGAGCACCGAGGCCAAGGAACAACTCGACAACGTGCAGATGCGCATGGCCGACGTCAAGACGGCCTTGTGGAAGCCGATGCTCACCACCAACGAGCAGGGCGAGGCGCAGGTAGAGTTTGACGCGCCGCAGTTCAACACCACATGGATTGTGCAGGCTGTCGCGTGGGACAACAGGGTCTACGGCGACCGCATCAACTTTGAGGTGCTCACCCAAAAGCCAATCATGGTCAAGGCCAACCCGCCGCGCTTCCTGCGCCAAGGCGACACGGTGACGCTCGCCGCGAGCGTGCAGAACGCGACCGACGCGCCTGCCGCCTATAACGCCGTGATTGAACTCTTCGACCCGCGCACCGAGGCTGTGCTGGCCACACGCAATGTGCAAGGCAATCTCGAGGCGATGGCCACCGACGCCATCACCATCGACTGGCAGGTGCCGGCCGACGCCGCGTTTGTCGGAGTGCGCGTCAAGGCGGTCGCCGGCGGCTTCGGCGACGGCGAGCAGGTGATGGTGCCCGTGCTGGAGAACTCTCAGCCGGTGATTGAGTCCACCCCGTTCTACATCGAGGCCGGCACCGCTCACGCCAGCATCGACCTGCCGCAATTCCCCGAGGGAGCCCGCGTCACGCTTGAATATTGCGACAACCCCGTGTGGTACTGCGTCACGGCGCTGCCCACCATCTTCGACGGCGATTACGTGAGCGCCAGTTCGTTGGCCCATAACCTATTCGCGCTGCGTGTGGCGCAAGGTGTGGCCACCCTCAAGCCGGAAGTCAAGCAGGCCATCGATTATTGGAAAGCCAACGATGAGGATTCGACTCTCGTGTCGATGCTCGCTACCAACCGCGACCTTAAGATCGGCACGCTGCTCGCCTCGCCGTGGCTGCCGGAGGCCGATCGCCAGACACTGCGCATGAGCCGCCTGAACGAGTTGTTTGACACCGAAAAGATGGCCGCCGAGCAGACGCGTATCGTTGACCGGCTGCTGTCGCTGCAGAACGCCGACGGCGGTCTCTCCTGGGTGGACTATCCCTACCGCGAGTCGAGCCTATGGGCCACAGGACTGGTGCTGGAAATCATCGGCCAGTTGCGCCAGATGGAATGTCTCAACAAGGACGAGCGCCTCGAGGGACTTGTGCAACGCGCCATCGCCTTCTACGACCGCGAGACGCTTGCCGAGGTTGACCGCCACATCAAGATTGTGGGTAAGAAGAACGCCAACTACCTCCTCTGGAGCGACTACGTCTATACGCGCCAAATGCATTCCGGCATCGCTATGCCAAAGGCCAACGCCGAACTCGCCAAAAAGGTTCTCAAGGCGATGGACGCAAGTTGGAGCAAGGGATTGACCCACGGCGAGAAAGCGTTCTATGCGCTCACCCTCGACCGCGGCGGCTACCACAAGACGGCCGCGCGCATCGTGGAGAGCCTGCGGCAGTTTGCCATCGTCAAGCCTCACCTGGGCACCTATTGGGACAATATCAACCGCGGATGGCGTTACAGCGACAAGGTGGCGGTCACGGCTCGCATACTGCAAGCCTTTGACCAAATCGACCCGCGCGAAGACGAGATTAACGGCATCCGCAAGTGGATGCTGCTCATGAAGCAGACCAACGACTGGGGCTCGTCGAGCCTCGCGGCCGATGCCGTGTTCACCCTCCTCACCACGGGCAGTCAGTGGCTTGAGCGTGCGCCGCAGTCGCCGCGTGTCACCGTCGCCGGGCAGCCGGTCGCCTTCAACAAGGTTGACGAGTGGCTGGGTTACGCTCGCAAGACAATTGACGCGACTTCGACCGGCAGTGTCGTTATTGACCGCACGGCTTCCGGCCCAGCATGGGGCGCGATCTACGCCCAATGGGTGGCCCCGATGACCCAAGTGAAGGCCGCTGCAATCGAGGACCTGAGCATCTCCAAGCGGCTCGCGCTATATAACGCCGACGGCTCGCTCAGTGCCGCCGACGTCAGCGAACTGCACGTTGGCGACAAGGTGCAGGTGCGGCTCACCATCAAGAACCAGCGTGACCTCGACTACGTCACCGTCATCGACGAGCGTGGCGCCTGTTTCGAGCCGGTGGACCAGACCAGCGGCCACCGCTATGCCGACCGCATCGGTTACTATCACGAGACCAAGGACAGCAGCACGCGCCTCTTCTTCAACTCGCTCGACAAGGGCACCCACGTGATCACCTACGACCTCTACGTGATGGCCGCCGGCGAGTTCAGTGTGGGCATCGCCACCGTCCAGAGCCAGTACGCTCCCCAGGAGACGGCCCACACCGCCGGCCTCACTGTCACCGTCAAGTAACCTCCTCCCAGATTCTAGGGTTCCTAGTTCTCCTAGGAACCCTAGTTTTTCTAGGAGCCCTAGTTTTTCTAGGAGCCCTAGTTTTTCTAAAAAATTATCCTCAATAAAATCATTACTATGGACGAGAACGACATCCCTCGCGTTTTGAGAAATCAAGTGCCATACAGAGAACTCTATTTCTATCAGAAATCAGAAGTCATTTATGCTATGACTTACTATTTCGCCCATAAATATTATGTCGCACGAAAAGACCGCACGGTTGACCAAATCATTCAGGCAGCGCGTAGCGGCAAGCAAAACATAGTCGAGGGATTCGCCGACGGTGTCACGTCCACTGAACTTCAATTAAAACTGATTAACGTAGCCCGTTCTTCTCTTGAGGAAGTAAGGGCAGACTATGAGGACTATATTTTAACCCGTAATCTGTCGTTGTGGGATGCTGCTCATCCTCGTTATGAGGAGATGCTTAACTACTGCCGTTCCCGCAACAGAGTTGATGATTATAAGCGTTATTTTGAAAAGTGGGATGCGGAAGAGTTTTGCAATGTGGCACTAACCCTGTTACACATGACCGACAAAATGATGATTTCTTATCTCAAGGGACTAGAAACGCAATTTATCACACAGGGCGGTATCCGCGAGAGGATGTATGCCGCTCGCACCGGTTATCGCCAAAATATCGATAACGAACTGCAGGCACTGCGTGATCAAGTAAAGAGCCTGAGGCAACAACTGTCAGTAAAAGAGCAAGAAATTAACCGTCTTCTTGCCGAGAACCACCATCTTGAGGTCCTCCTCACCCAATCCCGCCATCCCGGAGCCCAATAGACTCTGCCCATAGAATTTATAGAATCCCTAGAATCCCTAGAATCCCTAGAATCCCTAGAATCCCTAGAATCCCTAGAATCCCTAGAATCCCTAGAATCCCTAGAATTCCTAGAATTCCTAGAATTCCTAGAATTCCTAGAATTCCTAGAATCCCTAGAATTCCTAGAATCCCTAGTTTTACTAGGAACCCTAGGAACCCTAGGAAAAATAGTTTCCCTCGCCCCGCTAAAATAGAGAGGCGGTGGTGAGGAAATCCATCTTCTTTCTCTCATTTTCCCGGGAAAGTGTTGTGTGAATGAAAAAAATGCAGTAATTTTGCAAGCGATCGGCCGGTCCTCTTTGGGCGGGTGGGTCAATACATTATTGTAAAGGACGTTTACTTTAACGTTTTCTTCCACTATCGAATCTCGCAAATTCATTGTTCCGGAAGAAACGGCAACGTGACGTCCGCGCTTTGGGCGTATATCTGTCGTCGCACTCGGTTGCCGCGAGGCTGCCGCCGTGTAGTGTCATATATGCTTAACAGGCGTGGGCTGGCCGGCGTTGCTTATCTCGGAACAAGGCCATGCGAGAGCCTGATGGTGGGATAAGCAGATAAGGTGCAGTATCCCACGTCTTTTTTTGTTAACCAATCGTGCCGACTCCGGGGAAACTATAGGCAGCCTATGGTGTAATTATCTGTGTTCACTGCAAATAGCCGCTGATTTTTTAACACGAATGTCCATAAATTATCCATTAATTTTTATCCCAAAATAGCGATGCGACTATGATTAATGAGTATTAATGGATATTCATGTAAAAAATAATTTGCGGTATGGGACTATTCACTTTTTAAAGTGTGCTCAATAATTCATGAATAATTCATGGTAATTCATGTTTAAAAACATTACTCGGTAGTAATATTTGCAGTAAGCAGAGTAAGTATCACTTTTAATCCTATAGTTTCTATGAAAAACTTTTACAAAATCCTGTTTTCTCTGTTGGTGTTGTGCTTAGCGCCACAGTTGGCGCGCGCCTATGATTTTATCTTGGGCGGCATCGCCTATGAGGTGGTGCCGGGCAGCAACATGGTGAATGTGGTGAGCCTGCCGCAGCAAGGCGAGAATTACCCCGGCCTTGCGGTGGCGCAGATTCCCGCATCGCTCACCCTTGACGGCATCCCCATGACGGTGTCGATGATTAGTCAAGGCGCCTTTGCCGGAGCCAAGTCGCTTGTGATGGTGAGTGTGCCGTCGTCGGTCACCTACATCGGCGACCGTGCGTTTTACAACTGTCAGTCATTGGTTAATGTGACGTTTGCCTCCGGCCTCATCGCTGTGGGCGACAACGCGTTTGCCGGATGTGTTCGCCTCTCGGCGGTGGCGTTGCCGTCGACGGTGATCACGCTCGGCGCGAACGTGTTCAACGGCTGCTCGGCAATGAAGTCCGTCACGCTATCCACATCGTTGCTCACGGTGGGGGAGGGGCTGCTGGACGGCTGCTCGTCACTCTCGGCGTTGACTCTCCCATCGTCGCTCACCGAACTGCCGGCCCGCATGGCACGCGGCTGCACCTCCGTCAAGACCGTCGCCGTGCCCAACTCGGTGACAACCATCGGCGCCTCGGCCTTCGACGGCTGCACGGCGCTGGCGACCCTGACACTGGGCAACGCCGTCGAGACCATCGGCGGCCGGGCCTTTTTCGGCGCGGCAATTAAAACGGTGAAGATTCCGAACGCAACAACCTCCATCGGCAATGCGGCATTTCAGAACTGCGCCTCATTGGCGTCGCTCACGCTGGGAAACAATGTCGCCCGTATAGGAAATTATGCCTTTGACGGAACGATTGTGAAGTCTTTGTCGTTGCCAAGCACATTGAGCAATATCGGCGCATATGCATTCCAGAACCTGCCGATAAAGTCGTTGTCGGTTCCTGATAAAGTTCAGACGATTGGCGACGGTGCCTTCATGGGGTGCTCGGGATTGACGGCGCTGACGTTGCCGGCGAGTGTGACGAGCGTAGGGGCGGAGGCGTTTGCCGGTTGCGAGGGCTTTGACCACGTGCGGGTGCTGGCGACCACGGTGCCGGCCAGCGGCGCGAATATGCTGGGTGACTATAACAAGGTGGTGATTGTGCCCACGGCGGCGAAGTCGGCCTACGCGCAATCTGCCTACTGGGGCTTCTACGACGTGGCGAGCGAACAGGAGTGGAGCGGCGGCCGCGACTGCAACAGCGACGGCATGGTCGACGTGGGTGACGTTAACTTGGTGCTGGCCGACATCCTCGCCGGCGGCAAAACCCAGTCGTTGGACGTCAACAACGACGGCAAGGTGGACGTGGGCGACGTGAACAGCGTGCTCGAGTATATCCTCAGCGGCGAGGGTGCCCTGGTGCGCATCCTGCCCGAAGACAAGGAGTACACCGTGAACGGCGTCAAGTTCAAGATGAAAGGCGTGCAGGGCGGCGTGTTCATGATGGGGCAGGAAGGAGTCGCCACGCCCGTCCATCAAGTGAAAGTGCCTGATTTCCACATCGGCGAGACCGAGGTGACCGAGGCGCTATGGACGGCGGTGATGGGCACCAACCCGAGCTATTACGCGCGCGGCGCCACCCATCCGGTTGATAATGTCTCGTGGGGAGACTGCCAGACGTTTATCACGAAGTTGAACGAGTTGACGGGCGAGACGTTCCGTTTGCCGACCGAGGCCGAGTGGGAGTTTGCGGCCCGCGGCGGCACCAAGAGCGAGGCCTACCAGTATGCCGGCAGCAACGAAATCGACAAGGTGGCGTGGTACTCCCGCAACAGCGGCAACGTGAAGCATCCGGTGGCGACGAAGGCCGCGAACGAGTTGGGTCTGTACGACATGAGCGGCAATGTGGCGGAATGGTGCCAGGATTGGCTCGACAACTATAGCAACGGTGCCGTTGTCTATCCGACGGGCCCCACTATGGGCTCCAGCCGCGTGGCCCGCGGCGGCCGCTGGAACGGCGACGCGGAGGACTGCCGCGTGTCGAACCGGCTCGCCTTCGAGACGTCGTACTGGTACCGCAACCTCGGTTTGCGTCTTGCCCGTTAGTCTTAGTTTCCCTCCTGCAAAAAATAAAAATGAAATAAAACAATGTTAGTTTCATGAGATGATTGGGAAAAAGGGGCTTTAGCCCCGCCCAATCATCGCGTGAAACTAACGCCCCCGTGTTTCGCGGTGAAACAGAAGAACCGTCCCCGTGTTCCGCATAATTCATGTTAAAAGGAACTTGATGCGTGGCATTTATTGGTTTTCGGTGAGTTCTTCGTAGAGTGCCACCGGACCGAGATGCCACTTTTTTGTGGCCTCTTTTTCCAAACCGGAATAAGTTGTTGATGAATAAATTTTTCTGATTGCAGCAACAATACTCAGTCCTTGATGATGATGTAGCATATCAACAAGCCAAGCCACTTTGGAGGGCAACAGCAGGTAGAGATTATCTTGAGTAATTTCCGGTGTCATTTTTGCTCCTCGTGTTTGCGATGGTTGATAAAATCGTCAATGTCCTCCATAATCCATTGCCGGCTTTGGGTGTGTAGCATTAGATAGAGGGGAGGGAGGCGGTGGCGAAGCGGAGGCGGCCGTATTGGTCGCGGTGGAGGCGGCAGTCGGTGAGGCCGCTGTCTTTCAGGAGTGTGAGGGTTTCGTTAGCCAACAGCGGGTTGATTTCCAAGTAGAGGCGGCCGCCATTGTAGGGACACAATTCATTGTGTCCATCTTGTGGAGTGAGTGCCGTCATGGCGAGGGTTGCGATGGCTCGGTAGAACAGCAACGGGTCGTCGTCGGGGACGAAAAGGGCGCTGCGTGGCTCATAGTCGAGCACGTTGGCGTCCATTGTCGCGGCCTCGCTTTGCATCACGTATGGCGGGTTGCTCACGATGATGTCATAAGTGGAAAGGTTGACCGTTGACCGTTGACCGTTGACCGGGGCGAGAACATCAGCCTGGCGGAAGTTGACGGTGGCCTTGAGGCGGCTGGCGTTGTCGCGTGCCACGGCGAGGGCCTGCTCGCTGATGTCGATGGCGTCGACAGTGGGGAAGCGCAGCGCGCGCGCCAGCGCGATGGCGATACAGCCGCTGCCTGTGCCGATGTCGAGCACACGCAGGTCGGTGCGGTCGCCACAGTCGTCCACAATCATGTCGACGAGCATTTCGGTCTCGGGCCGCGGAATGAGGGTGGACGGTGTGACCTTGAAGTCCATGCCGTGGAAGCGGGCGGTGCCCAGCACATACTGTAGCGGCTCGTGCCGCTCCAGACGGTCAAGGATTTCCCGCAAACGCTGCGGCGCGAACTCGGGCAGTTCGCTCTGCTCGCGCAGCACGATGTCCACCGGCGAGTAGTTGACGACGGCGAGCATGATGTCGCGCATCATCGCTTGCGCCTCGTCGGCACCGTAGAGCGGCGTTAGACGTCGCATTATCAATTGAGTAGCCTCGCGTGTTGTCATGTGATAGATTCATCGTCAAGGTCGTCGAGGTCATCAAAGCCAAAGAAGGCTTCCTCGGTGAATTGTTTCATCTCGCGGCCTTCCTTTTTTGTGGGGCGCCCCATTCCTTTCTGGCGGCGGACAAAGCCGCTGATGCGCGCCATCTCGAGCAGTTCACGCTGTTCGGGCGTGGTGAGGTCTTCCAGATAATCAGGCACGAGTTTTGCTCCCACGCGATTAGCCGGAATGGCGACCACGCGCAGCGTGAGCGTGATGGGCGGTTTGCGCACCTCGATGACGTCGCCCGCCTTGACGGTGCGCGACGCTTTGACGTTCATACCATCGATGGTGACGCGCCCCAGGCGGCACGCGTCGGTGGCCAGAGTCCGTGTCTTGAACACGCGTGTGGCCCATAGCCACTTGTCAATCCTTGCTTCCATTAATTATGATGAAAGGTTGAGCGTTGAGAGGTTGAGGGGTTGAGCGTTGAGAGGTTGAGGGGTTGAGCGGTTGAGTGGTTGAGCCTCGCGCTATCGCGCTCGGGGATTATGGATTTTGACTCCGGAGCGGCCAGGCCAAGGCCAGGCCCTACATTTATTCCCATTTGCGGTAGCAAATGGCTCAACCTCTCAACGCTCAACCTCTCAACCCCTTTGATTTACTTGTTGTTGTAGTGGGTCATGGCGAAGTCGATGCCGCTGAGCACGGCTGCTTTGATGGCATCGACGGCCACGGCGGCGCGCTCGGGCAGGATGGCGAGTTCTTCGGGGGTGGGGTAGCCCAGGACGTAGTCGATTTGTGCTCCGCGCGGGAAGTCGTTGCCGATGCCAAAGCGCAGTCGCGCGTAGGCGTTGGTGCCCAGCGTGGCGTCGATGTGCTTGAGGCCGTTGTGACCGCCGTCGCTGCCGCTGCGCCTGAGGCGGATTGCGCCGAAGGGCAATGACAGGTCGTCCAGCACAACTATCAGGTGTTGCAGGTCGATGTTTTCTTGTTGCAGCCAGTAGCGCACGGCGTCACCGCTGAGGTTGACGTAGGTGGACGGCTTGAGCAACACCAATTGCTGGTTTTTGACACGCATTTGAGCCACGGCGCCGTAACGAGCCGTGGAAAAAACAACATTGGATGCCCCCGCGAGGGCATCCAATATTGTGAAACCGATATTGTGGCGGGTACCCTGGTACTCTGCCCCGATGTTACCCAGGCCAACAATTAAGTGCTTCATTTTAATTTCACATTAGACAATTCACAATGCGTAATTGTGAATTATGCATTGTGAATTGTGAATTGGGATTAGGCCTCGGCCTCCTCGGTATCGGCGGCAGCCTTGGCGGCACGCGTGGTGCGCACACCGGCGATAACGAGATCCTTGGGGTTGACGAGTTCGAAGTTGTCGAAGTGCAGGTCGCCCACCTTGATGGCATGACCGATAGCGCACTCGGTAACGTCGACCATAATAGTCTCGGGAATCTGGGTATAGATAGCCTTCACCTTCACCTTCTTGAGGTTGAGATAAAGTTTACCACCGGCCTTCACACCGGCAGCGTGACCCTCAACGTGGACGGGCACCTCAACGATGACGGGCTTCTGGTCGTTGACCTCGAGCAGGTCGATGTGGAGAATGGCGTCGCTCACCTTGTGGAACTGGATGTCCTTCAGGACGGCCATACGGGTCTGACCGTTGAAGGTCAGTTCGATAGCAAACACGTCCGAGCTGTAGATGAGCTTGCGGATGTCGGCGAAGTTCACCTGCAGGTCAGTGGTGATGATGGCCTTGCCGTCGCGGCCCACGGGCACAACCTTCTCGCCGGGCAGCAATGTGCCGGCATAGTTGCCGTCCTTGTCAAGTTCAACGAGTTTGCCGCCATTGAGCACCACGGGAATCTTGTTCTCTTTGCGCAACGCCTTGGTTGCCTTCTTACCCAGAGCCGTACGCGGCTCGGCATTCAGCTTGAATGTCTTCATTCTGTTTGTTAAATGATTGTGTTACTAAAAATTAAGTGTCTCTGTTGCTTCCTTAATTTCCCATCACACGGATGCTTGTGTTAAAAAAGCGCCGCAAAGGTACAAAAAATAATTCATAATTCATAATTCCTAATTCATAATTTTTCCATTTTACCAGATTTCGGGTTGTAGGTCGGCGGGGAAGGTGTCAAGGGGCTCGTCAAGGGTGGCAGTTGTGTCGAATGTGTCTATAGGTATTATGGCGCGGGTGCTGTCGGTAACGGTTGGCTTGGGTGTGGTGGCGCTGTCTGCAACGACGATTGTTGTTGCAGGCTGCGGTGGTGTGGTGGCGCGGTTGTGTGAGGACCGGTAATACCATAGCCAAAGGCCGGCGCCAATGACCACCAGCGCCAGGATTACCCACGGATTGAACTCGGTGCCGTCGCGTCGTCGCCGTTTAGGCATCGAGCCGCTGCGGATGATGATTGGCGCGCCGCAGTTGGGACAGTAGTGAGAGTTGTCCGAAACGGGGCTGCCGCAGTTGTCACAGAAGTACATTTTAGTCGTTAGTCGTTAGTTATTAGTCGTTTATAGGTTTAACCTCGTACTTCGTACGGTATTGCAGTGGGGCTATGCCCTCATGTTGCTTGAAGATGCGCGAGAAGTAACCTTGGTCGGCGAAGCCGCAGGCGGCGGCCACATCGGCTATCGACAATTCGGGTTGAGAGGTGAGCAGGTGTTTGGCGCGCGAGATGCGCAGGTCCGCGATGAACGTGGTCGTGTTTCGGCCGGTGAGCGCCAGAATTTTGCGGCGCAGTTGAGCCGGGTTCATGTTGAGTTGTCTTGCGATGTGTGCCACCTCCAGTGAGCCTTCGGCGCCGCGGTCCATCTCGCTGCCCACGATGCCGGTGAAGCGTTCAATGAAAGAGGTGTCGCCTGAGGCGAAGGGCGGCGCATCGATTGCCGTAGCCGCAGTTGCCGCGTCGGGGTTGGTGTAGCGTTCGCGCAGTTGTTGCCGCTGGGCGAGCAGATTGGCTATGACTGCGCGCAACTCGTCGGCATTAAAAGGCTTGTAGAGGTAAGCGTCGGCGCCGGCTTCGATACCGGCGATGCGGTCGGTGGACGTGCTGCGCGCGCTGACGACCACGATAGGAATATGTCCCAGCACTTGCGAGGCTCGCACTTGCCGGCATAGGGCGAGGCCGTCGATGGCACCCGGCATCATCAGGTCGGTAACGATGATGTCCGGAATGAGTTGCCTTGCCCGCGCCAGGGCGTCGCGGCCGTTTGCCACAATGGTGAGGTCGTAGAGTTGCTCGAGTTGAGAGGCGACATAACGTGCCACGTCGGCATTGTCCTCAACGATGAGTACGCGTGGCCGCTGGCTGTCGTTGCCGTCTGAAGGCTCCCATCCCTCATCGGCCTCGGGAGGCGTCTGGACCATCATGCCGGCTGCCGCGGCGCGTCGTGTGGCTGCGGCGGTGTCGTTGTCGAGCGGTTGATAACCGGTTTGCCTCACCGGTAGTTTGACGGTGATTGTCGTGCCGCCAGCAACGACACTCTCTATTGCCACACTGCCGCCCATGGCTTCGGCCATCTGCCTGACCAGCGGCAAGCCCAGGCCGGTGCCGTAAATGTGGTCATTGTCGTGGGCCTGGAAGAACGGGTCAAACACATGTTGCACCTCGTCGGGCTTGATGCCGATGCCGGTGTCGGCCACGGTGATGATGACGTTGCCGCCGGTGTCGCGTGTCGAGACGGTGATGCTGCCAAATTCCGGCGTGAACTTCACCGCGTTGGACACCAGGTTGGCCACAATGCGGTTAACGTAGTAAGGCACAAAGTCGGTTTTGACCCCGGCGTCCGGCCGAATATAGGACAATTCTATATTCTTGCGTGAGGCCATATCCTGCATGTCCTCGACCACCATGGCCAAATAGGCGGCGATATCGCCGTGGCGCCACTCGGCGTTGCCGATGGCGTTCTTCACGCGGCTGATGTCGAGCAGTTGGGTAATGAGCGCGAGCAGGTTGTTGCCTTGACGGCTGATGGCTGCCGCGCGCGACACTGTGGCCTGGTCGTCGCTGGTGCGGGCGATGTCGTCGGCCACGCCGTTAATCACGGTTAGGGGTGTGCGGAACTCGTGGGTGATATTGGTAAAGAAGTCGCTGCGTGTGCGGTCCATCTGTTCGAGCAGTTTCTGGTTGCGGGCCCTCAGGCGCAGCGAGTATAGCAGGAACGAGATTGCCGCCAGGGCCAGCAGCAGAATCAGGGTGCCGATGACGAGGGCGGTGTTGCGCCGGCTGATGTCACCGGTGTACTCGTTGTGGAGACTGTCGATGGCCATCTGGCGCAGTTCGCGCTCGTAGTTAACGCGCATTTTGAGCAGGTTGTTGAGGTTTTGGTTGCCTTGCACACTGTCCATCAGGGCGATGTGGCGCTTGTAGTGGGCCAGGGCACCCGCATTGTCACCGCGGCTGGCGGCGAGCCGGTGTTTGAGGTCTTCAACTACCGCCTCATGCTCGAGCGAACCGATTTCGGCAGAGATGCCGGCGCTGCGGTTAATAAAGGTGGCCGCATCGCCGGTGTTGCCTTGCTCGAGTTTGACGCGCGCGATGGAGAGGCAAGCCTCGAGGTAGTGCCAACGGTCGTCGGTCGAGGCGAGGCGGTCGTGTGCTACGGTGTACTCTGCCAGGGCACTGTCGAGTTTTCCGGCTTCCTCAAGCAGCGAGCCGAAGTAATTGTGACACAAGGCGATGCCGAGTTGTGAGCCGGCTCGCGTGTTGAGTTCGAGAGAACGGCGGTAGTAGGCCCACGCCGAGTCGGTGCGGCCATAATGCTGGTGAATGGCTCCCAGATTGGCGTAATTGATTGCCTGCCCCAAATCGCTGCCCAGACGTTGCTCGCCGTTTAGGGCGGCTCGCAGCACGCTGTCGGCGAGTTCATAGTTCTCGAGCGTCATAAAGATGTTTCCCAAGCCGTTGAGCGAGATGACGTGGTTTTTGACGGCCACATCGCTCGTCTTGTCACTCATCAGGTCACAGAGTGTGAGTGCCTGATAGTGGCAGTGCATGGCGCGCTCCATCTGCCCCATGCGACGGTAGTCTGTGCCCAAGTTATTGGAGGCGCGCACCGCCTCGATAGTGTCGGCCAGTTGCAGCGCGGCGTCAAGGGCGCGGCTATGGGCGTTGACCGCCTCCTCAAAACGAGAGTTGTTGCGGTAGAGTTTGCCCAGGCGTTGGCTGGCGAGCATCACTCCGGTGAGGTCGCCTTGCTGCTGCCATTGCGCCTCGAGCACGGCGAGAGAGTCGATGGTTGAGATGCCGACCACGATGCTGTCGATGGCCGTATAGTGGGCGGCCTGTTTGCGTTGCCGGGCAACGTCGCCGCCGCAAGAAGTTGCCACGAGCGCTATGCCGGTTATAAGAATGAGAATTAATCGTTGAGCGATAGTAGTCATTACAAGTCGTTAGTCGTTAGTCGGTCGCAAAGTTATCGCTTTTTTTGGTAACACGCAAATTAATGCTTACCTTTGCACTTAATTTTAAGAATAGAAATTCTAGAAACCCCTAGAAATCCTAGAAAATCTAGGAACTCTAGGAACTCTAGAAACTCTAGAAACTCTATCGACTATCGACTATTGACTAACGACTAACTACTAAATGGATATTTCGGTTGTAATTCCGCTATATAACGAGGCCGAGTCGCTGCCCGAACTGGCGCAATGGATTGAGCGGGTGATGACGGAGCATGGCTTCACCTATGAGGTGCTGATGATTAACGATGGCAGCACCGACGGGTCGTGGCAGGTAATTCAGGGTCTGCACGAGAAGAACGCGGCATTCAAGGGCGTGTCCTTCCGCCGCAACTACGGCAAGTCGCCGGCTCTCTATGTGGGCTTTGACCGTGCCCAAGGCGATGTTGTCATCACTATGGACGCCGACCTGCAAGACAGTCCCGACGAGATTCCCGAACTCTACCGTATGATTAAGGAGGAGGGCTACGACCTGGTGAGCGGGTGGAAAAAGAAACGCTATGACCCGTTGAGCAAGACCATTCCCACCAAGTTGTTCAACGCCACGGCGCGATGGGTGAGCGGCATCGACAACCTGCATGACTTTAACTGCGGCTTGAAGGCCTATCGCCTCGATGTGGTCAAGCATATCGAGGTGTACGGCGATATGCATCGCTATGTGCCCTATTTGGCCAAGAATGCCGGCTTTACACGCATCGGCGAGAAGGTGGTCCATCATCAGGCCCGCAAGTACGGCACCACCAAGTTTGGCCTCGACCGCTTTGTGAACGGTTATCTCGACCTGTTGACGCTCTGGTTCCAAGCCAAGTTTGGCGTCAAGCCGATGCACTTCTTCGGGTTGCTGGGCAGCCTGATGTTCCTTGTCGGCTTCATCGCGGTGATAGTGGTGGGCAGCATCAAGTTAAGCCACATCATCGACGGCACGCCGCACCCGCTCGTCACCGACTCGCCTTATTTCTATCTGGCGCTCACGGCGATGCTACTGGGCACGCAGTTGTTCCTGACCGGCTTCCTGGGCGAACTGATTATCCGCAACTCGCCCTCGCGCAACAACTTCGAGATTGCCGAGGCCATCGACTGAAGTGTTAACATGAATATCCATGAGTTGACCATGAGTTTTCGTGCTGTATTACTTATTGTTGCGGTTGGCCTCATTGCGGTTTTGGCCGCGTGTGGCGACGACACGTGCTATGACCAGCGCAGCGCGTTGCCCATGGCGCGGTTCTACTACAAGGGTGGTACAACAGCCGTCGCGGTGAGCGGCCTCACCGTGGGCGGCATAGGGGCTGCCGGCGACAGTCTGATTGTTGACAGCACCACCGTGAGCGAGTTCTATATGCCTCTGGCGCCGCGTGAGAGTGAGTGCCAATACTTCCTGCGCTTCACCATCGCCCAGGAGGGTGTTGACGGCGAGACCGGCAATACGGTGACCACTTATAGCCACCTCACCGACACGCTCACCGTGCGGTATGCGGCAAGGCCCTACTTTGCCTCGCGCGAGTGTGGAGCGATGTACTACTACGACATCGACGACTTGTCGGCCACTAACCATATCCTCGACAGCGTGGCCGTGGCCACCCCAACGATAACCAACGTGTCGCAGGTGAACTTCCGCCTGTTCCTGCCAAATGAGACCGAGTAGACTTTCAATAGCGATAGCGTTGCTAATGGCGATGATGTCGGCTGTGGCAACAGCCCAGGAACCCGACCGCCGCCGCGTTGTCACGCCCGTGGGGCAGAACAACAACGTGGTGATGCCTCCGGCGCGCGGCACCAGCGACAAACTCGTGGAGCAGTACCTCAGCGGCGACACGCTGGCCGCCGAGCGTGAGGCGCGCGAGGACTCGATCAAACGGTCCTACAAGCGTTATCCGCGACTGACCGACATCGCCGTGCACATCGACTGGCTCGACCTGCTGCTGATGGCCTGCGGACAAAAATATTGCAGCGTGGGAGCCGGTGTGACACTCAACATGTGGAACCGCCTGCAACCGGTGGCCGAACTGGGCATCGGCCGGGCGAAACTGACGCCAGATGACGGCAACTTCACTTATCGCGGCAAAGTGTCGCCCTACTTTAAATTGGGAGCAAACTATAATTTCCTGTTCAAGAGCGAACCGGCCTATCAACTGCTCGTGGGACTGCGTTTCGGCCTGTCGCCGTTCAGTTACGAGGTGACCGACGTCACCATACGCGACTATTATTGGCGACAAGATGCCGAACTTGAGATTACCGGGCAACGCTCCACAGCCATTTGGGGCGAGTTGTTGGCGGGCATCAAGGTGAAAATCGCGGGCCACGTGTCGCTCGGTTGGATGTTGCGTTACCACTTGATGTTCAGTTGCAAGAACGGCGATGCGGCACGCCCCTGGTTTGTGCCGGGCTACGGCACCCGCGACGGCCATCTGCAAGCCACTGCCGCGGTTTATTACACCTTCTGAAGTACGAAGTACAAAGTGAGACACGGGGACGGTTCTTGAGACACGGGGACGGTTCTTCTGTTTCACGACTTGTCGCTGAAACAGAAGAACCGTCCCCACATCGAGGCGGAAGATGCGGTGGTAACAGTCGTGATAAAAGAATGTTATGCCTCTAAAAGGGGACGGTTCTTCTGTTGTCAGCCGCTTCGCGCTGAAACAGAAGAACCGTCCCCGTGTGGCACAAAATTTGCACGTACTTTTTTGAAAAGCAATTTACTCTATATGATTGATAAACTCAAGAACATAATATCGCGAGTCAAGTCGCTGCGTGAGCCCCCTCGCGCCGGCGACGCAATCCGTATGCTCCGCAAGTTTCTCAAGCAACGCGGCTGCCTCTACACCAAGCAGCGCAACGACGAGAGGCAACTCGACCTCTACTTCTTTGACTATCAAGGTGGACATTTTGTCGCGATAGTTCGTGACGACGTGGCAGGCGTCGAGTTGTCGCTGCCCGGCATCATGTCGGCGCCTATGTCGCGGCTCGAACTCGTCAGGCAGGCCTGCAACCGCGGTAACGTGGCCCTGAATAAATTTAAGGTTCTCTATATCCCTGATGGTGAGAAGGATGATATCAACGTCCACCTGCAGGCGTTCCTGCTTGCGGTGGGTGACGATGGCCAACTTGACGAACTGTTGACCGACTTCTTTGTCGTGCAACGCGACTTCGTGGAACTGTACAAGCAACTTGAGAAGGAGGCAGATGAACAGCAAAGCAGCGACCCCGAGAGCGCGTCGGCGGCAAACGAACGCCTGATGGCACTCACCCGCGAGCAGGAAATGCGACATCTCGAGCATGCCGACGCGGCAGCGCCCGCCGGCTCTCAGCCTATGGCCTATCGCCTCGCTTCTCTGCATGACTCCGCCCTCTCAGTCGGGCGCCTCGTTGACACCATCGAGGCGCATGGCGCCGTGATTTATCGCCGCCTGACCATCTGCACCTCGGCGGCCAAGGCGGTCATCGTCGACAATGCGACCGAGATTCACAACTACGTCGTCACCGCGCCGCTCAACGATGACGCCTTGCTGCAGTGGATACATCTTGTGGTTGAATACACCGTGGGCGATGAAGACGCGCCCATGATGATCGAAATCACGCTCTCGCCCGTGGCCGCTCAAGGCACAGCTCGATATGCGATGATGAATGTGGTAATCACCCCCGCCAGGAACTTCGTGGCGCGTGAGCCCATGCGGCACTACGGCGGCGAGGGCGTCCGCACCGGCGACATCCTCTGTTCGCTCGTGGCAATTGATGCCGACCCAAGCAAGATGAAAGCCGAGTTTGACTATATCATCGGCGAGATTGAGCGCAAGGAGGCCGCCGGCGAGGACCTGACCACCGAGGAGGAGCAACTCTACGTGTTCAGCCGCAACGAGACCCTCGCCGCCTCGCTGCTCTACTGGGGGCGCAAGTCTCTGCTCGAGCAGCGGTGGCTGGACGCGCTGTTGATGCTCGAGACCGCATGCGACCTCACCCGCAAGGGATATTATAACGGCGACAGCACCTATTGCCGACATTACGCCTCGGCCTGTTACTTCGTGGCAATGGCCGCCAACAAGCTCGGCCTCTACGACACCGCCCTCAAATATATCTCTCCGTTTGCGCGCGACGGACGCATCGCCCATGCCCGCGAGTGGCTCGTCGCATTGGCCGGTGCGCGCGACTTGCGCCTGTTCGACGAGTTGGAGCGGTTTCGCAACGATATCAACGAGGCCTACGACAACAACGACGATATGCCGGAGGAGTTGATTGATTTTGTCAACTTCATGAGGCGTTGCCGCGCATGGGCCCTGGTGGAGTTTGGAGACTACGATGAGGCTCGCAAGATGTTGCGGTCACTGCTGCGAGATGACGCCAACCGCGACTTCGCCGTCGCCGAACTGAAGTATCTCGCCTCCATCCTGCCCGGCGAATAAGTCGATAGGAGAAATAAGAGCAATAGGAGCAATGGGGTAGTTTCTTATATCTCCCATTGCTCCTATATCTCTTATATCTCTTATATCTCTTATTGGATCAAACGTACTTCGGCGATGGGCCGTACTCGTTGGTCTGCGGGTCGCTGTCCTTGGTCAGCCAAATGATGAGCAGGATCAATCCCACACACGGAATGAAACCAATCAGCAGCATCCAACCGCTCTTGCCGATGTCGTGCAGGCGTCGCGCCGCCACACCCAGGCTGGGCAGCAATAACGCGAGGCTCGCCAAACCGCTGAATAACTGGAAGCCGATGAAGTAGTCAAAAATACCCAGCACACACCCTAACGCGAAGTTGGCCAGCACAAACCACCAATACTCCGAGCGGCGCGCGCGGCCGTTGAAGTCGAAGTACTTGTCCTTGACCACCGTTGTGACCGCCGTCATGAAGTCCATCTGCGGCAGTTCGCGCTTGGGACCGCCCTGGTTGCCGTAAGGCTGCTGCGGCTGTCCGTAGGCCTGCTGCTGATAGCCCTGCTGGCCATAATACTGTTGCTGCTGCTGACCGTAGCCCTGTTGACCGTAACCCTGCTGGCCGTAGCCCTGTTGACCGTAGCCCTGTTGACCGTAGCCCTGTTGACCGTAACCCTGCTGGCCGTAGCCTTGTTGACCGTAACCCTGCTGTCCGTAACCCTGCTGTCCGTAGCCCTGGTTGTTGTAGCCTTGATTGTTGTAACCGTCGTTCATAATAGTTGATTGATTATAAGGTTGATATTTCAATGTCGCAAAGTTAATAATATTTTTTTAATTGCAAGCAATAATCAACAAAAAAGGGTCGCAATATTTGCGACCCTCGTTTTGTATGGCGAGACGAAGTCTCGTAAGAGTGTAGTCGATTACTCCTCGCTGCCGGCCGAGGCGTTGAGGATGGCGTCGAGGATAGCGTTCACGTCGCCCACATCAATGCGGGTGTCGTTGTTGACGTCAAACTTGGTGTCGGTGCTCTCGCTGAGGATTGCCTCGAGCACGGCGTTCACGTCGCCCACGTCCACCTTGCCGTCGCCGTTCACATCAAACGGGTTGGCAGGTTGCACGTCGTTGAGCGTGGTCACCGTGGCGGCCTCGCTCCACTCGCCGGTCACGCCGTCGGTGAAGATGGCGCGCACGTCATAGGTGTAGGTCGTGGCAGCAGTCAGGCCGGTGACCTCAAACGACGTCCCGGTCAGGCCCTCATAAATCTCCTCGCGAGTGGCGGTGGCGTGGCGGCGCACTGCCTGCTCGAGCGGCTCGTCGCCGGCCAGGTCGTCAAACGTGATGTCGTACTTGCCGTTGAGCACCACGATGCCGTTGATGACAACGCGCTTTTTGTTGGTGGTCGTCGAGAGCATCACGCGGTAGTCGGTGGCGCCGGGCAGCACGTCAAACTGCGCCACAACGGCGGTGTCGCCATTGATGGTGAATTCCTGCTCGGTTTCCGAGCCGCTAATCTTGAAGGGCACCTCGGTGTCGTTGGCGTAGGTGGTCAGGCTCACCAGCACGGTGTAGCCCTCCTTGGTGACGTCGAGCACGGGGCTGGTGAGGTAGCCGGTGCCTTTGCTCTTGCCGATGCGGATGGCACCCGGCATCTTGTAGATGGTGTTGCCCACCCAGCCCGGGTTGGCCATATACTCGTCAAGTTGCAGGCCGATGTCAGTGGTGGCCTCCTTGTCAAACACCTCGGGGTCGAACTCCTCAACAAGGATGAAGTCCTCGTCGGTCACGACCGGATCCTCAACCTCCTCGTCGTGACGCACGCGCAGGGTATAACTCTCCACGTTGTCGACGGCCGTCCAGTGGGCGACAAACGAGTTGGCGGTGATTTCGCTCTCCTCGATGGTGGGCACAATCTCCGGCTGGTCGTGGTGCATTTGCACGGTGGCCTTGACGGCGACCGTCACATCGTCCACGCCCTCGCTCGAGAGGGTGATAGTGCCGGTGTACTCACCCAGGGCAAGCGGCGTGAAGCCGACTTCGACCTCGGCACCATCGGCTGCCTGCTCGGCGGTGACTGTAGTGGCGCTCAGGCTGAGTTCCTCTCCATCTGTCGCGGTGAGGGTGATGTCGCCGGTGAGGGTGGTGCCAATCACGGTGAGGGTCATGTAGGTGGGTTCGCTGCCCAGTTCTACGGTGCCGAAGTTAAGCGACTTGGGCGTGACGGTGAGCGAGGGAGTGGGCTCGTCGCTCTTCATATACCAGAAGGTGACGGTGCCGTCGTTCTCGAGGTTAATCTCTGTGAGGGGCTGACCCATCTTGCCGGCGGCGCCGGTGCTGCTTGCCAGCGAGCCGTTGGCCTTCATGTTCAGGCCGGCGGCCGGTGAACTGGTGTCGGTGAGTTCATGGTTGGTCTCGCCGTAGAGGTCCTTGTTGTTGTTGCTGCTGCTGCACTGCCCGTCGGCCGGAATGATGGTGAAGAGCTGCACGGCGTTGTTGTTCACCGTGTTGTCCTCCCAGCGGCTGGCCACGTAGGTGACGTGGGTCACCATCATGCCCTCGTCCTCGATATATTGGTCCCAACCCTGCTTGGCGCGGTTCTCGAGCACGTAGTACTCGTCCTTGTGCAGCGGACTCTGGATTTTCACGGCCATGTCGTTGCCGGAGTTGAGCACGGGCAGCGTGTACTTGGTGTTCTGCACCGGCTCGGTGTAGTCCAGCCAGCCCATGAAGTTCTTCTCGTAGCCGTTGTAGCCGATGGGCGTGTCGCCGTCGTTGTTGTAGCAGCCGTAGTCCATCAGATCCCAAGCGTCCATGCCGTAGCGTGACGTGCCTTCCGTGGTCTTGTAGAAGTCGGGCAGACCCAGGCAGTGGCTGAACTCGTGGCAGAAGGTGCCCACGCCATCGAGCTTGGTGCTGGTGTCGCGGTCGCCGTTCAACTCACAGAAGACCGCAAACTTGTCGATGGTGATGCCGTTGCGCGAGCGCGTGCCGGTGCCGTCGCTGTACTTGGCGCCCTCGCTCAGGCTCCACTGGCAGGGCCACACGCTGCTGGGCACGGTGTAAGACGCCTGGGCCTCACCCACGCCGGCATACACGACGATGCACACATCGGCCTCGCCGTTGCCGTCGTTGTCATATTTGGTCCAGTCAATCTCGGCTCCGGCCTTGTCGATTGCCTCGCCCACCATGCGAGCCACGCCCTTGTCGTTGCCCTGGCTGTCGTTGCCGCCATAGGTGGCGCGGTTGTTGTTGAGAGTGTACGGGCCGTAGATATCATACTCGGGCACGTATTGCTCGTTGCTCTGGTCGATGAAGTATTGGCGCACGCTCTGGTTGCCCGTCTGGTATTGCTGCTGGAACGTGGCCAGGTTGTGGTTGTTCTTGAACTTGATGTCGGTGTATTGCACCAGGATAACGGGCACGCGGTTGCTGCCCAGACTGGGGGTCTGGCTGGCGCGGCGACGCTCATTCATGCGAGTCTTCTTGCTCTGCTGTGTGGGCGTGGCGATGGCCTCCATGGTGAGCCTGTCGCGTTGCACGGCAAGGAATGAGAGTTCGCTCGAGGTGCGGTCGGCGGCGGCGTGTGCGCGTTGCGTGGTGATGCCGTCGCGAGTGCGATAATAGAAATCGTTAGTGCCCTCGGCACGCTGGACGGTCAGACCGTCAGCCGTGACGAAACTGTGGTGCCACTCGTCACCAACCATAGTGACGGTGATTTGCGTTCCGTCGCTCTGCGTGACCGTCACGGCCGAGCGCTTTGCCGGAATCGCGTTGGCGCCCAGGCCAATCATCGCGGCCAACGCCATTGTCATGATTTTCTTCATAAAATTGTTTTTTTAGGTTTTTGAGTTAAAACAGTCCGACAAAGGTAGGCATTATTCCTCAATCGGCCAAATTTTCCTCCCGAATTCCCTAATTTTTAGCATTTTTATACAATCCAACGTCGATGCCAATAATCGACTGTTCGACCAATCGTCTGTTTAGTTTTTGAGAAAATTCATTGAAACAGATGGTCGCCTGACGGCGAGAATTTTTAAAAATAATTTTTTTGAAAGATCTCCCGCCTCGAAACACGGGGACGGTTCTTCTGTTTTCAGCCGTTTCGCGGTGAAACAGAAGAACCGTCCCCACATCGAGGCTGGATAATGCGGCGCTAATTTGCGTTATAACAGAATGTTAAGCCTCTGAACGGGGACGGTTCTTCTGTTGTCAGCCGCTTCGCGGTGAAACAGAAGAACCGTCCCCGTGTTTTGCCTTTTGTAGGGCGAGGCCCTACAATTCTTTGGGGGGGAGGAGCCGCGAGGCGCACCAGGAGTAGGCGCGGGCGTTGCGTGAGGCGAAGTGCTCGAAGTGGCCGCCGTCGTTCCACTCGAGCGTGCAACGCTCGTGGCCGAGTTGTTGCCGCAGCAGCGCGTGGGTGAAACGGATGTTGTCGCCAACGCGCGCGATGTGGGTGTTGCGCACGTGCTCCTCGCGGTCGCCCAGACTGAGGTAGATGCATTTGGCATTGAACGTGTTGACCGCGGCGAACTCGCGCCAGCCGGTGATCCACACCGATGGCGAGGCGGCGGCGATGGCATCGAAGTGGTCGCACCGCGTGGCGGCCCAGAGGGCGAACAGCGCGCCGAGCGAGTATCCGCCCAGCACGACCGGCAGGTTGCCATAGCGCGCGGTGAGGTGGGGCAGCAGCCCTTCGGTGAGGTAGTCCAGCGTGTCGCCGGCGTGCTCGCCGTCGCCGTCCACGCGCGAGATGGCCGGGTCGGGCCACGGCAGCAGTTCGCGCTTCCAGTCGCCGATGGCAAAGGCGGCGGTGATGGCCGGCACGCCGCTCAATGCTGCCGCCGTGAGTTCGACTTGATGCGTGAGCAGGGCGCGTTCCTTGACGTTGAGGGCGTGCAGCAGCAACACCCTTGGGGCGGTGTCGTTATACAAGATACATTCGCGGCCTCCGATGTATTCTCTATCTCCAATCATCGTTGAGAGGTTGAGCGTTGAGAGGTTGAGCCATTTGCTGACGCAAATGGGACGATACGAAAATTGACGGGATAAAATGTTATTGTGGGTTCAGGCGCCGAAGTCGCGGCGCAGCAGGGCATCGATGCGTGGCTCGTGGCCAGTGAAGGCAACGTAGAGGCTCATCGGGTCGGCGGTGTCGCCACGGCTGAGCACGCACTCGCGCCAGCGGCGCGCTGTGTCGCGGTTGAAGATACCCTCACGCTCGAAGCACTCAAAGGCGTCGGCGTCGAGCACTTCGGCCCACTTGTAGCCGTAGTAGCCGGCGGCGTATCCTCCGGCGAAGATGTGGGAGAAATGCGGCGACATCATGCAGCCCTCCACCGGGTCGAACAGGCTCACCTTCGCCATCGCGTCGCGCTCGAATGGAGCCGCGTTCTCGGGAGCGACCTCCCGGGTGATGGAATGCCACGCCATGTCGAGGTAGCCGAAACTGAGTTGGCGCACGCAGCCGTAACCGGCTCCGAAGCGCATCGCCGCCAGTTTGCCGGTGAGTAACGCGTCGGGCACGGCCTCGCCGGTGTCGTAGTGCGCGGCGAAGGTGTCGATAAACTCGCGGTGTCGCAGGAAGTTCTCGTTGAGTTGCGAGGGCAGTTCAACAAAGTCGCGTCGCACGTTGGTGCCTGAGAGCGACTCGTGGCGCACCTGCGACAGCAGGCCGTGCAGGCAGTGGCCGAACTCGTGCAGCAGGGTGTTCACCTCGCCAAAGGTGAGCAGCGACGGCTTGTCGCCGGTGGGGCGGCTGAAGTTGGTGGCGAGCATCACAAAGGGGCGGATGTCGCGGCCGTCGGCGTCGACGTGCTGCTCGCGGATATTGGTCATCCATGCGCCGCTTTGTTTAGTCGCTCTGGGGAAGAAGTCGGCGTAGAGGACGCCCACCTCGCGGTCGCCTTCATCGTCGGTGACGCGCCACACTCTCACCTCGGGATGCCACACCGGCGCGTCGTTGATGGGTGTAAAGCGCAGGCCGTAGAGGCGCGTGGCCAGGCCGAACACGCCTTTGATGACGCCCTCCAGCGGGAAGTAGGGTCGCAGTTGCTCGTCGTTAACGTTGTAACGCTCGTCGCGCAGTTTGTTGTAGTAGTAACTGTAGTCCCACGGCATGACGTCGACCGGGTGTCCCTCAACGCGGGCGGCGAACTCGCGGATTTCGTCCACTTCGCGTCGCGCGGCGGGCAGATAGGTGTCGCGCAGTTTGCCAAGCATGTCGAGCACGGCCTGCGGGCTGCCTGCCATCATGCGCTCGAGGCGATAGTCGGCGAATGTGTTGTGCCCCATCAGGCGGGCGAGTTGCAGTCGCAGGGCGGCAATGCGGGTGAGGATGGCCACGTTGGAGTGGTCGCCGGTGGAGCATAGCGAGCCGTAGGCCAGATAGAGCGTGTGGCGCAGGTCGCGTCGTGCGCTGTATTTCATGAACGGGCCGAAACTGGGAGCCTGCAATGTGATGAGCCATTGGTCAGGTCGGCCGGCCTCGATGGCGGCCTCACGGGCAGCCTCGACAATGCTTTCCGGCAGGCCGTCCAGGTCGTCCTTGCCGAGCCAAAGTTGGTAGGCGGCCATCTCGGCGAGCACGTTTTGCTCAAACTGCAACGAGAGTTTCGAGAGTTGCTCGACCAACTCGCGGAAGCGGTCGCGGTCGTCGCCCTCGAGTGTGGCGCCGCTGCGCTCAAATGCTTCCACCGTGTTCTCGGCCAAACGCCGGTCTTGCTCGTCGAGCCCGTCAAGATGCTGTGCCGCCGTGCGGATGCGCTGCCACAGGCGCTCGTTGAGAGTGATCGAAGTGCTGTGGCGCGAGAGCAGGGGAGTGACGCGCTGTGAGACGGCCTGCATCTCGGGTGTGGAGTTGACGCCCAACAGCGGGAAGAAGATGCCGAGCACGCGGGTCAGTTCGGCACCGCTGCGCTCCAGGGCGAGAATGGTGTTGCCGAAGGTTGGTGCCTCGTCACTTGAGGCGATTGCTTCAACCTCGGCGTCGTGGGCGGCGATGGCCTCGACGATGGTGGGTTCAAAGTCGTCGACCTTGATTTTATCAAATTGTGGTAGTTGCATATTTAACATAAAGGTTGAGTGTTTGAGTGGTTGACCGTTTATCGTACAGGCCGGCGCGAGGGCGCGCGGCAAGGTCAACGGTCAACCTTTCATCTAACATCTGACAGTGAGGCGGCGTCGATGACCAGGCTCACATCGGTCCGGTCAACGCCCAGTCGCACGAGGTGGTGGCGGTCGGCCTCAAAGAGTCGCCGGAATTCGTCGGGTCCGCCGTTTGTTGCCCGGCAGCAGAGGCTGTAGGCGTCGATGGCCTCCTTGACGCGCCCTGCCACAAGCAAGGCGTGGCCGCGGTTAAGGTGGTCGGCGGCGTCGGGCGTGTCCTGGTTGACGATGCGGTCATAGTAGGCGATGCTTCGCTCGGTGTCGCTCATCATCAGTGCGCACCATGCGATGGCCCGCCATGCGCGGTGTCCGGCGTTCTCGGTGAGATCCACCTGCAGATATTGGTTCATAGCCTTGTCGTAGCGCTCGGCCTCGAGCAACGTGTGGCCGATGCTGAGCATTGTGGCAAGGTGGCCGGGCTTGATGGCGAGGATGCGGTTGTAGAGTTCGATAGCGAGGTCGTGCTCGCCGAGCATACGGTGGCAGGTGGCCATGTTGCGCAGCGTCCACACGTTGGTGTCGTCGGCCAGGTCATAGAGGTTGTAGTTGTCGATGGCCTCGCGGTAGTGTCCCATACGCTGATGGGCGTAGCCGATTTTCTGATAGACCACCGGCGATGTGTCGTCCTCGCTCTCTATCAGGTCGCGGAAGTGTGAGATTGCGTCGTCGTAGAAGCCGTTGGCAAGGTAAAACTCGGCGAGCACGTTGAGCATCTCGGGTCGGCGGGTGAAACGCTCCAACCCGGGCAGGTCGCGCAGGTCGAGCGCGGTGTCGAAGGCCGGGGCAAACTCTTTGCGTCGCGAGAACACGTTGAAGAAGCGGTAGAGGTCCTGCACACAGGCCACCACGATGCGGTCGCGGCGTTGGTGGCGGTCTTCGGCCACGCGGTCGGCGCGCGCCTGCTCCATAGCCTCGGCCTGCGTGGCGAGCGTGCTGGCGAGTTGGTCGCGCGCGGCCGTCATCATGCTGCGCAGCGACATGGCAAAAGAGAAGAGGTCGCTGTTGCACAGGCCACCGCCCAGCCTCGCGTGCTGCATGAGTTCGGCAATCACCTTGTCGCCGTCACCCATGAGCAGGCTATGGTCGAGATGGAACGGCCGGAACCAGTTGGCCAGCGTCTTGAAGAACGGGAACGACTTGAGGTGGGCAAACGAGCCGGCGTACACGTCGTTGCCCTCCATCTGCAGTTCGTTGATCTCTTGGATTTTGTCGGCGATGCCGCTGTCGCGCATCACTTGTTCCCACTCGGGGTTGATGCCGCCGTCCTCGCCGGGTGCGATGCCGCGCAGGCGGTCCTGCACGTCGGGCGACACCTTGGCGATATCGTTCATCAGGTCGTCGCGCACGTGTCGCGAGATATTGGCGGTGTTGCGCGCCTTGGCGAGGCGCTGCTGCACGATGGCGATGTCGTCGGCCAAGGAGGGCATCTCGACCATCGCGTCGAGGCGCTGCTCGAGCGAGGAGTCGCCCAGCGCCACGCGGCGGCGGTGCAGACTCATGGCGAGCGCCAAATAGAGCAGCGCGCGCATGGCCAGCTCGTCGCTCTCGGCGCTGACGTAGGTCTGGGCCAGCAGTGCGAGTTTGTTGGGGTCGTAGAACTTGAGCAGTCCCAGCAGGCACGCGGCCACCACGAGGCAACGCGTGGGCAGCGGCAGGTTGTCGTCGCCGATGACTGTTGCCAGCAATTGGGTGTCGTCGTCGCCCATCGGCACCGTGGTCCATATTTTATTAAAGAGGTTGGTCTCTTGCTGCTCGAGGGCGGCGTGGGCGGTGATGAGCGCCTGCGCGTCGCGTTCGGCCTCGGGCAGCTCGTTAATCAGGTCGATGCGCGAGGCTTCGGCTCTCAGAGCGGCAGTGATGTCGCCGAGCGTGGTGGCGCGCAGGTCGGCGCGCCGCACAAAAAAGACTTCCCGCGAGCCGGTCACGTCGCCCAGACGGATTGCCGCGCGGTCCGCGATGGAATAGGTGCGCTTGACAAGCCGCCGCAGCACGCCCTGTCGCTCTGGGTCGTTCACGCCGTCGGCCATATACCTGAGCAAGCGGTCGTAACTCTGGGCAACATCGTCAATCTCGCCCTGCAACGTGTAGTCGCCGGCGAGTTTGGCAAACTCGCTCGTGCCGCGGATTGCCGCATGGAAACTGTCGCTATTGAGCAGGACGCGAATCCCGATAAGTTTTTCAAATACTTCTGGTGTCATATATTGCTAGTCGTTAGTCGTTAGGTGGCCGGCGCCGGGGGGCGCGGCATGGCCAACATTTTTTACGGATTTTACGTGAGATTTTTTCTGGAATTCTCGTGAGAGATTTACGTGGATTTACAAAAAATTACGAGATAAACAGTCAACGGTCAACCTTATTATGGCGGGGGTGACGGCGGCGATAGTCGGCAGGCAGCGGTCGCACAGCGGCTCCACCTCGGCTGCCGTGCAGGTGGTGGTCAGGCCAATCACGCGTGCGCCGCTCGCGCGCCCGGCGCGCAGGCCGTTGAGCGAGTCCTCGATGACCACACAGTGGCCGATGTCGATGCCCAAGCGCTCAGCGCCCAACCGGAAGCATTGCGGGTCGGGTTTGGGCCGCGTGACCATGTCGCCGGTGACCACGTCGGCAAAGCGGCGGCGGAAGTCGAGGTGCTGGCCGTAGACGGCCTCCATCTTCAGGCGGTCGCTACTGGTCACCAGGCAGGCGGGAATGCCCTCGGCGGCAAGGCTGTCGAGCAACTCAAGCGCACCCGGGAAGAAACGATACTCCATCCCGGCCTGAAAGCGGTCGAGCATCTCGGTCACTTCGCGTTGCAACTCGGCGCCGGGAAAGTATGTGTCAAGAATTGTGGCAAGGTTGCTGCCCTTGATGCGGTGGGCAAAATTGTCGATGCCGGTGGGGTAGCGGCGTTCGACGGCACTCCAAAACTCGGTGTAAGTGCCCTCTGTGTCGAGCAGCACGCCGTCCAAATCAAACAGTACGCCTGTCAAATTAAAGTCATTTTTCACTTTCATAGTGCAAAGGTACTAATTTTTTTGTTAGATGTTAGATTTTAGATGTTAGATGTTATATTTACGTTTTTTTTGATTACCTTTGCAAATAACAATAACGGCTATTGGCTAACGATTGATTATGAATTGTGTATTGCAATTAAGGGTTGAGCCGCGCGTGGCGGCTGTGGAAGATGCGTTGCGCGCTGCCGTGGCTCGCGAACTCGGTGTGGCCATCGGTCGCTTGACGGGAGTGAGGGTCACCCGTCGCTCAATCGACGCGCGCCAGCGCCAAGTGATGGTCAATGTGGCCGTGCAGGCCGCCGTCGACGAGCCGTTGTCCTCTACGCCGCTTGTGCCGCCGGTCGACTATCGTGTGGTGCCCGACGGCGCGCCACAAGCCATCGTCGTGGGCTGCGGACCCGCCGGTCTCTTTGCCGCGTTGCGCCTTATCGAGCACGGCATTCGGCCCATAGTGCTCGAGCGTGGCAAGAACGTCCGCGAGCGCCGGCGCGATGTGGCGCGCATCTCGCGCGAGGGCATCGTCGCCCCCGACAGTAACTATTGCTTCGGCGAGGGCGGCGCGGGAGCCTATAGCGACGGCAAACTCTACACCCGCAGCAAAAAGCGCGGCAGCGTGGAGGCCGTGCTCGGCATCCTCGTGCAGCACGGCGCGAGTGAGGCGATTCTCGTTGACGCCCACCCTCATATCGGCAGCGACCGCCTGCCGGCCGTCATCGAGGCGATGCGCTGCACTATCGAGCGTTGTGGAGGCGAAGTGCATTTCTCCACGCGCGTAGCCGGGCTATTGCTCTCTGCCGGCTCGGTGGCAGTGGAGGGGGTGGTCACGGCCGATGGCCGCGAGTGGCGCGGACCGGTAATTCTTGCCACAGGACACTCGGCGCGTGACGTCTACCGCATGCTGCATGCCGCCGGCGTCGCGCTGCAGCCCAAAGGCATCGCCGTTGGTGTGCGTCTGGAGCATCCACAGCACTTAATCGACCAAATACAATATCACAACCCGGCAGGGCGTGGGCAGTGGTTACCGGCAGCGGAGTATAGTTTTGTCACACAGGTGAATGGCCGTGGCGTCTACTCGTTCTGCATGTGTCCCGGCGGCATCATCGTGCCGGCAACGAGCGAGCAGGAGTTGCTGGTGGTGAACGGAATGTCGCCCAGCCGGCGCGACACGCAGTGGTCTAATAGCGGAATGGTGGTGGAGTTGCACCCCGAGGATTTACCGGCCAAATATGATGCGGGGCGAGACGTGTTGGCGATGATGCGTTTCCAGCACGACGTGGAGCGCACCGCATGGGAGATGGCCGGTTGCAGCCAGGTGGCCGGAGCCCAACGGATGAAAGACTTTGTCGACGGTCGCGACAGCCATCAATTGCCTCGCTCGTCCTATCCCGCCGGAGTGCAGCCCTCGCGGTTGGACCGCTGGCTGCCACCGATGGTGAGCGAGAGGCTGCGGCGTGGATTTGAGACCTTCGGCCGTCAGGCGCGCGGCTTCATGACCAACGACGCCGTCGTTATAGGCGTCGAGACACGCACCTCCTCACCCCTGCGCATTCCGCGCGACCCGGCCACCATGTGCCACATCGATGTGGCCGGCCTCTATCCTTGTGGCGAGGGAGCCGGCTATGCCGGCGGCATCGTCTCGAGTGCCATCGATGGTCAGCGCTGTGCCGACGCCCTGGCGTCCGCCAACTTCATTTTTTGAATTTCCTAAATTTCGAGACTCGATATTTTCTCTCTCGATAATTATCAAAAATTCACGAAAAATATTTTATCTCGTAAATTTTCGTAAATCCACGTAAATCTTTACGGATTTTACGTGAGAGATTTACGATAACTCACGGAAATTCACGGGCGATAATTAATATTTTTCGGAAATTCTCGTTAATTTTCAAGAGAAAATTTCGAGTTACGGAATTCTGGTTCCGAAAGTGGGCAATGACTTGAATAGCAGCATTTTGTAGGGACACAATTTATTGTGTCCATGTGCCGCGGGGGTGGACACAATAAATTGTGTCCCTACAAAACGCTGGCTCATGTCTGAGAACAAATGCGGTGGCACCTTGCGGCGGCGTGTGTTCCGGATAAATTAACATATCTTAACACGGGAAGTGGTGAAATTTTGCTAATTTTGTGAATAGAATGTGGGCAATGGCCCGCGGTGGTAACCGAAATATCACATTATCAACACAATATCTATTTTTATGAGAAAGACAACCTTAATGACAATTATGCTGGCGGTAAGTCTGGCGACTTCGGCTGCCACTACAGAATTGAACGGCGATGCGTCGTCAGTCGGTCAGAGAGCGGTTTGACCTGAACGATGACAAGCAGGTCGACGTTGGTGACGTGAACCTGCTGCTTGACTACATCCTTGACCCGTCGGCCTTTAACGACGAGCCGCAGGTCGAATCCAAGACCTATACTGTGAACGGCGTCACATTTAAGATGGTTGCGGTTGCGGGCGGCACGTTCACGATGGGTGCGACTTCGGAGCAGGGCAGCGACGCTTACAATTCCGAGAAACCGGCACATCAGGTGACGTTGAGCGACTACTGGATTGGTGAGACAGAGGTTACCGAAGGCTTGTGGACGGCCGTGATGGGCAGCAACCCGAGTTACTACAATAAGGGTGACATTTATCCGGTGGAGTATGTCACTTGGAATGATTGCCAGACGTTTATCAGCAAGTTGAACTCGTTGACGGGCGAGACATTCCGCCTGCCAACGGAGGCCGAGTGGGAGTTCGCGGCCCGTGGCGGCACTCAGAGCCAGGGCTATAAATACTCCGGCAGCAACACCATCGGCGACGTGGCGTGGTATTATGTTAACGCGTATAATGTCGGTTCAAGTAGTCCGAATTATGGTAAGCATCCTGTCGCGACGAAGGCCGCAAACGAATTAGGCCTGTACGACATGAGCGGCAACGTGTGGGAGTGGTGTCAGGATTGGTACGGCAGTTATAGCGGTGCCGCGCAGACGGATCCGACCGGCTCAATAGCGGGCTCCAGCCGCGTGAAGCGCGGCGGCAGTTGGTACTACAACGCGGGGAACTGCCGCGTGTCGTGTCGGAGCCGCCGCACGCCGTCGTACCGCAGCTACAACCTTGGCTTGCGTCTTGCCCGTTGATTTAGTTTCCCTCCTGCGAAAAATAAAAAATTAAAAACAATCGTTTGTGTGGGACAGCCGCCGCGTGTGGCGTCAAGCCCACGCGCGAGCGGTCCCACACAAACGATTGTTTCCG
>JAFTDD010000032.1 GCA_017454355.1 Muribaculaceae bacterium
AGAGTGCAACCTCTTCGAGGTAGCAGTATACAAGTATTCTGCCCGTCACCCCAGGTAGCCACCTGGCGGTGTCAACCTGGGGTTTTTGTAAAACCCACTTCGTGGGTTTGTGTAACCCACTATCGTGGGTTTGGACGACTGAAAATTTTATATAATTTACTAATGGAGGACGATGCAAACATCGTCCCTACAGCGTTGTAAATCACCGATTAACCTGCTTTAGAAACTTGAGTTCCAAATTTTCTCGGCACAATCTTTTATCATTAGCGAACGGAGGCGGCTGCAATTGCAGTCGCCTCCGTTTTTAGGGTTGCGCAAAGCGGCGGTGCCGCTTTGCGGTCATCAGAGAGATTAGTCGATCTCCTCGTCGGCCTCGTAACCGCCCATCTCGCGGATGGCGTTCTTGAGCATGACGTACTGCTGGAAGAGGTGATTGACAGGCACTTCGTCCTTGGTATAGTCGTGCATCGGGCTCTTGAGGAAGAAACTCAGGAAGCGCTGGGTGCCGTAGCGGCCGGCGCGGTGAGCCAGGTCGATGAGCAAGCACAGGTCGAGGCAGAGCGGAGCCGCCAGGATGGAGTCGCGGCAGAGGAAGTTGATCTTGATCTGCATCGGATAGCCCATCCAGCCGAAGATGTCGATGTTGTCCCAGCCCTCCTTGTTGTCGTTGCGGGGCGGATAGTAGTTGATGCGCACCTTGTGGAAGTAGTTGGTGTAGAGATCCGGCTGCTTCTCGGCGACGAGGATCGACTCGAGGGTCGAGAGTTTGGAGACCTCCTTGGTGCGGAAGTTGGCGGGCTCATCGAGCACGAGGCCGTCGCGGTTGCCGAGGATGTTGGTCGAGAACCAGCCGCTCAAACCGAGCATACGGGTGCCGATAATCGGGGCAAAGCCGCTCTTGACGAGGGTCTGGCCGGTCTTGAAGTCCTTGCCGGCGATGGGCAACTTCTTCTGGTCGGCGAGTTCCCACATGGCGGGGATGTCGACGGTGGTGTTGGGGGCGCCCATGATGAAGGGGGCGTCCTCCTGGAGGGCGGCGTAGGCGTAGCACATCGACGGGGCGATGTAAGCGGTCTCGTTATCCTTCATTGCCTGCTCGAGGGTGGCGAGGGTGCCGTGATACTTCATGTCGGGAGCGACATAAATCTCGGTGCTGGCGGCCCAGAGGACGACGATGCGCTCGGCACCGCTCTCGGCCTTGAAGCGACGAATGTCCTCACGCAGTTGCTCTACCATGTCCCAACGGGTGGCGCACTGCTTGACGTTGTCGCCATCGAGGCGCTTGGCATAGTTGTGGTCAAAGGCAGCCTTGAGCGGCTTGATAGCCAGCAACTCGTCGCGCACCGGCTCGATATCCTCCTTCTTGAGCACCTCGGCGTGGATAGCGCTCTCGTATGCGTTGTCGGGATAGACGTCCCATGCTGCGAACACGATGTCGTCCAGTTTGGGCATAGAGACAATCTCATCGACCTTGAGATACTTCTTGTTCTCGCCGCGGCCAACGCGGATGCGGTCGTACTGTGTGGTTGAACCGACGGGCTTTGCAAGTCCCTTGCGAGCCATGAGAACGCCGGTGATGAACGTGGTGCTGACGGCACCCAAGCCAACTACCATGATACCTAACTTACCGGTAGCGGGTTTTGCTGTTGTTGAAGCCATAATTTGTTTTTTATACAAATAATAAATAATTGTTTTTAATATAATAAGGAGGCACGCGTTGAGCCTCCTGTTGGAAATTCGCCGCTAAATTACTACTTTTTTTCTGAATAGATGTGAAGATACGGGCCTCGAAACGTTAAAAAATCATTTTTGTGCACTGCAATTGCAAACATCAGTTAATTTTGTCGACTAAACGACGCAAGTTTGTAAACGATTATTAATGACGCATAGGCGAGTTCAGGGGCTTTTAAGGGCATTTATTCCATAAAACGGACCTCAATAGCGGAAGTTTAGACGAAGCGCATGAGTGTCGTGTGGATTTCCAATCCGGGGATCTTTGGAGAAACAAAAACCTTGCGGGGTCCGCACGGTGGCGGAGGCCCGCAAGGCCTGACGCATGAGCACCCCTTCATAGCGTCAGCATTGCTTGATTTGCTTGAGTATCGATAAGCGGCAAGTTATTCAGTCCTTGTCAACTTGATTGCCGGGCGCCCTTTTTCCATGTCCTCGCGATGGCGATAGAGGTTGCCATCGCGCATAAAGTAGTAGAACGGGTTGCCGTTATACTCAATGGTGGCATAGGCACTGTTGTGATCCGGTCCGTCGTACCAGTTGGTCTCGATAACCTTGTCTATCCCGTCAAACTGAATAGTGGCGGTATAGTCATCATTCAACACAAACTTGTTGCCGAACTCGTCGGTGTAGTGCCCGGGGAACTTATCAGAGCCACCGGAGGCTGAGTTGCCGCACGACATCATCACTGCCATCAGGATTGTCGCCGCAATCGGCAAAATAAATCTCATGAGTCTAAAAAATAACAGATAATAATGTAGAGCAAGTCATTGCGTTGCTTAAAAAAAAACGGGTGGGCGACATCTTGTCGCAAGCGGTCGCCCACCCGGTGGATTAGTAATCACAAAGCACACACATCAGATTAAATATCAGAAATGTTTCTCCGGATTACAAAGCATCACATTACTCACTGATAGTTCTATTCTTTAATTAGTTCAACGGCTTGACAGGGATCTCAATCCAGTCGGTGCGCATCGTACCCCAACCGTAGTTGACATCAACCTTGACGCGGAGTTTGAACTCCTTCTGGAGCACGGTACCGCTGTTCTTGTAGGTGATGGCTCCGAAACCACTGCCCTTGCTCGAATCAATGGTGAGGAGGATGGTGGCAGGCACCGCGACCCAGCCTCTACCATCGTTGAAGTTGGCTTGGCTTTCGGCAATGTCAGGATTGACGCTGAAGCCTGCACCACCTGCGAGACCGTAATACTTCCAGTAGTTATCGTACTGGCTGAACAGACGTCCGCGCCAGTCTCTGGGGTTCAAGAGGCTCTTGATGTCGATAACCGAACCCTTTTGACCAAAGTCAACACCATCGATAAAGTTGTCGGCAGCCTCCTGCGAGATGATGACCGGACGCACCATCAGGGCGGTGAAGTAAGCCTTATCCTCAAAGGTCATTTGGATGGGCTTGTTCACATCATCACAGGCAAAACCACTCATCTTGATATCAACCTTCATCTGACCCTCAACTTGGGTTCCCTGGTTAAGCAGATCCTTGGCAAAGGTGCTGTTCTTGTTGTAGGTGAGCAGGTTGAACGGGAGAGAGGTACGGTCGTTGGTAATCTCGGCGATGACCTGGGTCACGCCACCCTTGGTGGCACGGAGAACCGACTTGTTGCTTGCCTCGTCATAGGCATCAACCTTCAGGGTGTAGCCGGCAACGCTCTTGTTCATCGTGCTGTTGAACTCATAGCGGAACTTGGTGATTACCGAAGGCAGACCATCGATCTTTCCATCCTTAGTGATAAACAGCGAGTTGATGTCGTTCTCATACAAGCACAGGGCATCATTCGTGGAACCGGCATCCGGCACATTGACGTTGAACTTACCCTCGGTCTTGGCATCGTTCCAGAAGTTGGAGAGTTTCATTGCGTTGGTGATGCTCACGCTCTTGGTAGTGCCCTCAACCTCGGCCTTGAGCACGACGTAGACGTAACTATTGCGCGTCTTGTGCTTGTAACGGACCACTTGATAGATGACACTGCCGCTGTTGTCCCAGAGTTCCTGCGGAGTGAGCGTCCACTCGAGCACGTGCGTACCGACATCGGCGAGGTCGCCACCGGCGGCGAGTTCGGTCACCGTACCGACGGTCTTGTGGCTCTTGCCGTCACCGGCGGTCACTGGCGGGTTCTTGCTCGTGTCGGCCTTCTCGTTAGCCAAGTAGTTAGCGACACTGTAGGAGCCATCGAACTCATAGGCGGTGTGGAACTGCGCCTTGCTCATGTTCATCTCATCATAGAGATAGAGGCTCATCTGGCGCCAAGTCGTCTTGTTGTCATCAATCGGGTTGGTGCAGAGGAACTTGAAGTTGTCGGCCATAAGGACAAACTGCGGGTCGCTTGTGGGCTGATCGGGAGTGCTGGGAGGCACAACAATCTTCAACTTGATATAAGCCACCTTGACGATGTTGCCGTTGTGCATCAACTTGACGCGGATAATCGGGGTCTTGTCCAGAGCCGAGGCCTGGAAGCCGCTCGCGCCGCCGATACTCACAACACCCTTGTCAGAAACGGAGATATAAGCATTTTGGTCGGTGTTGTTGTCACCAATCTCATACTTGCCGATTGACTCGAACTTGAAACTCATGCCGTAGTCGGCGATGACGTCGCGGTCGCGGTGCGGAGTGACGTCCACCTCGTGAATCTTGACGTACTGGTTGAGGTCAAGTTGGTTGGCCGGGTTAGTGGCCGGTTTGTTCTTGTCATAGAACAGCAACAGGTCAACGCTCAGGTCGTCATCACCCTCAATCCAGGGCTTGTGGGTGCTGATGTAAGCCTTGTCGCCGGCGGCGTTGTCAAGGGCATTGATGTAGCGGCGATAGTGATAGTCGGTTGCCGCGTTCACATTGTACATGAAGTGGTTGCGGTTGGCATCGGTGATGTTAGCGACAATGCGCATGTTGGTGTTGATCACGATGTCCTTCTTGAGCAGGGCGGCATACTCGCTGGTGATGTCCTCGCCGTTCTCCTTAGTGAGTTGCAAGGCTGCGACAGAGATGTAGTCGCCACTGGCGGGAGTACCCTGCACGTCAACGATAACGCGGATCTTGCCATCCTGGTTGCCGAACTCCTCGTCGAGTTTGGCGGTGACCTTGAGGCCGGTGCTCTTGGCGTTGCGCTTGTTGTAGGGCACATCGCTCTTGAGCACAAACTGCACACCCTTGAGGTCGTCAATGCGGGCGTTGGCCGGGTTGACGTGATAGTAGGCGTAGTTAGTGACAGGCACATCCTTCTTGGTGCTGCTCTCGGTCCATGTCTCGGACTTACCCTTGCCCTCGTTGTTCATGTTTACAACGTTGTACTTGGTGTACTCGACGTAGATGGCGGGCACTCCACCGTCATACTGGTCGGGGATGAGCACGAGACCGCGCAGGTCGTTGCTGCGGGCGATAGTCACGGCACCGTCATAACCCTGCACTCCGTAGAGTTTCAGGTCATTGTGGTCCATCACAGCGGTGATGAGGTTGCTCACGGTAGCCTTCCACGAGATGGTAGTGCTCTGCTTGAACGTGCCGTCACCGTTGTAGATGTCAAAGTTGCCGGTCTCGGGGTTGGGATAGTAATAGATGCCCGGATCGCCGTCCTCGCCGTTGGTACCGTTCTTGCCATCCTTACCGTTGGTACCGTTGGTACCATTGGTGCCGTTCTTGCCATCCTTACCATTGGTGCCGTTGGTACCGTTCGTACCGTCCTTGCCGTCCTTGCCAAGGGCATAGTAGGAAGTCTTGACACCGTCCTTATACCAGAAGCCGTCATCGCCGATGCTCCAAATAACGGCATCTGTACCGTTAGACACCGTGTAGGACTTACCGTTGCTCAAGGTAACCAACAGTCCTTTATCCTGCTTCTCGACGTTGGTGATGACACTTCCGCTCGTGATTAGCGAGTTGATCTGGTCGATAGCCTTCTTGTTGGCGTCAACCTTCTCGTTCAGTTGGGCAATGTCATCATCATAGTTCTTGCAGGACGTGAACATGCTTGTGGCCGCGACAAAAAATACGGCCATAAGCATCAAACTAATGAATCTTTTACTCATAGTTAAAAAATTAGTTAATAAATTGTTGTTTAAAGAGATAATCAATGTAAACCACGGTGTAACTCTTGCGGAGAGTTACACCGTGATAGACCCGTTATTTTTTTGCCCAAAAGTGTTGTGGGATTGCGATTATTGTATTATTTTTGCCGCCATGAAAGTTCTGTTTAGGTTTTTAGTGGCAAGCGTCGTTGTGTTGCTGACATCAGCGATGCCGGCCGCATGGCCCGATGATGGTGACCCCAACGCTCACTGGGCCATCCTGTCAATCGACAATCCAGTTTATGAGGCCGGACTGCAGGATAGCGGCAGCGTAGTGAGCCACGACTTCACGATTGTCAACACCGGGACGATGCCTCTGGTGATAGCGCGTGGCACCACCTCATGCGGCTGCATGACAGTGGAGTGGCCCGACAGCGCGGTGGCCGTGGGCGACAGCGCGGTGGTCAGGGCAACCATTGACGCGGGGCGCAAGCGCGGCGATATTGAGCACTACGCCACCTTAATATATAATGGGAAACACGGCATGGCGCGTGTAGTAATGCGGATGACAGTGCGATGAGAGTGTAATGACAATGTTTTTTTTAATTTTTTTTTGAAATTATTTGCACGATAACAATTTTATATCTAATTTTGCAGTTGATATGTAACTCTCCGCAAGAGTTACATTTTTCATAGTATATTGCTGATAATTAGGCTATTTGCCCTATCAACCTTGTGTATGTCAAGTTCGGTGAGATAAATCCTTGTTGTCTTCTCGCTGGTGTGTCCCATTGCACGGCTGATGACGCTGAGCGGAACATTCAACTCTTGGGCGATGCTTGCCCATGAATGACGGGCGACGTACATTGTGAGGTTGCTTGGTATATTCAAGGCTCGCGCGATGGGTTTCAACGCGCGGTTGACGGCGGTCTGCACACTACGGTACTGGTTGCGCTCCTTACCGTTGCTCTTGCCGATGATGGGCAGCAGGTAGCCGGACGATGGGCAGCGGGAGGCGTAGCGGTCGACAAGTTGCTGCATTATCGGCTCCCACCTGATGACAATCTCCTGACCTGTTTTATGCCGGTGATAGCGCAGCCAGCCATGAATGACTGACGCCGGAGTGAGGTAAGCCATATCAACGAATGCCATGCCTCGCGTGAGGAAACTGAACAGAAACATGTCGCGGGCAAAGGCAATGTGGGGATCGGCAGTCACATAGTGGGCAATTGACTTGATTTGCCCGAGAGAGAGGGCACGCTTGTCGGTGGCGGCATTACCGGTGAAAACGCCACTAAAGGGGTGCTCGTCAGTTGGTATCGCCGAGCCAACGGCGCGATTGTAAACGGCACGCAAGGTGCGCAAGTAAAAAGAAGTCGTGTTTAGCGACAACCCGTTAGACCGCATATAGTCCTCAAAGCGCTTGACGAGGTCGCGGGTTAAGCGGCCGATGGAAATATCGGCAGAGCCGTAGAACTTAACAAACCGGTTGAGCGTGCACTGATATACCTCGGCGGTGCGCAACCGATGTGCTTTTTTAAATTCCTCAATCATCGTGGACATAATTTGCGACAAGGTTGATTGTGATGACTCTTGTCGCTCGTCTTCTCCTGTCTCGGCGTTTGTTTTTACTTGCACGTTGTTGCCGTTTAGCGTGACTACAAATGATGCGGCTCGCGGCAGGTTTTCAAGTCGCAGTTCCAAAAGTATAGAGTGCTTCATATTATATAATATATAATTAAGGTGGTATTTCGTGGCGAAGTGAGGGGTGCGTGTGTCTCGCCGCGAAATAAAAGAGCCGGCTCCACCGCATTGAATGCTTGATGGGGCCGGCACAATATGTCGGGTGCTGCGGGGTCAGAAGGTGCCGCCGTGCAGGCGGTAGAGCGTGAGCACGTTGTAGAAGTCTTTCTTCTGCTGGTCGGTGAGCATCTTCACGTGGTTCATGTTGCCACGGCCGTGCAGTTTGAACTGCACCCACTGCTTGCTGTGAGCCAACGCGTAAACGAGATCGCGGTCGGCCGCTGTGAGCGGGTCGTCGCTGTTCTCCCAGATCATCACACCGCTCCCCTTGCCGCGCTTGACGTTCTTGGGAGTGAAGGTGTACTCAAAGCCGTCGATGTTAAAGATGAGTTTGTCGTACTGCAGGGGGTCGTCGGCATAGTACTGCACGCAGAGGCGCAGCGGGCTGATGGCGCCGCTGTTGTCGCGCGTGTAGTAGAAGAAGACGTCGTTGCGGTTGTTGGCAAAGGCGGCGCTCTTGGGCATCAGTTTGCCGCCGCCGGAGGCCAACTGAGCCTGCAACTGGTCGGCATTGTCGCGGATTGTGTCGTCAACCCAGACGATGCGTTGCGGCACATAGGCCTTGGGCACATCGTAGTGGACAATCGAGTAGTCCTGATTGAGCAACGCCGCGAGTTTTGATTTGTCAACAGAGGAAGACTGTTGCGCCGCCGCGGCAGGAGCGCCTTCAACAACAACTTTGGGCTTACACGTGCCGTTCTGGCAGCAGGTACACTCGCCGCCATTGAGGGTACATTGGCAGGTCTTAGCGCCGTTAATCAGTGACGCACAAGAAGTTAACGCAGCCAAAACGCCTGCGCCCATCAGCATGGAGATTTTGTTTGGAACCATAGAGATTTATGCTTAGATTATTGATTTGTCAAACAATCGCCAAAATTACAAAAAATAATTAATTTACAAAAACAAATTGAAATTTTTATTTGTAAAATCGTTATTTTGGTCGTGACGTACAAGACTTCGTCTTGCAATACAAAACTTTTTTTGCGTATTCGGCGGGAAAGATGTAAATTTGCACACTAACGACTGACATGAAATGTTGAGGGGTTGAGCGTTGAGAGGTTGAGCCATTTGCTGTCGCAAATGGGAAGAAATATATTACCCCCGAGCGCGACAGCGCGAGGCTCAACCCCTCAACGCTAAACCTCTCAACCCATCAAAACGACAGACCATGAGTTACAAAAAAGTGAATGAGTTGCGCAAGGCCGGCAATCTGGAGCAGGCCATGGAGATGGCGCAGAGTGACTTGGAGCGCGGCCGCGACAAGTGGTCGTGCGCGGCAATGTTTTGGGTGCTGCGCGACATGTGCCGCAAAATGGTGGAGCAGGGGCAGCAAGGCGAGGCCAACGCGCTGGCCGACCGTATGGAGGCGCTGCTGCCCGAAATGGACGATGACCAGGTGGCGCGCAAGGCGTTGAACGGCGTGCGCTATGGCTCGGTGCCGTTCCTCAAGGAAATGCTCCACGCGCGCGACCTGTCGCGCGACAACGCTACTGTCGACGAGGCGCTGCGCCAGACGGCCGATGTGATGAGTCACCTTGACGACAACGGACACCTCGTGATTGGGCACACACGCCAAGCGATGGCCGGATGGGTAATCCAAGAGTGGCTCAAACAGCGCGTTGACACAGCACCGGCCTCGATGGTGAAACGCGCGCTGGCCCTATACTTGAAACTCGACCGCGTTGACCGCCCCGGCGCTCTGCACAGCCAGATTCTCTATTGGGCACTACGCCTGAAGCGACAACACCCGGCAGAGTTCCGCTTTGCGACATTCTTTGACTTGTGGGGCGGCATGACCACATTTACCGACGAAGACTGGAAGCCCGGCGAAGCGACCGCCGAGGGGCGCAAGGCGCCGCTCTCGCTGGCGCAGCGAGCGGCAAACGCCGTGCTATCAGAGCGGCGAGGACAAGACAAGCGACAGCCGCTCGGCTCCGATGGCGAAGCGATGCTCGTGGAACTGATACACCGCTTTCCGGGCGATGTAAATTACAAGAGGCTCTTGGCGATAGAGTATGCCCACACGGGGCGCCGCGACAAGGCTTTAGCCGTCTACCACCGCATCTTGCCGTTGTTGTGGCGCAAGTTCTACGTATGGACCGATTTGGCGGCATTGCTTGACGACGAGCGCCTGCGAGTGGGCGCGCTATGCAAGGCTATCTCGCTGCAACGAGCCGAGCAGTTTCTCACGCGCGCACGCCTTGACTTGGCCCGGTTGCTGCTCAATCGCGGCGACCATGCCGCCGCGGCACGCGAACTGGCGCTATATGAGCACGGACGCCAGGCGGCTGAGCAGCAGCCCTCGCGCGCCTTCTTCCGGCTCAAGCAACGCCTCGATGCCACAGTTACGCCGGCCACGAGCAACAAGGCACTATATGCCGCTGCCATCAGCGACATTGAGCAACACTTCGCGCCGCTGCTACAGAGCGAGCGAGGCGTAGTCACGCGCCGCACCAACAAGCGTGGCGAGCCATACGCCATCGTGGGCGAATGTTACCTGAACGAGCGAATGATTAAAGCGATTGACAACGGCACCGAAGTGATTGTGCGTTTCGCCACCGACGACAACGGCAAGCGTATTCCCATAATAGTTGAGAAAACGACCCATTAACCGGCTACTCTTGGGTAATAGTCTAAAAGGTAGCTAACTACATATCGTCTTAACATCTTTTACTGCGCGAGTGCAATGATATTGCACTCGCGCCTTCTACTTTTGCAATGTCAATAAGACACAACGTTAATTGTCAAACACTTTTAAGATTTACGAGCAATGGGCAACAAGGTTTACAATCTCTCGACAAGTGACTTCGTTTTCGGCACCGTGATTGCCGGCGGACGCACTCTGGCCACTCTGGCCGGCAACGGATATGCGACCATCGAGGAGGTAGCGCGCGAACTGCGCCAAGCGGCCGGCCTGTTTGTGGGGCTGGCGAGCATCATCATTCGCAACCGCACTCAGGGCTGGCAAGTGGAACAGCCCGTCGCCCGAGCCGCCAAACGCCTGCGCCGCGCCTGACAACACACTAGCATGTAGCACGTAGCCTGTAGCACGTAGCACGTAGCATGTAGGAATCATGAACCCCGTAATAATTTTATACATGAATTACCATAAATTATCCATTAATTTATTAATAGAGTTTTTGTAGGGACACAATTTATTGTGTCCACCACTGCGGCACGTGGACACAATGAATTGTGTCCCTACATGATTTTGATTTATTGCCTGATAATCACTATGTTCCACACAAGAAACTTATGTAGCGAAATTAATCTCATGTTCTAATACGCCCTCTTGTTCACTTGTCTTAAACTCGTGGGGAAACTATGGGTTGAGTGAGGCGCCGGCCGACTGCAGACGCGCGGCAACGGCCGGCATGGCATCGGCATCACACTCGACGGTCATCGCACACGTGTTGTCGAATTGCTGGTCAATCACCTTGAGTCCGTCACGCTTGACCACGGTCATGATATCATTCATTTGCAGGTAACCGAATGTGAACGAGCAACGCGCCTGCTCGTGGCACTCGATGATTGCGGCACTCTCAATGGCCAAGCGCGCCGCCTCGCGATAGGCCACAATCAGTCCGCTGGTGCCGAGTTTGATGCCGCCAAAGTAGCGCACCACCACAACCACAACGTTGGTCAAACCAAACGAGTTGATTTGTCCCAAGATGGGTTTGCCGGCAGTACCGCTGGGCTCGCCGTTGTCGCTTGAGAGATACTCGTCGCGCGCAGTGCCGAGCATATAGGCCCAGCACACGTGCCGCGCGTCGTGATACTCGTTTTGGTATCGCTTGATGACGGCACGCGCCTCGTCGGCACTCGCCACCGGCTCGGCGAAAGCCAGAAAGCGGCTCATCTTCTCGCGATAGATGCCGCTGCCGGTGTCCTGCAATGTCTTGTAAAAATCACTCATCGGCTCGCATATTTCATTTTTTTACACGAATTGCAATAAATTATCCATAAATTATTTTTTCTCCCGTGGATTCCCGTGAATACCCGTGAAAAGAACGAACACAACTTTAACAAAAAAATATATTGCAGAATATCAATAAATTAAAAAGTTTGTTTGTATTGTTTTAATAGTATTCAAATATAAAATTATTCACGGAAATTCACGATAATTCAGGAGGGGGCTAAAATTCATGGATAATTAATGGTAATTCGTGTTTAATCTTCATTGCGACGCAAAATTACAAAAAGATTTGCGAGTGTCAAAAAAAAGCAGTACCTTTGCACTCGCGTTTTGCGCAAAGCCCGAAAAAATAACATCAAAACTATCGATAGAACAATGAAAAGAACGTTCCAACCCTCCAATCGCAAGAAGGCCAACAAGCATGGCTTCCGCGAGCGCATGAGCAGCGCCAACGGCCGCAAGGTCCTGGCCCGCCGTCGTGCCAAAGGCCGCAAGAGCCTCACCGTGAGCGACACGGTGTACAAGTGAGCCTGAACCGCAGTCAGCGTCCTTGTGGCGCCTGACTCCAGGCCGAGACATTGCCGTCATGAGATGCATTAGGGTCAACCCCACCCCCCGACCCTACCCCACCAAGCGTCTCATGACGCATTTTTTATTACCCTAAATTCCGCGACCCTCTGACCTCTCGTCTATTTCCGTCTACTCAAGTTTCTAAAGTAACAATTTGTTGGTATCAGATTTTGAGCTACCACAACCCGCTTCAGCGGGTTGCACAAACCTCGTCAGAGGTTTTACAAAAACCCCAGGTTGGAGCCGCAGGCGACTACCTGGGGCATGAAGCGGGATAATAGATGGCGCTACCTCGAAGAGGTTGCAACATCACTCGCGAGAGAGTGCAACCTCTTCGAGGTAGCATACAAATATTCAGATCGTCAACCCCAGGTTGACACCTGGCGGTGTCAACCTGGGGTTTTTGTAAAACCCACTTCGTGGGTTCGTGTAACCCACTATCGTGGGTTTGGACGACTGAGATTTTTTTAATTCACCAACGGAGGACGAGGCAATCCTCGTTCCTACGGCGTTGTAAGTCACCGATTAACGTACTTTTGAAACTCGAGTTCGTCTATTTACGTCTATTGCTATCTATTGTTATGCTTCTCGTAAATTTCCGTAAATTCACGTAAATTAATTATTAACTCAGGTTTCTGATATAAAAGCGATAAATCGCCATGCTAATAATAAGCGGAAACTTGTAGGGGCAGAACCTTTAGCTCGCGACCGAACGGGAGCAATTTATTCTGCCCGCCTGCCGCCGAGCGGGCAGAATAAATTCTGCCCCTACATTTCTCACAAGCTGATGAATATGTTTGTATGGAAAATTATCACTGAACAAGTGCCTTCGAGAAATAATAGTTCCGGAGATTGGCCGTTATATTATAGACATGGTTTTTAAGTCTGATATAATATTGATCCTCTTATGATTAATGGAATTGTGATTTCGCGAGAAGACGTGAAAAGTGACTTTTGCAGTCAGACAATGTTATTCCTCCAAGATTTTGCGGATGCGCTAACAATCAGCCTCGACGAAGTTATCGTATACACAATCTGTGTAGTGCTACCGGCGCTAATGGCCGGCTTCGCCATCTTGGCATTGCTCAACCGCCGTTACCCTAACAGCAAAAAGTTGCTAGTCGTGACGTGGTTGTTGATAGCGTTGGCGATTTGTTTGCCCGTCTTTGCATTGTTCTGGGCAGCACTCAACCGTATTCTGATTTCTCTCAGTCCGGTAGGTTGAAATAGCCTCTCGGTTGATAATAAAGAGGATGCGCCATGGATTATGGTGCATCCTCTTATCTTGCATATTACCCGTGGAGAGAGGGCGTCAGTCGACGGGGATGTCCTTGTTGACGTTCTTGCAGCCGATCAGGGCGTAGAACAGGATGTAGGCCAAGCCGAGCAGCGGCACGATGTAGGAGGCAAGGTAGCCCATCGAGCCGTCGGCGATATAGGTCTGCACCAGAGGCAGCACGCCGCCACCCACGACCATCATCATGAAGATACCGCTCGCGGCTGCCGTGTACTTGCCCAAGCCCTCGGTGGCCAGGTTGAAGATGCACGACCACATCACCGACGTGCACAAGCCACACAGCACAAAGAGAACCGCACTCACCGGCACCGTCTCCATCACAATCGCCATCTTCTCGCTGTTGAACACAGGCATCGACGTGGTGACGCTCTTGTCGATCATCATCGCGCCGATAATCAAGCATATAGCCACGGTGCTCACACAGATCATCATCGCGCGGCTCGACACCTTGCCGGCGATACTGCTGCCCACGATGCGGCCCACGAGCATCAGCAACCAGTAGACACCCACCACAAGGCCGGCGATAGTCGCGGCATTGGCCAGCAGGCCGGCGCCCTTGGCGGTGGTGTCGTTCATATAAAGATTGAGGGTGCCGGGGATGCCCACCTCAATACCGACGTACAAAAAGATAGCGACCGCGCCGAGCACAAAGTGGCGGAAGTTCCACGGCGAGTGCTCAAATTGAGTTTGCGACGTCACCTTGGCCTGCTCGGGATCCTTGATGGGAATAAAGGCGAGCACCACAAAGGCGATGGCAAACACGGCCATGGCGATATACAGCACCAGATTGATGTCAGTGAAGTCCGACTCGGCGGTCACCTGACCGATGAGCGCGCCGACGAACATCGGAGTGAACGTCGCGGCAAGCGAATTGAACGTGCCACCCATCATGTTGAGTTGGTTACCGCGGTTGCCGCCGCCGCCCAGCAGGTTGAGCATCGGGTTGACAACGGTGTTGAGCAGGCACACCGACATGCCGGAGATGAAGGCGCCGATGAGGTAGACAATATTGTCGGTGTAGCCCATCAGGGTCTCAAAACCGGAGATGAACTGCACCAGCACGCCCACAAAGCCGAGGCCGATGCCGAGCAGGGCCGTCTTTTTGTAGCCCAGGCTCACCAGCATCTTGCCGGCGGGAATGCCCATAAAGAGATAGGCCAGGAAGACCATCATGTTGCCCATCATGGCCAGAGTGTTGGAGAAGTCGCTTGAGAGAATCTCCGGGTCATTTTTCATCACCACGCCGATGGGTGCCGCCAGGTTGGTGACAAACGCGATCATAGCGTAGAGGAACATCATCGTCACGATGGCGATGACGCTACCATTGCTTTTGGTTGGATTGTTAGACATTTTGTTTTTAGGTTTATTGTTAATGAAATGTTTACCGTTTACCGTGGGTCGTTGTTTCTGTGCCTCCGGATGGGGACGGTTCTTCTGTTTCAGCGACAAGTCGTGAAACAGAAGAACCGTCCCCGTGTTTCACAAAGCTCAACTCCTCAACCGTTGCTACAGTCGCGGGCCGAAGATGGCGCTACCGATGCGCACCATCGTCGAGCCGCAGTCCACTGCCACGTGCCAATCGTCGCTCATGCCCATGCTGACGGTGTCGAATGCCGCGCCCATCGACGGCTGCAGCGCCTCAAAGGCGGCACGCGCCGTGCGGAACTCGCGAGACACCTGCTCGACATCATCGGTGAGGCTGGCCATAGCCATGATGCCGCGCACTCGCGTTGCCCGCAGGCTTTGCGGCACGTTGCTGTCGGCCAGAGCGAGAGCCTCGTCGGGCGCAAAGCCGCTCTTGGTCGCCTCGCGCGCCACGTGCAACTCGAGCAGCACGTCCACCGCGCGTCCTTGCGCCACGGCCTCGGCGTCGATGGCCCGCAGCAGGCGCAGGCTGTCGACGCTGTGGATGAGCGAGACAGGCAAGCGCAGCAACTGCCGCACCTTGTTGGACTGCAGATGGCCGATAAAGTGCCACCGCACCTGTGGTGACAGTTGCGGCACCTTGGCGGTCAGTTCCTGCACGCGGCTCTCGCCGTAAACGAAGTGACCCGCGGCAAGCCCGGCGGCGATTGCCTCCACCGGGTGGAACTTCGACACCGCCACCAGCGTCACTTGTGGCTGCAGTTGGCCCTTGATGCGCTCTATGTTCTCCGCAATCTTCTCAAACATTAGTTCGGTAAATTTTATATCTCCCGTGAATTTACGTGAACTTTCGTCTATTTTTTATATCTCTCCTAAAATCCGCAACCTTGAATATGCTCACGAAAATTTCCGAAAATTATCGAAAATAGATCTCTCGTAAATTTGCGTAAATTTTCGTAAATATTTTATTCACAGAAAATTATTACTAAAATTAATTTACGTGGATTTACGAAAATTTACGAGATATAATATTTTTTCGGGAATTTCCGAAAATTATCGAGAGCGGCC
>JAFTDD010000033.1 GCA_017454355.1 Muribaculaceae bacterium
ATCCAGTTTTGATGCGTCACATGGGCAGGACACAACCCAAATATCAGACGAAAATCGGGAAAACAAGATTTCACGACCGGCTCAATGCTCCATCAGGCTCCAAATTGAGGCTGGGCTATTTCTTTCTGCGGAATTGAGGTTAATTATGAATTGTGCATTTTGAATTATACATTACTTAAACCCTTTCTGGAAAAAGAGCAGGTGATAGTCGAGCGAGTTCACCCAATAGGTCCACGAGTGTCCGCCGGGACGGATCGTGTAGTCGTGGGGTATCTTTGCCTTGAGCAAGGCGGCATGCAACTCGTTGTTCACTTCGAGGAAGAAGTCACTCTCACCATCGTCGATGGTGATGCGCTGACGGCCGGCCTTGAGAGAGGGCACGAGATTGACAACGGCATGGTCGGCCCACCGCTTGGGGTTGGCACTGTACTTGCCCAGCATCCGCTGGATGAGCCATCGGTCGGGAAATTTGGTGATGTTCACTCCGCCGCTCATGCTGCCGGTCTGGCCAAACGTGTCAGGGTGTCGCCACCCAATCCACAGCGCGCCGTGGCCACCCATACTCAGTCCGGTGATGGCGCGGCCCTTGGGCGAGTCGATGGTGCGGTAATGCTCGTCAATCCAGTTGACGAGTTCTGTGCCGACGTAAGTCTCAAACTGCATCGTGGGGTCTATCGGGGAGTCGAAGTACCAACTGTCCTGTCCGTCGGGACAAACGATTATCACCTCGTAGCGATTGGCGAGCGAGTCGAGGTTGGCCTTTCGGGGCCAGTCGCTATAGCATCCGTCGGCTCCGTGCAGCAGATAGACCACCGGCCAGCGGCGCGTGGTGTCGGCATAATAGGCGCGCGGCACAATCACCGTGTTCTTAATCGCGCGGTCCATCACGTGGCTCATCACGGCCACGGTGTCGCCCTGCGGCAACGCTTCAACAACTGCCTCCTCGGCCTTGTCCTCCTCGGTGGCCGGCTGCTTGGCGCAAGCCACGCTGCACCCGATCACTAAGGACATTACAGCCAATAAAAATTTCCTTTCCATATTCTTCTGTTGTTTCTTGCCACAAAATTACAAAAAAAGCACAATACAACAAATCAAAATTTCACTATCCGGCATTAATATTAGATACAAATATTGATACTTCAAAAAAAAAGTGTAATTTTGCAAATAAAACTTATGTGGGATATGAATTCTAAACAAGTTGATTTTTCTACTTTTTGTATTGGAAACGTTGCCGATGCCCTCAATATGAAACAGGCGGAAGTCTACCGACGCCTGAAAGCATCCGGCATACTCATGGACTATATTGTAGCCTGCTATGATGTTCTCCACACATTCTCCCGTGAATATATTGTTGAAGACATCATCGACCTTATGCGCAAGCGTGGGGTGATTTCTGCCGCATGAAACTATATCACACTTCCAATACAATTGTGCGAGTGCCCGATATCAGCCATTCGCGCAAGCATCTTGACTTTGGTGAAGGCTTTTATCTCACTTCATTAGAAAGTCAGGCTATTGATTATGGCCGCCGCTTCATCCTTCGCGGAGAACCGGCGTTCATGAACATTTATTATCTTGCAGATGAAATACCCAATGCCATTATTAAAGAATTTAATGAGTACGATGGACAATGGTTAGACTTCATCACCGCTTGTCGTAAAGGCTTACATCACGAACGCTATGACATAATTATTGGCGGAATTGCAGATGACCAAGTTTTTGACACAGTTGACCTTTATCTTCAAGGAAAATACAATCGAGAGCAGGCTCTTGATCAACTGATATGGAAAAAACCAAACCACCAAATTTGCATTACATCTCAATCAATACTTGATAATTATCTTGAATTCATTGATTTCATCACACTATAACGCATGCAAGCCAATCCCATATTACTTCAACGCAAATTTGCACGCATCATCAAACTTGTTGCGCAACACAACGGCATCTCTTATGAGCAAGCCTTTGACCTCTTCTATAACTCCAAAACATTTGAATTAATCAGCGAAGGTATTGCCGATATGCATTGTTTCAGCGATGAATATTTAGCAGATGAGATAACAATGGAAATTGCTCCAATAATAAACAAAGACCATAATCGTTGCTAATTACCGCTTCAATAATTGCCGTAGAAGATTGCCAAGCATCGCTATCGGCTCACTCGATCTTCAACGTCATGCCCTCAAAGCCTTCGGGCAGAATTACTTTGTCGACCTCGTCCCAACGGGGCGCGCCATAGTCGGCCGAACTACCGCTGAGCACTAACGTCATCGTCAAGTAGTCGATGTCGTAGTAGCCGCCGCCAAGGCACACGTCGCCTGGCTCGAGCAGATGGCGATGCAGCGTGACCATGCCCAGGCGGATGTGGCCGGTCGCCGTCAATATAAATTTCGGATATTCCATTTGATTAATGCAGAATTCATAATTCATAATGCATAATTATGAGAATGCACAAATTATGCATTATGAATTATGAATTATGAATTATTTTAACTTATTTGGCTCCAGTCGTGGTTCTTGTCAAAGAGCAGGCGCAACTCGCGGTCAAGACGGCGACCTTCGGGGCTGTTGAGGTCGGGGTCATTGTCGAGCCATTGCTCGGCATCATGTCGCGCCAGTTGCACAATCTGGCCGTCCTGACTCAGTTTGGCCACATGCAACTCGAGCGGCATACCACTCTGCATTGTGCCCTCGAGATCGCCCGGTCCGCGCAATTTCAAGTCCTCCTCTGCGATGAGAAAACCGTCGGTGGTCTGCGTCATCACCTCCAGGCGATGACGGGTAGCACCCTTCAACTCGTGGCGCGTCATCAGCACACAGTAACTGCGGTCGGCGCCGCGCCCCACGCGGCCGCGCAACTGGTGCAACTGCGACAGGCCAAAGCGCTCGGCATTCTCAATCACCATCACCGACGCGTTGGGCACGTTCACTCCCACCTCAATCACCGTTGTCGCCACCAGAATGTTGGCCTTCCCGCTGGCAAACAGTTCCATCTGATGGTCCTTCTCGGCTGGCTTCATGCGGCCGTGCACCATCGCCACGCGATAACTCGGGAACGTGTCACACACCATCTCGTAGCCCTGCTCCAGGGCGAGCAAATCAAGTTTCTCGTTCTCCTCGATGAGTGGATAGACGATGTAGACCTGGCGGCCCTCACGCAACTGACCGCCGATAAAACGGTTGACACGCTCGCGCTGGTCGTCGGTGCGCATCACGGTTGTCACCGGCTTGCGGCCGGGTGGCAATTCGTCAATCACACTCACGTCCAGGTCGCCATAGACGGTCATCGCCAGGGTGCGCGGAATGGGCGTGGCCGTCATCACCAGCACGTGGGGCGGCACGGCTCCCTTGTCCCATAACTTGGCCCGCTGCGCAACGCCAAAGCGGTGTTGCTCGTCAATCACGGCAAGCCCCAGGCGCGCCCACTGCACGGTGTCCTCAATCAAAGCGTGGGTGCCAACCAGGATGTTGAGCGTGCCGTCCATCAACCGGGAGTGGATCACGGCTCGCTCGCTCTGGCGGGTGCTGCCGGTGAGCAGCGCGATGTTCAGCCCCAGACGTTCGGCCCACGGCGTCATCGTCTCGAGATGCTGAGTGGCGAGAATTTCGGTGGGCGCCATCACGCAGGCCTGGAAACCGTTGTCCACTGCGAGCAACGCCGTCATGAAGGCCACCACCGTCTTACCGCTGCCCACGTCGCCCTGCAACAGTCGGTTCATCTGGCGGCCGCTGCCCATGTCGGCGCGTATCTCTCGCAAGACACGCTTTTGTGCGCCGGTCAGGTCGTAGGGCAACACCTCGCGGTAGAACCGGTTGAAATAGTCGCCCACGCGCGTGAACACATGCCCTTTCACCTTGCGGCCACGCGTGGACATATATCGCAAGATGTTCAGTTCGAGCAGAAACAGTTCCTCATATTTCATCGTGAACTGAGCCCGCTGCAACTCGGCCACATCTTGAGGCAGGTGCATCGCGCGCACGGCCTGGGCGCGCGGCAACAGGCGACGCGACGCGACAAGCGAGGCCGGCAGCACCGTCGGCAACGACCGGGCCGCCTCGGTCGCCATCAGCGTCGACAGCATGCGTTGCATCACCCGCTGGGTGACGTGGGCCGTACCGAGCCGCTCGGTCAGGCTATAGACGCCCACCAGACTGTTGCCGACAGTCGGTGCCGTCGCCGTGGCCTCCTCACGCACCTCGTCCACCTCGGGGTGAACAATGTTATAGCGGTGATTGAATTCGGACGGCTTGCCAAACACGATGTACTCACGCCCGGTGTGCAGTTGGCGAGCCACTTGCCGCGCTCCGTTAAACCACACCAACTCTATCGTGCCCGTCCCGTCGGCAAACAGGGCGTTCAACCGCAGCTTGGCACCCTCGCCATGAGTGGCAAAGGACACAAATCGTCCTCGCAACTGGATGTAGGGCATCTCACCGTTGATGTCCTCCACGTGGTGGATTGTCGAGCGGTCAATGTAACGGAACGGGAAGTACATCATCAGGTCATGAAACGTGGACAGGCCGAGCTCCTTGCGCAGCAGCTCGGCACGCTTGGGTCCCACTCCCTTGAGGTATTGCAGGTCGATTTTTCTGGCGTCAGGCATCTTGTCGCTCCTTGAGTATCTGCTCGGCCAGCAACAGGTCGGCCGGATAGGTGATCTTGATATTGTCACGGTCGCCGTCCACCATGCGGATGCGGCCGCCAATTTCCTCAAACACCGAGGCATCGTCGGTGAACATAGACGGATCCTTGCAAGCGGTCAGGGCATAGGCCTTTATCAACACGCCGGCGTTAAAGCCCTGCGGCGTCTGCACGGCACGCAGCGATGCGCGGTCCACCGCCACACTGCCTCCATAGGTGTCAACGCGACGCACGCTGTCGGTGAGCGGGACCACAGGCACCACGCCCCACTCGGGAGACTGGCCGGCGGCAAGAGCGACCTCACGCACGACTGCCGCAGGCACCAACGGACGCGCGGCGTCATGCACCAGCACCACCTCATCAACACCCACATCACTAAGGCTCATCAGCGCGTTATAAACGCTGCCATAGCGCGTCATCCCGCCATCAACCAGTGCGTGCTCAACATTGAAATCAAACTTCCGCTTGAGTTCACCCCATTGAGGCCACAATGCCTTGGACAGAACCACCTTAATCGAATGGTCCGCTCCGGCCAAAGCCCGGTCAATTGCCTCGATAGAGCGCATCAACACCGGGCGGCCCGCCAACAAGGCAAACTGCTTGGGCACGTCGCCACCGAACCGCGTGCCGGAGCCACCGGCAACTATTATTGCAATCGTTTTCATAAACTTAGTCGTTTTGGAGCACAAATTTAGGCATTTTTCCACAAAAATAAAAAGGAACTTCTCGTCGAAATTCCTTTTTAGGTTTAAATAGGTAGAATTTTTAAGGTGAAAAAGATTGTTTTTAGGTTTACGCCACAAAATTACAGCCTTTTTTTGACCTGTGCAAATATTTTTTCATTAAAAAAGTGCCTTTTTCTCACCCTCCGGAAACGCAAACGATTGCGCTGCAAAAAGCAAATCACAATCATTCAAATAGTTGAAAAAATAAGCACTACCGAAACAAATAGTATTGTTAATTTGTGTGAAATCAACAAATCAACCGTCCGGCCCGGCAAAAAGCCGCAAAAAACAACATCCCAACGTCAGGGCAAGGCGGGCACCGCCCCGCCCGCCGTCAAGGCCGGTTCAAGCGTTTGCGGCCACCCTCGATAACCACACCGCGATAGTCACGCCCGACGCGCTGACCGTTCACATTGTAGCGCGCCTGCTCTGCAGGCAAATCGGTGAGCGCATCGTCAACTCCAGTGATGGGACCGGCAGTGAACGTGGCAGTCACGCGCACGTGGCTGGGCGGCATCACAAACGAGTAAGTGCACCAGTCGTGGCAGGTCACTGCGACCACACTCTGCGCCCTGGCCGGCACACGTGCCGGCTCCCAAGCGTCGTCATCATCGTCCAGCTCGCCATCCACAACCTTCACCCGTTCTACTGTCACTTCGTTCACCACAAAGCCTTCGTTGGGCATAACGGTCAGCACAACCGTCTCACCCGTCGGCATCATCGCGGCCTCCGCCGTCACTGTGCCACGGCTGCTCACTTGTGCCAACACATGGTAACTGCGGGGGACATAGACGGCCTCGACGGTCACCGGGCCATCGGGCATAACAAACTGACCATCCTCAACCGCAATCTCGGTATCGCCAAACAGCGCAACGTAGTGGCTGAACGTGTATCCTTCCACCTCCGGCGCGGTGAGCGTCACCGTCTCGCCGGGTCGGGCTTGCCCGGGCGTCGCCACCGGCGCACTGTGCTCGCCATAGACACATTCAACCTCAAAAGGCACATGGAGGAAGATTGCACTCACCTTTACGCCCACAGCGGGCATGACAAAGGTGAACACTCCCCCACCGGCATCGGTCGTCGCCACTGCGGCACGCCGCGGCGCGCGCGCCGGCTCCCACGCGTCGTCATCGTCAAGGTTGCCGGTAGTCACCCGCTCCTCAACAAGCAACGCTCCCAACTCATAGTCGGCATCGGGTGTCACCGTGATGGTCACCACTGTGCCCGCTTCGGCTTGAGTCACATCGCTCACGACGGTGCCGTGCTCGCCGGGCACCACTGTGATGGTGTAGCGAGCCGCCGCTTGAGCCATCGCCACGGCGACGGCAAGCAACAGGATTGCCGTGTATAATCGTCTCATGGCCTCATCTGAAATCTAACATCCAACATCTAAAATCTAAAATCTACTTAGCGATATGTTTCACTCCACGGTGAATATAGATGCCATTATCGGGTTTACCGGGCAGTTGGCGCCCGTTGAGGTCGAAGTAGCGATCGTCGCCGTCACTGTCAACAGTGCGGATCACCGTCACGCCGGTGGTCGAGGCGCCTGCTGTGCGCATCGTCAGGGTGCGGGCCGGGGCATTGTTGGAGGCCGAGGCGGCAAAGAAGGCGCGGTAGGCCGGCACGTAAGCCGCCTCGACGCCTGCAGGCACCTTGTGCCACGCGTTGTCGCTCTGCAGGATATAGGCGCCACGCGCGGCTGCCTCGGCATTGTCGAGGCGCTCCACAGTGCCCGTGAACTCATAGCCGCCCACCTCGGTGGGGAAGGCGAGGAACGAGGTGAAAATGGTTAAGGGGCCATCAGCATCAAGTTTGACCGAGCCCTCGTCCACCACAACGTAGTAGGGCGTGTAACAATCCAGCAGTTTATCCTCCTTCTCGACAAAGGTGACTATAGTCACACCGCCCTCGGCAGACACCTCGCGAGGCTCATAGACGGTCACGTTGTCCTTGTCGCTCAGGTCAACATCATACGGCTGATAGACAGTGTAGCCGATGGCCATCTCCTCAAGTTCCTTAGCATCGCCGCCACTGTCGCCGCCTTCGATGCCCACATAGCGCACCTCGCTGGCGAGCGACCTCGTGAACTGCACGCTGTTCATCACCGTGATGTCGACCGGCGAATAGAAGTCCCAAGCGTCATTGAGCACCATCTCGCCGGCAAAACCGTCTATGACGACGTTAGGCTCGGCATCGGCATCGTCAAGTTGCGCCGGCAGGAAGATGAGCGACAGCGGATTCATGCCATAGAACGCGTTCTCCGGGTCGTTGCGACGCACCACCATGCCCTCGGGCAACCCGGAGGCGGAGGTGGCGTCAAGATAGTGCAGTTCGTCGGCTCCCTCAAACGCTCCCGCGCCGACTGCCGTCACGCTACGGCCGAGCGTGATGCTCTCGAGGCGGCTATGGGCAAAAGCACCGGCGGCAATACTTGCCGTGGTCGCGGGCACCGCGAAGTGACGCGAGCCGTCGTAGTCGTCAACGTAGGCCGGCGGACAGTGGATGAGCGTTCCGTCCTGATAGAGAGCCTTGTCAATGACCGTGTAGTTGCCCGGGTTCGTCCCGGCCACATAACTCTCCAGATTGGGGCAGTTATAAAAGTTCATCTCTCCCAACGCGGTGATGCCGGCAATGGTGACCGTCGTCAGATTGGGGCAGTTGGCGGCGAAGTAGTCGCCGGTGGCGATGCCGGCGGTCTGACCGGTGGTCGCTGTGAAGAGAATCGACGTCACATCCTCGTTGCCGTCAAGCAAGTGGTCGGCCATAGCGGTGACGGGAATTCCCATGCTCAACGTGGGGACACGCACCTGGCCACCGTCGCCCTCATACCTGATAATCTTCAACTCCGTGCCGCGATGTGTCGGCAGGCCGATAAAACCGGAGTAGAGGATGTAGCCCTCATAAATCTTGCGGTAGGCGAAATGCTCGAGATACCACTCGCTCATCGTCACCGGCACGGGGTAATATTCATATCCGTCGGTGAAGTAATACCAATCGGCAGTGCCCAAGCGTGGTTGTAACTTCACATCCTCCATGTTGGTCAGGTCATAGACGGCTTGAGTGTTGGTCGAGTAATGATAATAGGACATCGCGTTGCAAGCCTCCAGGTCGTCACTCTCGGCATAGAAATAACTGTCGGCAATCGAGGCCCAATGGTCGCTGGCACCGATAATACCGCCATCATAAACGTTGCTGTAGAACACATAGGACGAGGTGGAGGAACTGAGCGTACACCAACTGTAGCAGCGGTCGATGAGCAACGTGGACGAGGCCTCGTCGCTCGTCTTCTGCGAGCCGCCGATCAGGCCGCCCAGTCGCCCGGTGCTTGCGTTGATGTTCACCGCGCCTCCGGCGCCGCTATTGGCAACGCTACCATAGTGCACGTTACCCGCCAGACCGCCCACATAGTTTGTGCCGGTCACGCCTCCCACAAAGTAACAGCGGTTGATATCCGCCTCGCGCGCGTGGCCAATCAAGCCGCCGGCATTGCCGGAAACCGACATCACGGTGGGGTCGCTCGTGTCAATAACGTCATCAATAATCATCACATCGGCCACACGCACCGTCGTCGGGCAATAGCCCAAAAGCACACCGGCATTGCCGGTGCCCACCACCTCGGGCGAGACAAATCCCAGATTGTAGATTGCCGCACCGTCCACACATCCAAAAAAGCCGGCGTTGCCGTCCGCGGCGAAACTGGTGTCGACCACCATACCGCTGATGGTGTGGCCCGCGCCGTCAAAGGTGCCCTCAAACGGATGCTCACTATTGCCTATTGGAGTCCACATCACACTCGCGCTCATCGTTATGTCGGCCGTCAGACGGAAGTTGGTCACACCGCCATACACACCCATATCGCCAATCAATCCCTGATTGGCGTAGTCGCGCAACTGCTGCAATTCGGCCAGCGTGCCAATCTCCTGGAACGCGCCATCGTCGGGCATCTCATAGATGCGCGGAAACGCGTCGCTCCACCCAATCACACCGCCAAACGACTTGGAGCGATAACTCTCCGCCGCACCCCGGCTGACGTACAAGGTGCGGTTCAAGTCACGGCCGCGAGTGAGGTTGGTCGACACTTGACCGTCGTACTCAAACACGTCGTTCCACGCCCACGCCGGAGCGGTCGAGGCCTTGCTGCGCACCGTCACCAACTTGTCCAAGCCAACAAACGCGCCGCCGCCTACTGTGGTCAGCGTCGACGGCAGACTCACTTCCTGCAGGCCGCTGCAGCCCACAAAGGCAAAGTCGCCGATTGTCGTCACCCCCTCGCTGATGTCAACGCGAGTGAGCGACGAGCACAACCTGAACGCCAACTCGTTGATGGCCGTCACATTATAATTGACGCCTCCAATAGTTATTGTGGCCGGAATGACAATGCGGCCAGCGGTGTACTGCGACAGGCACGCGTTGTGGCCGTTGCCAAGCGTGGCGGTGTGGGTCTGCGTGTCATATTGCACCTCCATCGGCACAGTCTTGGTCGTCAGGTTGACGTTCACCGTGGTGAGTTTCACCTCGGCCACTGACGTCATCGGCAAAACCGCGACCAACAGCAACAAGCATATATACTTAATGGTCTTCATCTATTAAGGTTTTGTATTGCAAGACGAAGTCTTGTAAAAAAATGTGACTCATATTCTTCCCCTCCTTTTGCAGGAGGGCGGGGTGAGGACTATCACTGACCCAAAATCCACGCCTCGAGTTGGTTCTCAATCGACGTGCCAAAAGCCGAGAAGTAGAACTTTGTGCCGGCGTCAACATGGTCGTCCGTACACTGGTTGTCAATGATATACACATCGGCGGCACTTGGGTCGCTCGTGCGCGACACTCCGCTGATGCCCGAGCGGGTGTCGCCGTAATAAACCAAATCCTTGTGGTTGCTGATAAACGAGCGCAAATTCTCGTAGGGCACCACAGTGTCGTAGGTCGAATGGAAGAATGCCACCTTGTGGCGCGGCGTCCAGCCGTGCACCATCGAGTTGCTCGCCAGCGCGCGGTGCAAGTCCTGCATCGTGCCGCGGGTGGTGGGCACGCTCGTGAAATTGGACGCGGTGTTGAAGTAGTTATAGCACGCCGTGGTGAACATATAGCGCGTGTCGCCCACCACGTTGCCGTCAATCTTGTCGACGAGCATCTGCTGCACTGCCGACGCGCTATACGTGCGGCCGTTATTGGAAAAGCCGTTCTTGCGCATCTTCTCCAACGCATCGTTCACGTCGCTCGTGGTGTACTGCTCGCTCGCCTCCTTGCTCTTGGCGTTAAGCCAATCGATGATGCCCGTGTCAAGAAACATCGTCGAGAGGTAGTTGCCGATGGTGTGCTGCTTCATATAGGGGTTGCGGTCACACATTCCCTTGAGTATCAATGGCAGCACCACGGGCATCGCAATCTTGCCGCGAGTGTGGGACGTCGTGTTGGAGCCGTCGTAAGACGTCCCGTTGTCATTCATATAATACTGCAGGTGGGCCACAGGGTCGTAAGGCCCGTCGCCACAAACCGAGCCGGCGAAACGCAACTCGCCGTCCAAATTGTTCTCCTCGATAAAGCGGTGGGTGGCAAGCGACACCGAGCCGCCCTGACTGTAGCCAATCGACACGCTGTGCCAGTCGCCCGTGAAGCGCATCCACTCGTCGTCGTCGGCCATCGCGTCATACAGCGCCTTGCCGTAACGCACGGCATCCACCACTTGACGCGCGGTCAACTCTTGATATAAATAAGGATGCGCGCGGTCAGCCGTCACGCCGTAGCCCTCATAGTCGGGCAAAATCACCACCTCGTCGCCATACTTGGCATGGTAGTAGAGCATACCCACGTCGCTCTTGAACGCCAATATCGATGCCGATTTGTTATACTCGGTGGGACATTCCTTGTTGCTCGTGATTGTCACATGGCAGCCGATGATGAGTTTGCTCTTGGCCGTGCTGCCGCCACGCTGGGCGCACAACGCCGACGAGAGTATCACCGTGTTACCGTCAGCGTCAACACTCGGGTAATTGTAGGTCAACACGCGTGATGAACTCGAGAACGCCCAACCGGTGTCCTCAAAGCCGGTCGACTGGGCGCGACGGCGTTGACGCGCCGGCTCCCATGTGTCAAACCGGTCGCTCGGAATACTCATCACCGAGTCAGGAAATTGGATAGACTCCATGCGGCCCGTCGCCGGATTGGGTACCCGCTCGTGACGCATGTGATACACAAGGTCATACTCGCCTGTTACGGTCACATCAGCCAGCGAAATGCTGTCAGGCACGCCGCCAAAAGCACCCTGCGCCGCCGCGACAAGCGTCACAACAGCCATCGTCAGCAATAGTCGTAGTCTTCTTCTCATAGGTCGGAAAGGTTGCAGGTTATTCGGTACAACTGTTCATTCACTTATCATTGCTCGCAAAATTAACCTTTTCTATTGAAATATGCAACTTTTTCCCCACATTTTTCCTAAATACCGCCATCCACCATTGCCCGGTTGCCCATGGCGCGCCCCCCGGCGCTGCCCCGGTTGCCCATGGAGCGCCCCCCCGGCGCCCTCCCCGCGTCAACTCGCCACAGCCGCGGCTAACCGCCGCATCGCCTCTACAATCACCGCGCGAGGGCTGCCGGCGTTCAGGCGCATGTGACAATGCCCCGGCGCGCCATAGATGGCACCGTCATTGAGCGCCATCCGTGCTTTGTTCACGACGAGATCCACCACTGCCTCATGGCTCAGCCCAAGGCCGCGGAAATCAAGCCACACCAGAAACGACGCCTGAGGCTTCACGGCCCGCACACCGGGGATATTTCGCCCACAATAGTCCACGATATAGTCGATGTTCCCCTCAATGTAACGCAGGCACTCGTCAAGCCACTGGCCGCCGTGGCGATAAGCCGCCTCGGTCGCCGTCATAGCCGCGATGTTGGACGTGTTCACCTCATTCACCTCAATCCAATGGAACAGCATGCGGCGCAGTTCGGGATCCTTCACCACCACCCACGCGCTCTTGAAACCGGCGATGTTAAACGTCTTGCCCGGCGAACCGATAGTCACCGTTACCGCCGCAGCCTCGTCGCTCACCGTGGCAAGCGGCGTGTGACGATTGCCATAGAGCATGATGTCGCCAAACACCTCGTCGCTGAACAGCACCACACCGTGCTCGCGAGCCAAGCGAGCCACCTGGCGCAACACGTCCGGAGACCACACGATGCCCACCGGATTCTGGGGATTGCACAGCACCATCATCCGCGGACGGTGAAGTTTGAAAAGCCACTCCAACTCGTCCAAGTCCATCGTGTAGAAGCCGTCGGGCGTCTCCACCAGGTTGTTGCACACCGTCTGCCGGCCCATGCCGGCAAGCACCTCATGAAAGTCATAGTAGACCGGCGGCTGTATCAACACCTTATCGCCGGGACGCGTAAAAACATCAACAGCAGCGGTGAAAGCGGTCACTCCACCCGGCGAGAACGTCACCTCGTCGCGACCGAAAACAAAGCCGTTACGCTCACGTTGCCAGTCGATAATCGACTGCCAAAAGGCATCATACGTGCGCGTGTAACCATACACCGGATGACCGGCGAAACGCTCAACAAGAGCCTCGGTAATCGCCGGACACACAGCAAAGTCCATATCGGCAATCCATAGCGGTAACAAATCTTCACGGCCATAGTTGGCGGTGAGGTTTTCAAGCCGCTTGCAGTGTGTGCCACGGCGGTCAATAATCTGATCAAAATTATATTTAGACATAGTCGTTAACAGATGAGAAAGGTTTAGAAGTATAGAGGTTTAGAGATTTACAGATGTTGAGATGTTGAGATGTTGAGATGTTGAGATGTTGAGGTGTAGAGATGTTGAGATGTTGAGATGTTGAGATGTTGAGATGTTGAGGTGTAGAGATGTTGAGATGTTGAGATGTTGAGATGTTGAGATGTTGAGATGTTGAGGTGTAGAGATGTAGCCGCGCGCTGCCGCGCTCGGCGATGTTGGCCATGGCGCGCCCCCCGGCGCCGCCCATCTCAATAAAACTCGCAATCCTTCATCCTTTCTTATTATTCGTTAGATGGCACAAAAGTACTAATTGTTTTTGAATAATTATTGAATATCGCCGACAAAATTGCCTATGTGAAACCAAATATGTAATTTTGTGCCGGCATATCTTCTCTTTTCACATGAAAAAACCGATTCACTTCGTCAAAATGCACGGTGCAGGCAACGACTACATCTTTGTCGACACCACCCGCCACACAATCCCCGACCCGGCAGCCGCCGCTATAGCCTGGAGCAATCGGCACACAGGCATCGGCAGCGATGGCCTCGTGCTCATAGGACGCCCCGCCGACCCGTCGGCCGCCGACTTCACAATGCGCATCTTCAACGCCGACGGCTCCGAAGGCCTCATGTGCGGCAACGCCGCCCGTTGCATCGGCAAACTGGTTTACGAGCGCGGTATGACCCGCTCAACGCGCGTGCGCCTGCTCACCGCCTCCGGCATCAAGACCCTCGACCTCGATGTCACCGGCGACGGCACCGTCAGGACCGTCACCGTCGACATGGGAACACCCGTGTTCAACGATCCGAGCCTCTTCTCTCCCACAGCCAACCCCCGTCCAAGCCGGGCCGCCCCCGTCCCGCCCGCCCCCGGCCACCCCATCGGCCTCCCCGACGGCGTCTTCGTCTCAATGGGCAATCCCCACTACGTCATCTTCGTCGACGACCTCAGCGCCATCGACGTCGCCACCCGCGGGCCCATCCTCGAACGCCACCCGCACTTCCCGCAACGCTGCAACATCGAGTTTGCACAAATCATCTCGCGCGACACACTGCGAATGCGAGTGTGGGAACGCGGCAGCGGCATCACCATGGCCTGCGGCACCGGAGCCTGCGCGGCCGCAGTCGCCGCCGCACTCACCGGCCACACCCACCGCCGCGCCACAGTCATCATGGACGGCGGCACACTCACCGCCACCTGGCGCGAGGCCGACGGCCACGTCCACCTCAGCGGCCCCGCCACCATCGCCTTCGAAGGCACCATCACCCCCTAAAACCCAGCCCCCCGTTGGCCATGGCGCGCCCCCAGGCGCCGCCCCCCCCTGCCGCTCCGCCGTTATCCATGGCGCGCCCCCCGGCGCCCCCCTGCCGCCCACCGTTGGCCATGGCGCACCCCCCGGCGCCGCCCCCCTGCCGTCCACCGTTGGCCATGGCGCGCC
>JAFTDD010000034.1 GCA_017454355.1 Muribaculaceae bacterium
CGGCGAAACAGTTGAACGCCTTGAACCGGCAATGCGCAAGGGCGGCATCGACCGAATGGGCAACCTACGCCCTGGCGATGATGAAATGCTCATCTACTACTATCGCCTTGACGGCACCATGGAAATGTACCCCACAAGGGGAGCCCGCGGCGCGCTGCGGCCATATATCAGAGTGCGATGGAGCAACCCGTCTCTGCACACGCCGGAGGGCAGCACGCGTGAGAATAAGTATATGACCCCTTCCGGTGCTCCGACAAAGTTCTATATACCGCAGCGCATTCGCGACCTTTATCTGCGAGAGGAGCACATCGAAACTCTGGTAATCCAAGAGGGCGAGAAGAAGGCCGAAAAGGCTTGCAAGCATGGTGTGCCAAGCATTGCCATTCAGGGCATTTTCAATATCGGCAACAAGGAAACCGGCTTGCCTCAAGACTTGCAATACTTGATTCAACGCTGCGGTGTGCGCAATGTGGTGCTGATGATGGACGCTGACTGGGACCACCTGTCGAAGAATCTGCAGCCCGATGAGGCGGTTGACTACCGCCCACGCATGTTCGCCGCAGCAGCCATCAAGTTCAAAAAATATGTGGGCAGCCTGGTGGCTGAACCGGAGCAAGAACGTGAGTTTTCATTACCGGAAGACGGCGGCGGCGTTGCTCGAGAGCGACGCGGGCTTCCGCGGTCTGGTGGCAAAAGTGAGGGAGCGATATGAGAATGGATGATGAGTTTGACAGCCTGCTGTGCCGTGATGAGTTGAGGGACGTGGCCGCGAAACAGTGGCGCACGCACGTGGTGCATGACGATGGCCATGAGATTGTACGTTTGCTGACGGCAGAGGTGGAGCCTGGGAAGTGGGCGGTGGGCTACGACCTATGGTTCACCGACGGCCGTAGCGCCCATCGCGTGCCGGATTTGGCGTGGGGCTGGGGCGGCAGCGAGCGCGTTGTTATGCTGTGGATGACGGGTTATTGCCTGAGTTGGGGCAGATACTTCACGCCGGAGGCTCGTGAGGCCTTGCTGAGAGAGCAGCGCAAGTGGCGCACGCTCAGTCTATTTGAATAAAAAGCAATATACACTTTTTAAACTTATCAATTATCAAAAAACTATGAACGAGATTTTAATCAAACGTGTGAATGAGACCGGCATCACCATTGTGCAGGACGGAAGCGACATTTTCGTGCCGGTCCGCCCGATTTGTGATGCCCTGGGTGTGGACTTTTCGGGGCAGCGCCGCCGAATCATGAGCGACCCGATTTTAGGTCCAACTGTGGACGAGAAGTCCACAGTTGGAGCCGACGGCAAGCAACGTGATATGGTTTGTTTGCCCTTCGAGTTCGTGTTCGGTTGGTTGTTTACAATCAACCCCGACAAGGTGAAGCCGGAGGCCTCCGAGGCGGTCATCCGCTACAAGCGTGAGTGCTACCATGCTTTGTTTGCTCACTTCGTGAAGCGATTCCGCCATGAGCAGCAGTGCAACGAGCAGGAGATTGCGCTGCTCTCGCAGATCAGCGAGCTCAAAGACACGCTGCTTGCCAACAAGAGTGAACTGAAGACGGCGCAAGACCGTCTCGCGCGCATGCGTTCCGAACGGCTGGTGTTTCAACCCACATTGTTTGATGAAGCATGAAAGAGGTAAACCTAACCATTACCGTCAAATATACTATTCATCAGACATACAACATGCCTTTTGATGTATATGATGACCTTTGCCTGCTGGCCGGGCAGCAGCCATTCGGATTCAAGCCAAGTGAGGAATACGCAGAAGCAACCGACTGGCTGGCCGACCACATGAAAGAATGCGATGCCCATGAATGGGAGTATGAGATTTTGGACATTGAAGAAGTATTTGATGAAGAATAAAAGCAAGATTATGGATTGCAAGATTGAACGTGATGGTGTTGAAATAACTGTTTGGGCCGAGGGCGCCGCGGTGGGTGTTCGTTTCACAGAGGGCGAGACGATGCAGCGTTACCTGTGCGGGATAGTGATGCCGTCGCTGGACGAGATGCATGCCGCCGATTTTGAGAGTATCATCGGAGTGTCGGAAGCAATAGTGGCATGGTGCGCCGAGCGTTGGCCGCATGAGTTCGCGGAGTTGAAGACATAACTACATATCCCCTAAATTAACCAACGAGCCGTGTCGCCGCTGTGAAGTGCCGCCACGGCGTTTTTTATGAAAAAAGTTGGCAAAATATTTTGCTATTAAAAATAAAAGCATTAACTTTGCAGCGTCAATCAATCAGAGAACGAAAATGAAGTACAACGAACTACACAAGCAGTTGCGAAAAATCGGGTGCTATGAGTTGCACCAACAGCGTAACGGCCACCCTTTGTGGTATAGCCCGATTACCGGCAAGAAATTCACGACAAGCAATCACTTGTCACAAGAAGTGAAGCCGGGGACATTAAAATCAATCAAGCGCGACTCGGGGCTTTAAGCCCCTGAGTCGGGTTTGGAAAGTGGAACAATAAAAAACGACAAATATGAAAAAGGTAAGAGTATTTATAGAGCGTGGCGATGATGGCACCTTTGGTGCGTATATGCCCGATGACAATGGTCTCGACTGGAGCGTGATCGGTGATGGCGCCACGATTGCCGAGACGATTGCGGACTTCCATGCGGCATACGAGGAAATGAAAGCGTATTATCGCGAAGCGGGCGAGGCGTTTGAAGAAGTGGAGTTTGACTTCAGCTATGATGTTCCGTCGTTCTTGAACTACTATAAAGGTGTGCTGACGCTGGCGGGATTGGGTCGTATTACCGGCATCAACGAGCGTCAATTGTCGCAATATGTGAGCGGTTACCGCAATCCGAGCGCTAAGACCACGAAGAAGATCGAGGATGCCCTCCACAATTTTGGCAGCGAATTACAGCAAGTTCGTTTCGTCTGATTGATTGACACCTCAGACAGGACTTGTCGCCCCATGGCCATGCCCGGTCGTGGGGCTTTTTTTGTTGTCTTTTTTGGTTTTAGTCGTTGGGTGTACCTTTGTCCCATGAAGTTTCATTAAATTATTGTGACAAATGGTAGATACATCTCAATTGACTGAATTGATCTCGGCACTGCGAGCCGAGACGGAAGCCGACAGTGTGTCGCCTGAACGCGTGGGATATGTGCTGCAGCAGATAGTGGACGCATTGCCAGAGGCTTCAACGGCGATTAACAGCATCAAAAGTTATGTCGTAATCGAAAGCACCGATGACCTGCCGAGCAATCCTTCGGCAGACGAGCAGATGAAAGGATATATCCATGGCACCACACTGTATGTGTACGTTGGCGCCGGGGGCGACACGCTCGACGGCAAATACGAGGGCGTGGAGCTGCAAGGGCCGCAAGGTAATCCAGGCGTGAGCCTGGGCGAGGTGGAGCTGGTGGACGACTTGACGACGGGCGGCTCGGACAAGGCGTTGAGCGCGCGGCAGGGCGTGGTGCTGAAGGGGCTGGTGGACGCGGTGACGGACGGCGTGGCGGCGGTGACGGAGCGGAGTGGAGCTGAATTTGATGTGGCGGTTGCTGACCGTGACAACAGCGTAA
>JAFTDD010000035.1 GCA_017454355.1 Muribaculaceae bacterium
CCTATTTTTAGGCGGAAAGGGTGGCTATTGCTCTTTGCTACAGATATTTGTCTATAGTCAACCCGGAAATAACACTTATTGTCAATAAGTTAAATAAAATTAAAAATGATTCATTTGCTTGGATTGCAACATAGAAGGGACACAATTTATTGTGTCCGCCCCTGCGGCCGCACGCGGACACAATAAATTGTGTCCCTACCATCTCACTTTCCGGCAGCGCGGCCGATAAATCTGCGGCGTTTATTCATGATTAATTCATGGTAATTCGTGTTTATGCTCCCATGCGGCGGGGGGCAATGGTTTTTTGTGGGGATAATGTCGTTAAGTTATTGGTATGTCGGAAAAATGTTGTAACTTTGCAGAGCCAAGAGATAAGATGAAAGTAATCAGTATAGACAAGGAAACGGTTAACCGGATGCCGGTGATGGCATTCGACAAACCGATTTATGTCATCGACAAGATTTCGCAGGTGCCGGCTGCTGTCGCCGCGCTGCGGCGATACCCCGTGCTGGGATTCGACACCGAGACCCGCCCGACGTTCCACCGAGGCGAGCGGCACGCCATGGCCCTCATCCAACTGTCGACGCCTGACGAGGCTTTCCTGTTCCGCACCTGCGTTATCGGACTGCCGGACGCCTTGCTGTGCCTGCTCCAAAGCCGCCGCGTGAAGAAGGTGGGCCTATCGGTGCACGACGACATCCACGGCCTGACGCGCCTCAACGAGGCCTTCCGCCCCGGCGGATTTATCGATGTTCAGCAACTCATCGTGCCCTACGGCATCACCGACCTCGGCCTGCAGAAAATCTACGCCATCCTCTTCGGCAAGAAAATCAGCAAGAGTCAGCAACTCACCAATTGGGAGGCCAAGGTGCTCAGCGAGCCGCAGCAACGCTACGCCGCCCTCGACGCCTACTCCTGCCTCCAAATCTACGACCTGCTCACCGCCGGTGCCTTTGATCCCGCCCACTGCCCCTACCTCCACGACGCCCCTTCACCCTCCCAACAATAATACCTTCCGCAATTTAACAATTAAAGGAGTGGTGTGCAAAGCGGCCGTGCCGCTTTGATTACCAATAATATATTATAGAAATGGAAAAACAAGGTAAACGCAAGTGGTGGCAGCGCCGGTCGACGGTGATGCCGGCGATGTTTCTGGTCTACACTGCGGTGATGGCGTGGCTGGGCCGCGCCCAAGCCGCCACGTGGGAATATTGGGCGGTGGTGGTGACCTGTGTCGCGGCCAACGTCGCCCTGCATGTGGCCCTGCGCCGCCGCGAGCACATGCGCCGCTGCGACAAATAGCACCTTTTAATGGAATAAATAATCGCATATTGCGATAATTTTTAATTTTTTTGTTGGTTTTTGTGAAAAAATCATTAACTTTGCACCCTTGAAGCGATAGAGTTTCACGCCACAATACCGCTTTCGGTGGCGCAATTTTGTTGTAACAAATTAATTATCAATATTATTATTAACGTAATTTTTTGGGTTTATGAAAAAGATTACCAAGTATTTGATGGCTTTTGCGGCCACAGCGCTCACCGCTACCGCGGTGACCGCCGGCGTGCAGGCCGTCGAGGGTAACGCCAAGGCTCCCGAGGCCGGCAAGACTGTTGCCACCGTCGTGAGCAATGAGCGTGTTGCCCATGAGGCGGTTGCCAAGAAGAACATTAAGAAGGCCCCGCGCCAGAAGGAAGGCGAGGAGATTCAGACTGTCATTATCGACGACCCCGCGCAGGTCATCGGTGAGTATGTGTTGCAGTGCCAGACCTATTTCAGTTATCCCACCATTGATGGCAACTCGGTTACCATCAGCGAGGGTGAGGAGAAGGGCACGCTCGTTTTGACCGACTTCTATGCCGGCGCCGATGTTCAGGCCACAATCAACGCCGACGGTCTCATCGAGATTCCCTCGCAGGTGGTTGGTGCCACCAGTGCCGGTGCCGAACTGTCGATATGCGCTGTCGACTATGTGACCTCCACCGACCCCGAAACGGGCGATGAGTCCGGCTCCTTTGTTCCCAATGTCGAGACTCCCATCCTTGTCGCACTCTATGAGGACGGCATCCTCGAGATCCAGAACGACTACTGCGTCACCCCGCTCGCCAGCAGCGGCTGGTACGCTCTCAACGCCGCCGGCGGCCTGCTTTACCCGGCCAACGGCGTGATGTATGACTACACAGCGGTCACCGACCCCACCACCAGCGCCGTGAGTTATCAGGTGTCGGCCCAGTACAACGTGCTCATCACCGTTGACGAGGAGAGCAATGCTGCCATGATTACCAACTTTGGTGACTTTGGCCGCGACATCATCGTCAACTTCGACTACAACGGCAAGTTCACCCTCGCCTTCGACCAGGTGGTGTACGACGGCGCGAACCCCAGTTACAACCTGTGGGGCTTCGACGGCCAGTATGTTGACGACAGCGACATCGTCGGCACCGGTGGCACCGACCTCGAGATCGTTATCCCGGGTTGGGCCGCCATCAGCAACAATAACGGCGCGCTGCGCGGCTTCACCCGCGTCCGCTCGAGCATCAGCATCAACCGCGAGGCCGGCATCGTCTTCCCGTATAAGCAACTCGCTGTCGACCACCTCGAGGGTGCCGGCACCGAGGAGGATCCGTTCCAGATTAGCAGTATTGATGACCTGGTCTTCTTCCAGTTCAACGTCAACGGTCTGCTGGGCGACGCTGTCAACTACAAGGACCAGTTTGTCGCTCTCACGGCTGACCTCGACCTGGCCGGAGTGAGTTTCGACCCCATCGGCGACACCCTGGCCCACGCCTTCGCCGGCACCTTTGACGGTCAGGAGCACAAGATCAGCAACCTGACCATCACCAACGCCCACAACTTCTCGGGCTTCTTCGGCTTCGCCAACGCCACCTCGGTCATCAAGAACCTGACGCTTGACGAGGCTGCTTGTGTCGGCTTCAACTTCAACTACGTCGGTGCTGTGGCCGGTATGAGCCAGGGCACGATCGACAAGTGTTCTGTCACCTCAACCCAGGGCATCGAGGGTAACAACTTCGTTGGCGGTATCGCCGGTCGCGGCAACATCATCACCAACTGCTACGCCAACTGCGACGGCCGTTACGCCGGTGTGTTCTCCTATGCAGGCAACGCCGGCGGTATCACCGGTTACATCGCCAAGGAGGCCAGCGGCAACATCAACGAGGGTAACCCGGGCTCGTATAGCGGCCCGTCGACCACCGGTGTGGGTGGTATCGCAGGTTACGCCCAGCTCGGTGCTGTGATTAGCGACAACATCAACATGGGCTTCGTCGGCGGCTACGCCAACGCTCAGGCCCCGCTCGGCGGCATCGTGGGTAACGCCCAGCAGGCCGTCATCGAGGCCAACGACAACGAGGGCAACGTCTGGGGTCAGACCAACGTGGGCGGTATCGTCGGCTTGGCCAACGCCTGCAAGATCAATAACAACGAGAGTTACGGTTTGCTCACCGCCTTGACCAACACCGCCGGCGGCATCGTGGGCGCCAGCCAGGGCGCGACCAAGATCGACGGCGCTGTCCACGGCGGCACTGTCCAGGTTTACTACAGCAGCACACGTGCCCTCGGCCCCAACGCCGGCGGTATCCTCGGCTCGGTGCTCAACGGCACCCCGACCATCAGCAACGTGCTCAACGCCGGCGATGTCTATGGTACCGACAAGTTGGGCGGCATCATCGGTAACGGTGGCGGCACCATCAGCGGCGCCGTCAACAACGGTGAGATCGTCAGCATGAAAGCCGCCGACGGCGAGGGCTTGTTCGTGGGCGGACTGGTTGGCTATGCCACCGTCGCCACCACCATCAGCGACTCCTACAACGCCGCCGCTCTCGAGAGCGCTACGGCTGCGGTCGCCAACCTGGTTGCCGGTATCGCCACCAACGTGAACGTCACCGCCAGCGAGGCCTACTTCGTCAACGACTTCGGCGCTCCCGCCGAGACCGTCATCGGTCAGGAAGTGTCGATGGCCGAACTCGCCGCTCTTGGCAGCAGCGAGGATGCCGCGGCCGCCAAGGCTGCCGGCCTGCGCGCTCCGTCAAGCGAAGTGTTTGACTTCGGCGACAAGTTCACCCTGCCGCTGCTCAAGGCCTACGCCGAGCATCCCGCGGCTTTGGTCCAGGCTGCCGCCGTCATCCCCGAGGATGGTACCTATGACGACTGCACCAAGAACCTCCGCATCAGCGGTCTGAAAGACATCGAGTGGGCTGCATTTAAGGATGTTGACTCTGATGAGCCTGTATCCGCCGACTACATCGAGTTCGATCCCGAGAAGAACTATGCCTACGTCACCGTGCCCAGCACCGAGGCTATCACCATCACCGCCACCTGCGGCGAACTCGTCAAGTCGTGGGGTGTGCAACTCAATGTTGCCACCGGCGTGATCGAGGTCAAGGATCTCGGCGAGAAGACCATCGACAAGGTGACTTACTACAACGTCAGCGGTCAGGAGAGCAAGAAGGCGTTTGACGGCGTGAACATCGTTGTCACCCGCTACACCGACGGCACCTCCAGCACCGTGAAAGTGGTGAAGTAAATAATCCTGCCTCACCCCTTGTAGGGCCTGGCCTTGGCCTGGCCGCAAGCGGTGAGCGATGGAACTGATAATCAGAGTCCCCCGCAGGCATCGGCCTCGCGGGGGACTCTTTTACGTAAGCCCCGTTAGGGGCGACAGCCCATAGGCGGGGGCGTCAGCCCCCGTGACCCCGACGTGTTTTTCTCAAAAAGCCCCGTTAGGGGCGCCAGCCCATAGGCGGGGGCGCGAGCCCCCGTAACCCTCACGCGCCCCCACACAAATTAGCCCCGTAGGGGCGGCAGCCCATAGGCGGCGTTTCTGTCGCCCCTACGGGGCTTTGATTGAGGAAAAAATCATGTCGTTGACACGGGGGCTTACGCCCCCGCCTATGTGCTGTCACCCGCTCCGCGGGTTCCCGTTCGCCCCCGCCTATGGGCTGTCACCCGCTGCGCGGGTTCATTGCCCTTATGGCCTCCAAAATCATTTATTGTGCCCAAAAATTGTTGAGGTGTGGAGGAAAAGTAGTAAATTTGCGGTATGATACTAAAACAAAGGTTGAAAGCGGTCGCCGTTTTCGTCGGCTTGTGGCTGCGCAACGCGGTCATCTTTTTCTTTGTGAGCACACTGCTCGCTGTGTTGCTGTGGCGTTGGGTGCCGGTCTACCTCACGCCGCTGATGCTCACGCGCGCCGTGGGTCACGTTATGGACGGCAACCTGCCGCGCCTCCACCACAAGTGGGTCTCGCTCGACGAGATAAACGACAACGCCGGCCAGGCTGTCATCGCCAGCGAGGACCAGAATTTCTTGAAGCACAACGGATTCGACTTCAAGGCCATCAGTCAGGCTATTGACGAGGCGCAGCGCGGCAAGCGGCAGCGCGGTGCCAGCACCATCAGTCAGCAGACGGCCAAGAACGTCTTTCTGTGGAACGGCCACAGTTGGCTGCGCAAGGGCCTCGAAATTTACTTCACCGTCCTCATCGAGCACGTTTGGGGCAAGGAGCGTATCCTCGAGGTCTATCTCAATGTGGCCGAGACCGGCGACGGCATCTACGGCGTTGAGGCCGTCGCGCGCCGCCACTTCCACAAGGCGGCATCGCGGCTCACCGAGGGCGACGCCGCCCTCATCGCCGCCACACTGCCCAATCCGCGCGAGCGCGATAGCGCCCACCCCACGCCCTACCTGCTCAAGCGCAAACGCCAAATCCTCCGCCAGATGCACAACCTCCGCCCCTGGCGTCAGCAGGCCTCCACCGCCCCATAAGTCCTCCCCCAACCGCTCCTAAAGGAGGAGGCTGCAGGTTGCGAAAACATCGTTCGGTGCGCAGCCACCTCGTGGCTGCCTCCCATTTCTCCCATTTCTCCTATAACTCCTATAACTCCTATAACTCCTATTCCTCCTATAACTCCTATAACTCCTATAACTCCTATAACTCCTATAACTCCTATTCCTCCCATCGAACGCATTGCTTCACTCGACGCCACACGCGTCATTGCCTGTATGATGGTCGTGCTACTGCACGGTCCGCTCGTCTATTTGGCCGGAGCGGCGCCCAGCGTCTCGCTGGCGGCCTTCCTCACCGTAGCCGACGGCACCAACCTCTTCTTTGTGATCAGCGGCGCGTTGCTGCTGCCGGTCACGACGAGTTGGCGCGAGTTTGTCATGCGCCGCGTCAGCCGTGTGCTATGGCCGCTGCTGTTGTGGAGCGTGGTATATCTCGCCGTGGGCATTGCCCAGGGGCGGCTCAGCCTGTGGGACGCCCTGCGCCTGCAGCCCGAGGCGCCCCACCTGTGGTACCTCTATATGGCCATCGTTATCTACGCCACCCTGCCGCTCGTCAGCCGCGCCATTGCCGCGGTGGGGGAGCGCGGTGTGGACGCCTACCTGCTTCTTTGGCTCCTCTCGTCGCTCATACCCTACTGGCATGGCGTGGTGGGCAGTTTCGAGCCGCTGCAGCATCCGTTGTCGCTGGTACACAACTGCTATGGTTACGTCGTGCTGGGTTACCGCCTGCAACGGCGGCCGCTGCCCGCCGGCGCGTGGCGGCTGTGGCTCGCGGCGCTAATCGGCATTGTGGCCGTACCGCTCATGGAGTTCACACTGCAGTCCGGCCTCACGTGGCTCGACCACATGGTGGCCGTGACAAGCAACGTGAGTGTCAACGCCGTGATGACGGCCGCGGTGGTGTTCACCGTCGTGCAGCGTCTCGTGCCCGAGCGTCTGCCGGACGGCCGCGCCTCGCGTGCCCTAACGGCCGTAAGCAACTGCACCTTTGGCATCTACCTGATGCACGTGCTGGTGATGGACCATGTAGCGGCGCCGCTGCTACACGACTGGGTGAGGAGTCACGCCATCCATCCGATAATGGCCGGCGTCGCGCTCAGCGCCCTCACCTTTGCCCTCTCGCTCGCCGCCGCGCTGCTGCTGCGCCGCCTGTTGCCCTCCCGCGTCGCCCGCCTCCTCCTCTAAATTTTCCTAAATTATTTAGATCCTAAAATCCGCAACCTTGAATATCCTCACGAAAATCGCCGAAAATTCCCGAAAATTAATCTCTCGTAACACTAGTGTCCACGAAAAAACGTTAACAATTCTCTGAAACCCTTATTAGCAGTGTAATTCCCAATAATAATTCGACTCCCTACTTTTGAAATGAGTACCTTTGCGCCAAACTTACAGATTGAAAGCAAAGAGACTCATGA
>JAFTDD010000036.1 GCA_017454355.1 Muribaculaceae bacterium
CCTGAGCCAGGATCAAACTCTTCGTTGTTGTTATCTTGTTTCCTTTATTTCTAAAGATTGTTTTGAACAACCCTCGCTTGCTCCGTGACCCGATCCGAATTGATCGCTATTCTGTGTGAAACGGGCAGAATAAATTCCGCCCATACAGTTACAAAAGTGGAATTGACAAAGGTTTGACACCTTGTCTCTCTTGTACTACGTTGCTTTGTTGCTATGGAAATCTGTCAAAGATCTTGTCTCTCCCGACCGAGGCTTCTTGCCGTCAGTCGCGCAAAAAACTCGCGGCCTCTCTGCAAGAGGGAGGCCTTCCCGTTTTGCGAGTGCAAAGGTAGTACCTTTTTTTGACATGACAAAATTTTTCAACAAAAAATCCGACTTTTTTTGAAAAAAAATTCAGCGGGCCGGCTACACATTATTATATATAAAGGCTGCCGCTGGGGCTGCACGGGACACCGGTTTTGGTGCAACCTCTTCGAGGTAGCAGTTGTTAATATCGCCTCTTGCCCCCCAGGTAGTCGCCTGCGGCTCCAACCTGGGGTTCTCGTAAAACCCACTTCGTGGGTTCGTGCAACCCGCCGGAGCGGGTTGTCGTTGATGCCTCGCGCGGACTACCCGCGATAGCGGGTTGAACAAACCTCGCCAGAGGTTTTACAAAAGCCCCAAATTGGAGCGAAGCGACTACCTGGGGTTTAGGCGCGTCTCCCTCATCACTACCTCGGAGAGGTTGCACTTGAGAAGCGACCCCACCTCCCTTCAGGATGGGGGCAGAGGCACGCGAGGACGGTTCTTCTGTTTCAGCGACAAGTCGTGAAACAGAAGAACCGTCCCCGGGTTTCGGAAGAGGAGCCCCAGTGGGGAGACTCCTCAGTCGTTAAGTCGGTTAGAGGGATTTGAAGAAGTCGTTGCCCTTGTTGTCGACGAGGATGAAGGCCGGGAAGTCGACAACGCGAATCTTCCAGACGGCTTCCATGCCGAGTTCGGGATACTCAACGCACTCGATGCTCTTGATGCTATCTTGCGAGAGGATTGCTGCCGGGCCGCCGATGGAACCGAGGTAGAAGCCGCCGTACTTCTTGCAGGCGTCGGTGACTTCCTGACCGCGGTTGCCCTTTGCAATCATAATCATGCTCGCGCCATGGCTTTGGAAGAGGTCCACATAGGGGTCCATTCGATTAGCGGTAGTCGGGCCCATGGAGCCGCAGGGCATACCGGCGGGTGTCTTGGCCGGACCGGCATAGAGAACCGGATGGTCAATGATGTACTGCGGGAGGCCCTCGCCGCGGTCGAGGCGTTCTTTCCACTTGGCGTGGGCGATGTCGCGTCCGACGATGATGGTGCCGCTAAGCGAGAGACGCGTAGCGACGGGATACTTGTCGAGGATTGCGAGAGTCTCGGCCATAGGACGGTCAAGGTCAATCTTCACGCCACCGCCCTCACCGGCTTGACGCAATTCCTCGGGAATGAGGTCGGTGGGGTTGGTGTCGAGGCGCTCAATCCAGACGCCGTCACGGTTGATTTTTGCCTTAATGTTACGGTCGGCACTGCAACTGACGCCCAGACCGATGGGGCATGACGCGCCATGACGCGGCAGGCGGACAATGCGCACGTCGTGGGCCATATACTTACCGCCGAACTGAGCGCCGAGGCCAATCTTGTGGGCCTCCTCGAGCACCTGCTTCTCCAGTTCGATGTCGCGGAAAGCGCGCCCCGTCTCGTCGCCTGTGGTGGGCAGCGAGTCATAGTAGTGGGTAGAGGCGAGTTTGACTGTGAGCAAGTTCTTCTCGGCGCTGGTGCCACCGATAACAAACGCGATGTGGTAAGGCGGACACGCGGCAGTGCCCAGCGACTTCATCTTCTCGACCAGGAAGGGTACGAGGGTGGCCGGGTTGAGCACGGCCTTGGTCATCTGGTAGAGGTAGGTCTTGTTGGCGCTACCGCCACCCTTGGTGACACAAAGGAAGCGGTACTCCATACCCTCGGTCGCCTCAATATCGATTTGGGCGGGCAGGTTGCAGCGTGTGTTCACCTCGTCATACATGGTGAGCGGCGCGTTTTGCGAGTAGCGCAGGTTCTCTTGAGTGTAGGTGTCATAGACGCCTCGCGAGAGGGCTTCCTCGTCGCAGAAGCCGGTCCACACCTGCTGGCCCTTCTCGCCGTGGATGATGGCAGTGCCGGTGTCTTGACACAGAGGCAGTTTGCCCTTAAGGGCGACCTCGGCGTTGCGCAGGAAGGTGAGAGCGACATACTTGTCGTTGTCGCTTGCTTCGGAGTCGTGAAGGATGCGCGCCACTTGCTCGTTGTGGCTGCGACGCAGCATAAACGACACGTCGCGGAATGCGGCGCGGGTGAGGGCGGTGAGCGCTTCGGGAGCGACCTTGAGAATAGGTTTACCCTCAAAGTCACCCACGCTCACTCCCTCGGAAGTGAGGAGATAATACTCGGTGTTGTCTTCTCCCAACTGAAACATGGGAGCATAACGAAATTCCGGTGTTGTTGCCATTGTTATTATTGTTATAAAGGTTGAGAGGTTAAGAGGTTGAGGGGTTGAGCCTCGCGCTCTCGCGCTCGGGGTTAATGTTAAATGTCTTATGTCTTGGAGGCGGCGCGAGGGCGCACACCATGGCCAACAGGGAGAGGCGGCGCGAGGGCGCGCGCCATGGCCAACGGGGAGGCGGCGCGAGGGCGCGCCGGGCGCGTTGGCATTAATGGAGGAGGGCGGCGAAAGCGGCGTTGCTCCACAGGACGCGCCTGTCGAGGCTGTCGAGGGTGACGGTCATCACGGCCGGATTGGGCACATCCTTGAGTAACGTTTGGGTACGCTCGGCACCCATCGCCATACATGCCGTTGCCCAAGCGTCGGCCGTCATGCAGTCGCGGGCGATGATAGTGACGCTGACGAGGTCGCTGACGGCGGCGTTGCCGGTCGCGGGGTCGATGATGTGGCTCACACGGCGCGAGCCATCTTGCCGCCAACGGCGGTAGTTGCCGCTGGTTGCCACGGCGAGACCGGCGGCCTCGACCACGAGCAGCGGCGTGTGGTCAGATTGGCTAACTGTCGAAGTGACAGGGTCATCAATAGAGACAGTCCACGGCTTGCCATTAGGGTTGACACCACGGCTGACGACTTCACCTCCAATCTCAACAACGTAGTTTTCAACACCGTTGCGGCGAAGCATATCGGCCACCATATCACAAGCCAGCCCCTTGGCAATGCTGCTGAAGTCCAACTGACCGCGCGGGTCACTCTTGACGATGTGACCGTTTTTGAGTTCAATCTTGTCCATACCCACAAAGGCGAGCACGCTATCAATGGCGTCGCGCGATGGCACTGCATTGACGCTATCACGACCGAAACCCCACAGAGCGACAAGCGGCTTGACTGTGGGATCGTAGGCGCCGCCGCTCTTGCTATTGACACGCGCGGCGCAGTCCATCAGGCGAGCGACAATGTCGTCAACACTATCGGTGGCATTGGCATTGATAGCGGTGAGCAACGAGTTCTTGTTGAACATCGAGGCGCTTCGATCCACAGCGTCGAGCACGGCCTGAATGCTATCGGAGAGGGGGTGGGCCGCCTGATAGGTGATGTGATAAGACGTGGTCCACACCACGCCCTCGTCCAACAGGTAACGTGGCGCGCCACGCCGGCACCACATGGCCACCGCGGCGATGATTGCCGCGACGACAACCGCCCAGTAGTACCGTGATTTAAAGACAGAAGGTTGACTCATTAAAACGATTGTTTTTAGAAATCGGATACAAAAATAATGAAAAAATGGCGATAAACGGCAATGAATTGAAAAAAATGAGTAATTTTGCAAAAAGAAATTACTAATAAATACAAAGAAAGACATGAAAACGACGATTTCGGTCATTGTCGCGGCCTTTGCGATGATGATATTTGCGTTGCCGGCATCGGCCAAGATTAACTTTGGCGTGCGCGGCGGTTTGCTGATGGACAACCTGAAGTATGACTTCACTAATTTCAGCGGCTACAAGAACGCGTTCAACGACAAGTTGGGCTGGCAAGTGGGCGTGATGGTCGAGGTGCCGGTGCTGTTTCTTGACATTGACGCAGCCGTGATGTACACCCACCACAAAATGGAGTTGACCAATGACGATGGGGGCTACTTGAAGCACAGCATGATCAGCATCCCCATCAACTTGAAGTATAAGCTCAACATCTTGGGCGTTGGCAAAATTATCAAGCCGATGGTGTTCACCGGCCCAGAGTTCGGTTTCCGCATCAGCGACGAGAAGTTCTCGTTCAAGAACATCACAAATGGCCAGTTCAAGAGTTTCAACACGGCGTGGAACTTCGGCTTTGGTGTGGAACTGTTCAAGCACCTGCAAATCACGGCGGCCTATTCACTTGGGTTGAACAAATCGCTGAGTTACCTCATCAAGGATCCCGACACCAACGAAATTAAGCAGTCGGTTGAAGGGACAAACCGCCACTGGACGGTGAGTGCCGCTGTGATATTCTGACGGCTTGTGTAGAGGCGGGGACGGTTCTTCTGTTTCAGCGACAAGTCGTGGAGGCACGCGGGGACGGTTCTTCTGTTTCAGCGACAAGTCGTGAAACAGAAGAACCGTCCCCAGCCCCCCAACCAAACGAGATTAACAGGATGATTGGAGTTTTTGACAGTGGATTTGGCGGGTTGTCGATACTGCGAGAATTGCGCCGCGTGTTGCCGCAGTATGACTACTTGTTTTTGGGCGACAACGCCCGCGCGCCTTACGGCACGCGGGCGATGCAGACGGTGTATGAGTTCACGCTGCAGGCGGTTCGCTACTTGATGTCGCAGGGTTGCCCACTGGTGATATTGGCGTGCAACACGGCGAGTGCCAAGGCGTTGCGCACTATCCAGCAGCGCGACTTGCCGCAGATGGACGACCCGTCGCGGCGCGTGCTGGGCGTGATTCGCCCCACGGTGGAGGCCGTGGGCGAGTTGACGCGCAGCGGCCACGTGGGCGTGTTCGGCACACCGGGCACGGTGAGCAGCGGCAGTTACGACATCGAGATTGGGCACCTCTATGACGGCCGCCTCACGGTGACCGGCCATGCGTGCCCCATGTGGGTGCCGCTGGTCGAGAACCGTGAGAGCGACGGTCCGGGAGCCGACTACTTTGTAAAGAAAGACATTGACGCGCTGATGGCGGTTGACCCGGAAATCGACGCCGTGATTTTGGGCTGCACCCATTACCCGCTGCTGCTGTCCAAAATCAAGCGATATATGCCTGATGGAGTGAACGTGATTGAGCAGGGCCCGATTGTGGCGGCAAGCCTTGCCGACTACCTGCGGCGCCATCCCGAGATGGACGTGAGGCTGAGCCGTGGCGGCACGTGCCGCTACCTGACAACCGACACGGTTGACAAGTTCTCGGAACTGGCGAGCGTGTTCACCGGCGAGGAGGTTATTGCGACCAAAGTAAACCTGTGATAGATAATGCAACAAAGGCTTGAAATTGTGGAGAGGCTGCTGCACGAGAGCCGCTCGCAGGAAGCGCTGGAACTTGCAGACGAACTGATATCCGCCGGCAAGACAGTGGCGCGCGCTCTTTACCTGCGCGGCAACGCTCATCTGCAACTCGGTCATCGCCGCGAGGCGTTGAACGACTATTTGGCCTCGATGGAGATAGAGCCCGACGGACCCGCCGCCGAGGCCTACCGCCACTGTATCAACGTGCTCGACACATATTGCACCGACTATTATAACCCTTAGATTAATGCATAATTCATAATGCATAATTCATTATTTGAGATGAAGAGATATTTCTCGCCACGTGGAGTGGCGACATTGTTTTTTGCGGTTTGCCTTGGCTATACCGTTTCGGCACAAGTGGCACCGACCACACTGTTTGAGTATCCCGTCGTACCGGACACGTGCAGCACACTCGAGAGCCGCTGCAACTTCTATGTGACGCACTTTTGGGACAAATGCGACATCAGCCGCCCCATCAGCGACGAGGCCGCGCTGGAGAACGCGTTTCGCGACTGGGTGAGCCCGTTCACACAAGCCAACCGTACGGCGGTAATCTCGTCGGTGAAGAGTTTCATGTTCAAGGCGGGCAGCAATACGAGCAATCTGTCGAAACTGGGACGTATCGCCGAGCGGGTCCTCTACGGCCCGGAGGCAGAGTTCTGGAGCGACGAGGTGTATGTGGAAATAGCCAAGAGCATGACCCAAAACAAGCAGTTGCCGCGTGAGGAGCGCGAATACTACAAGGGGCAGATTGAGCGCATCAACCGCACGATGCCCGGCGCGGTGATGGACTTTGAGTTCACCACAGCCAACGGCAACAAGCAGTCGTTGAGCGACGTGAAAGGGAGGTTGGTGCTACTATTTTTCACCGACGACGGTGTTGACAGTTCCATTGACCGGGTGCGGTTGAGCACATCGCCAACGGTGAACGCGTTGATAGAGAGCGGCGACATGGCCGTGGTGCATATCCAATCAGTCAAGGCCGATAGCGAGTGGCGCCACAATGCCGATAATTACCCGTCGCAATGGGTGAACGGAGCGGTCGAGGCCATCACCAACTCTTACGACATCCGTCAGTTGCCCACGAGTTTCTTGCTTGACGAGGAGCGCAAGGTACTGCAGAAGAACGTTCCCGTGGGCGACGTACTCGAGGCCCTTAACTAATGCATAATTCATAATTACCCGTTGACGAATGGCTATTGCTGTTTTAATATCCGGAGGGGTGGATAGCGCTGTGGTTGTTCACCGCCTCAGAGAGCAGGGCGAGGATTTGCACCTGTTCTACATTCGCATCGGCATGAAGGATGGTCGCGGTGACTGCAGTGCCGACGATGACATCGAGTTGTGCCAAATGATTGCCGCCCGCTATGGCTTGCCGCTCGATGTGGTGGATCTGCAGACGGAGTATTGGGACAACGTGATGGAGTATGCGTTGAACGAGGTGCGCGCCGGTCGCACTCCCAACCCGGACATGATGTGCAACCGCATGATCAAGTTCGGCTACTTCGAGCAGCGTTGGGGTCACGAGTTCAATATGACGGCCACCGGCCACTACGCCACCACCACGGTGATTGACGGCGTGAAATACCTCTCGACGGCGGTCGATGCGGTGAAAGACCAGACCGACTTTCTGGCACAGATTACCGAGGCGCAATTGGCTCACCTGATGTTTCCGATTGGTGATCTGCCAAAGGAAGAGGTGCGGCGGTTGGCCATGGAGGCACGGCTGCCCAACGCCACGCGTCGTGACAGCCAAGGCATCTGCTTTCTGGGGCAGATAGACTATAACGACTTCCTGCGCCGCGAACTTGGCGAGCGCGAGGGCGACATTATCGACGTGGAGAGCGGCAAGACGTTGGGCAAGCATCACGGCTATTGGTTCCACACCATCGGTCAGCGTAAGGGTTTGGGACTGAGCGGCGGCCCATGGTATGTTGTTGGCAAGGATGTTGAGGCAAACATTGTGTGGGTGAGCGGCGGCTACGGCACGGTGCGGCAGTATGGCCGGCTGTTGCGGTTGCGCGACCTGCACGCCATCAGTCGCGCTCCCTGGCAAGCGAGCGACGGCCCGATGGCGGTGACGTTCAAGAACCGCCACACGCCAGCGTTTATCAGCGGCACGCTGCGCCGCACCGGTGCCGACGAGTGGCTGCTGGAAAGCGAGGCCGACGTGCAGGGCATCGCCCCGGGTCAGTTTGCCGTCATCTATGACTGTGACCGCCGGTTGTGCTACGGCAGCGGCGTTATCTATTAGGGGTCGGGCGGTCAACCTTTCAAAATTATTGGGCGAGGATGGCCTCAAGGATGGCGTTCACATCGCCCACATCCACACCGGCGTCACCGTTGACGTTGTATTTCGAGGACGTTTCGCCGGCAAGAATCGCCGCGAGCACGGCATTGACATCGCCCACGTCGACGCGGCCATCACTGTTCACATCAAACTTACTGCCATCTGTTGCACGGAACTCCATCACCTTGCCGCCACTGCTGTACGGCTTGTTGGAGGCGTTGCTGCCGGTGACGATTTCGGCATTGACGAGCCGCAGCTCGGCAATCTCCTCGACCACATTGGAGAACCGCACTGAGGTGGTGGTGAACTTGCCGGCGGAGTGGTTGATGATCAGGCCGGCCGTATAGCCGTTGTTGATGTTGCCGTGCATCACCACGTGGCCGCAGGTGATGTTGATTGCCGGCACGTCGCGGATTTCTACAGTGCTGTTGGGATACATATTGAACATCGGGTATGAGCCCTGCGCGCCGTGCTCGATTGTGAGCGTGCCGCTGTTCTCGCCGTCGATGACGACCCGGCATCCCTCCTCGGCGACGACGAACGACGAGTTCGACGAGTAGCTGTGCTTGATTTTGTTGTCACCCACCAGACGAATACGCAAGCCATCGATATTGGTGCGCACCATCAGTCCGCTGCTGCGGTTGACGTTGTTGAGCGTCAACGTCTTGGAGTCAGCGTCGTAACTCACACCGGCTGTCACGGCGCCCTCGGCGCTGTTGGCGGAAGTGATGGGGATTGTGTTCACCGCGACATAGGCCGGAGTGAGCTCAAAATCGGTGACGACATCGCCGTCGCTGTAGCATAGCGCCTGCTTGGAGGTGTTGTAGCTGATGTCGCCATTGGCCGGCGAGCAGGAGGTGAACGTCGCCGTGGTGAATCCGTTGATGACCGAGTTCTTACAGTCCTCAAGCTCAGTGAGGCGCATCCGCGACGACTTGACACTGAGCTTGGCCGCATACCAATTGGAGCCGGTGTTGCCGATGATGCCGTAGTCCTTGATGTTGTCGGTGATGTTGAGCGTGACATTCTCGATGTCAAGATTGACGGCGCGGTCGTTGGAAACGGTATAGACGGACGGCTGGCCATATTTGGTGTCGCCGCGCGTGAAGTTAACCACCGAGGCGCTGTAGCTGTCGCCGACGATTTTGAAAGAGGCAAACGAGGAGATGAAATAGTCGTTGCCGACAAAGTCGTTTGTGCCCTTGAAACGGATTGTGAGGCCGTCAAGGCTGGCGCTAATCACTCCGGCATAGGCGTCCGGGCGGTCGTTGGTGGCAACGTTGTCAAACTCAAGCACATTGGTGGCAGGATAGTAGGTGATTGTGCCACGCTTGAGGCGATTGGCGGCGATGCCGGCGGACGTGATGTTGGTGGCGATGTCAACCGTCTCACCGCACACCGTGAGGTAGTCGGCACTGGCTGTGAGACAACCGAGAGCCGCCAGCAGCAACGACAGAATTATATGTTTCATAGTAACTGAATATTATGGATTATCATTACAGGCCTTAACTTGAGAATGCAAAAATACAACAAATCTGTGACAAACCAAAACAAAACGCCGAATAAAATTGGTTAAATCGTCAAAAATCCGTAAATTTGCACCATTATTTGTTTCCGCGCGCCTGCGGCGCGGAACTTACTGAATTGACTGAAGAGGATATCCATTATGATTGAAGTGAAAGTTATGGGAGTGAGCTACGCGTTGCGTGTTGCCGATGCCTATTTGGTGGTGCTTGAGGAGCCCTTGAGCCGCCGTCGGCTGATGATTGTGGTGGGGCAGGCAGAAGCCCAGGCAATCGCCTTGACGCTGGAGCATGTGGCCCTGCCCCGGCCGTGCACCCACGACTTGTTCCGGCCGTTGATGATTGGGTTTGACATCCGCCTGGAGCGCGTGGAGCTGAGCACAACCGATGAGGCGACATACAGCGCGATGCTACACCTGGAGCGTGCCGGCGAGCGCATCGAGATTGACAGCCGCGCGAGCGACGCCATCGCCATCGCCCTGCGCATGCACGCGCCAATAATGATTGACGAGGCAATCCTCGACAAGGCATATACGGCTGTCACCGCCGAAGCCTTAGCCTCGGTGCGCGAGGAGGATATGCCGGTTGACCGCCTGCGTGAGCGCCTCCAACACTTCGTCGACACCGAGGCCTATGAGGACGCGGCGCGTATCCAGAAAATCATCGCCCAGCGAACAAAAAGCGATGAAAACATTGGCAATTCACAATAATTTATTACTTTTGTAGATTATTTCATCAAAAAACTAAAAAAACTATAAGAGAAAACCGCTTATGAAGAACTTGAATCTCCGCATCCGCCTTGTCGTGATGCTATTTCTTGAGTTTGCCGTGTGGGGCGCCTATTTGACCTCGATGGGCGGCTATCTGGCGAAAGTCGGTATGGGCGAGCAGATTGGCTGGTTCTATGCCGTGCAGGGCATTGTGTCGCTATTCATGCCGGCGCTGATTGGCGTGGTTGCCGACCGTTGGATCCAGGCGCAGCGCGTGCTGTCGTTGAGCCACTTGCTTGCCGGCGCGTTCATGATTGCCGCCGGCTGCTATGCCATCAACGCCGGCGATGCGGTGCAATTCGGCCCGCTATTCACCCTCTACACCTTGAGTGTCGCCTTCTTCATGCCCACCATCGGCCTGAGCAACTCGGTGGGGTTCAACGCGCTGACCAAGGTCGGCATGGATCCTGTGACCGACTTCCCGCCGCTGCGTGTGTTCGGCACGGTGGGCTTTATCTGCGCAATGCTCACCAGCGACTTCGGCGGCCTGCAGCACGCTCCCACCCAGTTCCTCTTCTCGGGCGCGCTGAGCCTTGTGCTCGCCTGCTACGCGTTGTCGATGCCCAAATGTCCCACGAGCGACGTCAAGGGCAGCAACTCGCTGGTCGACATTCTCGGCCTGAGGGCTTTCACGCTGTTCAAGATTCCGCGCATGGCGATTTTCTTTATTTTCTCGATGTTGTTGGGCGTGTCACTGCAAATTACCAACGGCTTTGCCAACCCGTTCTTGAGCGCGTTCCAGGGCATTGCCGAGTATGCCGACACGTTTGCCGCACAGCATGCCAACGCGTTGATTTCCATCTCGCAGATGAGCGAGACGCTGTGCATCTTGTTGATTCCATTCTGCATGAAACGGTTTGGCATCAAGAACGTGATGATGATTTCGATGGTGGCGTGGGTGTTCCGCTTTGGCTTCTTCGGTCTAGGCAACCCGGGTATGCCCGGCGTGACGCTATTCGTGCTGTCGTGCATCGTTTACGGTGTGGCGTTCGACTTCTTCAACGTGAGCGGCGCCTTGTATGTTGAGACCCAAGTTGACGAGAGCATCCGCAGCAGTGCCCAGGGCTTGTTTATGGTGATGACCAACGGCATCGGCGCCACGATTGGCACGCTGTCGGCCCAGGCGGTGGTGAACCACTTTGTTTATAGCCAGACCGAGCCGGCCGCCCAGATTGCCGGTTGGCAGAGCGCATGGTACACGTTTGCCGTCTACGCTCTGGTGGTGGCCGTCGCGTTCTATCTGATTTTCAAAGACCCGCGCAAGGAGCAGCCCCAACTGAAGACGGCCTGAATATCCTCCCCCCGCCCCTCCTAAAGGAGGGGTGCCGGAGATAGCGGCATCTTAAACACAAATATTAAAAACTGAATGTTTTACGCGCCCGACATAGCGACGACGTTGACGTTGCCCGAGCAGGAGTCGCAGCACGCGGTGCGTGTGCTACGACTTGCCGCGGGCGACGCTCTGCAAGTTATCGACGGGCGCGGCAACCTTTATGACTGCCACATCGTCACGGCTCACCAAAAGCGGTGTGCCGTGGCGATTGACGGCATCACCCCCATGCCCACCCACTGGCGGCATAACATCACGGTGGCTATCGCGCCAACCAAACTGATGGACCGCTTGGAATGGGCTGTAGAGAAAATGGTGGAGATGGGCGTTGACCGCATTGTGCCCATCTTGACCGACCACAGCGAGCGGCGCGCGTTGAAGACCGAGCGCCTTCACCGCATCGCCGTTGCGGCCATCAAGCAGTCGCTCAAGGCCGTGCTACCCGTCATCGCCCCCCTGACGCCGATGGCCGACTTTGTTGCCGGCGACAATAACGCGCAACGCTTCATCGCTTATTGCGACCCAGCCTTGCCTCGCGACGAGCGACAACTGCTCGCCGGCACTTACGATGCCGGCACCGATGTCACAATCCTCATTGGCCCCGAGGGCGATTTCTCTCCCGACGAGGTCACGGCGGCGCTGGCCGCAGGCTACCGGCCGGTGTCGCTCGGCGACAGCCGCCTGCGCACCGAGACAGCCGCCGTTAAGGCCGTCGCCGCCATCCACACCATTGATGAAAGGGTGAGGGTGTTAAAATAAACACGAATTTCCATGAATTATTCATAAATTATTATTTTATATACTCCTAATCGTAATTAATTCATGGATGATTTATGACAATTCATGTTTAAAATAAAAGAATTACAGTGATTGAGAAACTGATAAATGCCGATAGCGGCAACTTCTTCCTGCTTGCCGGCCCCTGTGTGATTGAGGGCGAGGCGATGGCAATGGATATAGCCGAGACGGTGCTCAAGAGCACCGAGCGGTTAGGCATCCCATACGTGTTCAAGGGTAGTTACCGCAAGGCCAACCGCTCGCGCCTTGACTCGTTCACCGGCATCGGCGATGAGGCCGCCCTAAAGATTTTGCGCAAGGTGGGCGAGACTTTCCACGTGCCGGTGGTGACCGACATCCACACGCCCGACGAGGCGGCGATGGCGGCCGAATTTGTCGACGTGCTGCAAATCCCCGCGTTCCTCTGCCGCCAGACCGACCTGCTTGTGGCCGCGGCACGCACGGGCCGAATGGTGAACATCAAGAAGGGTCAATTTCTCTCGCCCGAGGCGATGGAGCATGCCGTGAACAAGGTGCGCGACGCCGGCAACAACGACGTAACCATCACCGAGCGCGGCACCACCTTTGGCTATCAGGATCTCATCGTTGACATGCGCGGTATCCCCGTGATGCGCCGTTTCGCCCCGGTGATTATGGACGTGACCCACTCGCTGCAGCAACCCAATCAAGCCAGCGGAGTGACCGGCGGACGGCCGGAACTGATTGAGACCATTGCCCGCGCGGCAATCGCCGTGGGTGCCGACGGTATCTTCATTGAGACACACCGCACTCCCGCCACTGCCAAGAGCGACGGCGCCAACATGCTGCGCCTTGACCTGCTCGACGGCCTATTGGAACGGCTCGCAGTGCTGCGCCACGCAGTAAACCAAATCAATAAGATTGACGACAATAATAAATAACGTTTCATAAGACTTCGATACTGTAAAACGGTCGACAGTCAACAGTAAACTCTTAATACAACACAATAATGAAATTCAACCTGATTATCGCGGGCATTGCTCTCGCAATTGGCGCGATGACCGCAGCCGCACAAAGCAGCGACGACAGCCGGCTGCAAGCCAAGATGAACGAGGCGGTGATGAAGGTCTATGACGAGTATCTGCAGAAGAACCCCGACGACTACGAGACGCGCTTCTCGCGTGCCTACCAGCACTACTACTTCGGCAACTACATCAACGCGCTTGCAGATGTTAACCAGGCTCTTGACGAGACGCCGCAGAGCAAGGCCGACCTCCGCTTTGATGAGTTGATGCTCCGCGCCAGGGTGTACGACGCCCGCGGCGAGTATCAGAACGAGATTGCCGACCTCAAGCAGGCGCTCGCCTTGAAGCCCAGCCACGATGTTGCCAGCGACATGCTGGCCAGGGTGAGCCTGCGCGTGGGCGAGTTGGACCAGGCTGAGGAGAACTACCGCACGCTGCTACGACTGGAGCCGACCAATTATGTGGCGATGCACGGTCTGGCCAAGATTGAGGCGAAAAAAGGCAACTACGAGCGCGCCGCCGAACTCGTTGACGAGGCCGCACGCCTCTACCCCACCGAGCAAGCCGTGTATATGAACCGCGCCGATGTGCTCATGGATATGGACCAGGTTGAGCCTGCCATCCAAAACTACATCCAGGCTCTGGCCGTGGGTGAGAACATCATGCCGCCGCTGCGCGAACTGGTCGTGCTGAGCGACACCCGATACAACGACGTGATGGCCAAACTCGCCGAGAATATCGAGCGGGCGCCTCGCGTGGGTATGCTCTACTACGTGCGCGCCATGATTGCCATCGAGCACCTGCATTATGGACAAGCGGTGAAAAACCTCAAGGCGATTGTTGACTACAACCTGTATGACTACCACACGGTGTACTACAATCTGGCGTTGTGCCAAGCCAATCTGTTGCAATGGGACGACGCGTTGGAGAACATCAACCGCGCCATCACGATGCATTCGTCTGACGCCGACTACTATGTGCTCAAGGCCCGCATTGAGCGTTACCGCGGCCGCGGTGACAACTTCGACGCCGCCAATAACGCTCTGATGGATGCCGCCACGGTTAATGCCGAATACGGCCCGATGCTGCTCGCCAAGGCTCACATGCTCATTGCCCAGCGCAAGGACGCCGAGGCCATCAGTTACCTCAACACTGCCGTCAAGCAAGACGATGTGAAAGCCGAGGCCCTGCTCACTCGCGGTTGGGTGTTGAAGTACCGCCTGAAGAACACTGACGCCGCCAAGGCCGACTTCCAGAGCGTGCTCGCCAGCGGCGAGAGCGACATGGAGTCGCTGCGAGGCTTTGCGCTGCACGAGATGTCGCGCGCCGACGAGGCCCGCGCCTGGGCCGAGCAGATTATTGCCGACGAGCCGGCCATCGGCGGCGAGGCCTACTACTATGCCGCGGCATTGCTTAGCGACATGGACGACAACGACAAGGCGATGCAATATCTCGAGAAAGCATTGGAGAACGGCTATGGCAGTTTGTTTGAGGTGCGCGTGAACGAGAACCCGTACATCAACCTCAAGTTAGTGCGTCGCCATGACGGCTTCAACGCCCTTGTGGAGAAGTATCAGACCTGCTTCCAAGAGCGACGTTGAACTCCAGCTCTACCTTACTAAGATTTCTAAGATTCCTAAGAACTCTAAGATTTCTAAGATTTCTAAGAATCCTCAATTGTCATGACGTGGCGCGGTAAACAGTGGATAATAGCCGCCGTCATCGCCATTGCGGTGATGGCGGCGGCATGCTCGTCGACCAAGCACGTGCCGGCCGGCAAACTGCTGTTGGACCGCGTGACCATCAAGATGGACAGCACGGTGAGCGATGTGACGCCCACCGAGTTGTCGAGTTACTTGCGGCAAAACGAGAATCACCGTGTGCTCGGCGGCATGAAATTGCAGTTGGCACTCTACAACCTCTCCGGGACCGACACCACCAAGCGCTTCAACCGGTGGCTGCAGCGGTTGGGACAAGCGCCGGTAATCTACGACAGCGCGTTGACCACCAGTAGCGTGCGCCAGTTGCACATCGCCATGAGCAACCGCGGCTATATGGACAACGAGGTGCGCAGCGTGGTGACGCTTGACAGCGTCAAGCGCAAGGCTCGGGTGCGCTATGACATCACGCCGCACCGGCCATATAAGATTGCCTCCATTGCCTACGATATTCCCAACGACAGCCTACGTCAAGCCATCCTCGCCGACAGCACCCTGTTCCCGGTTGCCGTGGGCGATAACCTGAACCGTACCAAACTGGACACGTGGCGACAAGAGATTACCGACCGCCTGCGTGCGCAAGGCTACTTCGCCTTCAACAAGGAGTTTATCACCTTTATCGCCGACACGCTCGCCGGTAGCCACGACGTCGACCTGACGTTTGCGATGCCCGAGCATCCCGACCGTCCGTTGCCGCCCTATCGCCAGTGGCGGGTGCGCGACGTGTACTACGTGACCCACTACGACCCGGTGTCGATGCGCGACGGTTTTGCCGGTATGGACACCATCCGCGGCGACGATCTCACCGTCTATACCATGCCGGGCGACCACTACCTGCGCACCAAGGCTTTGGCCGAATGTAACCACATCGAAGCCGGCAGCCTCTACAACACCACCGACGTGCAGCGCACCTATCAGGCCTTGTCGCGACTGTCGATTGTCAAGAACGTCAACATTGATGTCAGGCCGGTGGGCGAGATTAACGGCGAGATGTGGGTCGACGCCTACGTGATGCTGCAGCGCAACACCACCCAGTCGATCTCCGTCTCTCTTGAGGGCACCAATAGCGAGGGCGACCTGGGGTTTGGTGTGGGGCTTGACTACCAGCACCGCAACCTGCTGCGCGGCAGCGAGCGGTTGAACGCCAAGTTCCGCGTGAGTTACCAAAGTCTCTCGGGCAACATCAGCGGCCTGATCAACAACAACTATAGCGAGTATGCCGGCGACATCGGCATCACTTATCCCAAGTTTAAGGCGCCACTGCTGCGCCGGACGTTAAAAAAGAGAATTCAGGCGAGCACCGAGTTGGCCTTGCGCTTCAACTATCAGCAGCGCCCCGAGTACACCCGTGTGATTGCCGGCGCGGCATGGAGATATATTTGGACCGAACGGCTGCACAACCGTCGCCACACGTTCAATCTGGTTGACCTTAACTACGTCTACCTGCCCAAGAAGCGCGATAACCTGCTTGACGACATCGTCAACCCGCTGCTGCGCTACAGTTATGAGGACCACTTCATCATGCGCATGGGCTACAACATCTATTGGACCAACAAGCGCGCGCCGGGCACCACCGGCAGCACCGCGCCCTTCCAACGCAACGTGTACACATGGCGCGCGGCGGCCGAGACAGCCGGCAATCTGCTTTATGGCATCTCCAGACTGTTTGATCGGTCTAAACTTGATGCCGACGAGAGTTATGAGGTGTTCGGCATCCGCTATGCGCAGTATTTCAAGATTGAGGGTGACTATATGCTGACGCACAACTTCAGTCCGCGAAGTTCACTGGCACTGCGCGTCGGCGTCGGTGTGGCAGTGCCCTACGGCAACAGCGAGGTATTACCTTTCGAGAAACGGTTCTACGCCGGAGGCGCCAACGGCGTCAGGGGTTGGGGCGTGCGCACTCTCGGCCCCGGCAGTTTTGCCACCACCAAATCCCAAAGCAATTTCATCTACCAGTGTGGTGACATCCGTTTCGACGCCAGCCTGGAGTACCGCAACAAACTATTTTGGGTCATCGAGTTGGGCGCGTTTATCGACGTGGGCAACATTTGGACGATACGCGACTATGAGGACCAGCCGGGCGGCGTGTTCCGCTTCAACAAGTTCTACGAGCAACTCGCGGCGGCCTACGGCATCGGCATCCGCCTCAACTTCACCTACTTTCTGCTGCGGTTTGACCTGGGCATGAAGGCCCACAATCCGGCCACAGGCGCCGAGAAGTGGCCCCTGTTCCATCCCAACTGGAAGCGCGACAGCCAGTTCCACTTCTCGGTAGGCTACCCCTTCTGATAATTCACAATTCATAATTCATAATGCATAATTATTGGCTAATTACTAATTACCAATTACTAATTACTAATTACTAGTTACTAATTACTAATTACTAATTACCAATTACCCGAATATGAAACGATTAGTGATATTTGACCTTGACGGCACATTGCTCAACACGATTGAGGACCTTGGTCACGCCGCCAACTACGCTCTCGAGCATAACGGCTTCGCCACACACACGATGGCAAGTTACCCTTTTCTGGTGGGCAACGGAGTGCGGCGACTGATTGAGCGCACGTTGCCGGAGGAGAACCGCGACGCGGCGACTGTCGAACGGATGCTGCGCGACTTCAAAGAGTACTACAACGAGCACAACACCGACTGCACAAAGCCGTATAACGGTATTCCCGAACTGCTCGAGATGCTACGCGACATGGACGTGAAACTTGCTGTTGCCTCAAACAAGTACCAGCAGGCCACCAGCCGCATCATCGGCCACTTCTTCCCCACCATCGACTTCGTCGCCGTTGAGGGGCAAAAGGAGGGTGTGAACGTCAAGCCGGACCCGTCAATCGTTTTCTCGATTTTGGCGCAAGCCAAACTGCCAAAGAGCGAAGTCCTCTACGTGGGCGACAGTGCCGTGGATATGGAGACCGCCCGCCGCGCCTGCGTCGACTCGGTGGGCGTCACTTGGGGCTTCCGCGGCCAGAAAGAACTCGTCGAGAGCAACGCCCTCCACATCGTGAACATGCCCTCAGAAATCATCGACCTCGTCCAGTAGCCCTCGCCGCCCAAGCCTCCCCACTTATAAATCCATTGACTTTCGCAAGGAGAGTCGATTATTTAGCGTTTATCTATGCAAAAGAGGCAATTTGAATTGCCGAAAGTGACAAAGCGGCATGGCTGTTTTGCACACAACACATCGTTAACGGAGAATTAATTGTTGTTTTTAGTGATGAGGTAATTTATTTATGGAAATTGGTGGCTATTTGTGTTTAAAAATAGCGAAATTTTGTGCAGGTCACACATTATTATTAACTTTGCGGTCGAATTTGTAATTTTAGACCGAAATAATGGCAAAAAACTTAGTTATAGTGGAGTCCCCGGCGAAGGCGAAAACCATCCAGCGCTTCCTGGGAGACGACTACAGCGTGATGTCGAGTTACGGGCACATCCGCGACCTGCACAAGAAGGATTTCAGCATTGACGTGGAGCACGGCTTTGAGCCGCTATATGAGATACCGGAGGACAAGCGGGAGGTGGTGCGCAAACTGCGCGCGGCGGCCGACAAGGCCGACATCGTGTGGCTCGCCAGTGATGAGGACCGCGAGGGAGAAGCCATCGCCTGGCACCTGCGTGAGGTGCTGCAACTGAAGCCGGAACGCACCCGCCGTATTGTGTTCCACGAAATCACCAAGCCGGCCATTCTGGAGGCTATCAAGCATCCGCGCGACATTGACGAGAACCTGGTGGACGCGCAGCAGGCGCGCCGCGTGCTGGACCGCATCGTTGGCTTTGAGTTGTCGCCGGTGTTGTGGAAGAAGATTAAGCCGGCGCTGAGCGCCGGACGTGTGCAGAGCGTGGCGGTGCGCCTGATTGCTGAGCGTGAACGCGAAATTGAGGCCTTCAAGAGCGAGAGTTACTATCGCGTGACGGCGACTATGGGTCCCGAGGGACTGCTCGACACGCTCACCTTTGCCGCCCACCTGAACCGCAACCTGCCCGATGCCGCGACGGCTCGCGCGCTGCTGGAGCACTGCAAGCGCGGCTGCCGCTACACGGTGGCGGACGTCATCGTCAAGCCGATGCGCAAGAGCCCAGCGCCGCCGTTCACCACGAGTACGCTGCAACAAGAGGCGGCTCGCAAGTTGGGCTTCTCGGTGTCGCAGACGATGCGTGTGGCGCAGGCGCTTTATGAGGCGGGTCACATCACATATATGCGAACGGACTCAGTGAACTTGAGCAATCTAGCAATTGCCGCGATTTGTAAGGAAATAGAGGATACGTTAGGCAAGAGTTACCTGCGAGTGCGGAAGTACCACACGACGAGTAAGGGAGCCCAAGAGGCTCACGAGGCGATACGTCCGACGTATATCGCCACGCGTGCGATTGAGGGCACAGCCCAAGAGAAACGCCTGTATGACCTGATCTACAAGCGCACCGTGGCCAGCCAGATGGCCGACGCCGAGGTGGAGCGCACAACAGTGGACATTGCCATCGAAGGCCGCGAGGAACGCTTTGTGGCAGAGGGCGAGACAATCAAGTTTGACGGCTTCCTGAAGATGTACATCGAGTCGAACGACGATCTGACCCCGGAGTCTCCGGTGGCCGGCAAGAACGGCGAGATGAACATATTGCCGTCAATATCCAAGGGCGACACGCTGGGTGCTGTGACAGTGACGGCGACGCAGCGCTTCACACAACACCCGCCGCGCTATAGCGAGGCTTCGCTCGTGCGCCGCCTTGAGGAGTTGGGCATCGGCCGCCCGAGCACCTACGCCCCCACCATCTCCACCATCCAGCAGCGCGAGTACGTTGCCAAAGGCGAGAACAAGGGCGAGAAACGCCCGTTTGAGGTGATTACCCTATCGGGCAGCCGCATCACCACGACGACCAAGACCGAGACCGTGGGTATGGATAAGGGCCGCCTTGTGCCCACCGACACCGGTCTTGTGGTGAACGACTTCCTGATGCAGTACTTCCCCAAGATTATGGACTATAATTTCACGGCCCAAGTGGAGCAGTCGTTTGACGAAATAGCCGCCGGCCACGACACGTGGAGCGACGACATTGCGGCGTTCTATGATGACTTCCACCCCACGGTGCAAAGCGTGTCGACGATGCGCCTCGAGCATAAAGTGGGCGAGCGCCGCCTTGGCACTGACCCCTCGACGGGCAAGCCGGTGAGCGTGAAGATTGGCCGTTACGGTCCACTGGTGCAACTGGGCGACAGCGATGACGCCGAGAAGCCGCGTTTCGCCTCGCTGCAGAAGGGACAGAGCGTGGCGTCCATCACGCTCAAGGAGGCTCTGAAACTTTTTGAGTTGCCGCGCACCTTGGGCGACTATGAGGACAAGGAAGTGACGGTGGCCGTTGGTCGTTTTGGCCCCTACGTGAAGCACGACGGCAAGTACGTGAGCGTGCCGGCCGGCGTTGCCCCCACCGAACTCACCCTGGAGCAAGCCATTGAATTGATTAACACCAAGCGCGACGGCGACGCCAAGAAGGTGATTGCCACATGGGACGAGGAGCCCGACCTGCAAGTGCTCAACGGCCGCTTTGGCCCCTACATTGTCTACAAGGGCAGCAACTACAAGATTCCGCGCAAGACCGACGCCTCAACGCTCACCCTGGACGACTGCCGCGCCATCGTGGCCGACGAGGCTAACGCCAGCCGCCCCAAGACCCGACGAGCACGCAAATAGCACGTAGCACGCAAATAAATCAGACAACGATATGAGTATCCTGCACGACGGACAAACGATAGAGAAATACCGCGTGGTCTATTTGATTAAGGCCAACGCCTACTGCGAGACTTACCGCATCGAGGACGAGGGTGGCACACCCTACTTCCTGAAACTGTATATAATCAAGAACACACCGGAGCGACTGCTTGACGAGCACGGCGAGGTGCGCGAGATTGTGAACTGCCGCAAGATTGTTCACCAGAACATTATCTCGCGCGTGAGCGACGGCACGCTGGCTCTTGACGAGGGCACTTGCCAATATATGATTACGGTGTACTTCAGCGGCGAGTTGCTTGCCAACAAAGTGAAGCAGGCCGGGCGGCTGACGCAAGACGAGGCGCTGGATATATTCAAAGGCATCCTGCACGGGCTGCAATACCTGCACCACATGGGGCTGATGCACAACGACGTGACGCCCTACAACATCATGCTGAGCCAGAAGACGGGCGGCATTCCCGAACTGATTGACATGGGGCACGTTGGCCCGGCGTGTGGCGGCAACCCGCAGTTTGACTCGAGCGACCTTGACCTGCGCTACTGCGCCACGTCGACCTTTGCCGGACTGTATAACGAGCGGAGCGACATCTTCGCGGCATTCGCCGTGCTGTACGCGATGCTGTCGGGCAAGGCGCCGTGGACACCGCAGGGCTACGACCACAACGCTGCCCGCAACGATAAAATCAAAGCCGTCAAGGCCGCGCGACAAAAAGAACTTGACCTCGACATCGAGGGTCTTGAGGATGGCGTGAAGAAGATGTTGCTCAAGGGCTTGACGGCCATGGGCAAAGAGCGGTACGAGAATGTGGGGCAGGTGCTCATGGACCTGGGCAATCCCAACGATGTGGAGGAGCCCACGCGTCGCAGCGACGCCGGCAGCCGCACGAGCAGCCGCAGCGAGGACGAGGGCGACAACGACGCGGCCAGCACCCAAGCCGGCGTGGAAATCAAGCGTGGCGGCGGCAACGGCTTTGCCGACATCGCCGGTATGCAGGAATTGAAAGAATTGCTTCGCACCCGCGTCATCTTTGTGCTCAAAGACAAAGAGCGCAGCGCGAAATATAAACTGACGCCTCCCAATGGAATGTTGCTCTATGGCCCGCCGGGCTGCGGCAAGAGTTTCTTTGCCGAGAAGTTTGCCGAGGAGACCGGCTTCAACTTCATCTTAGTCAAGGCCAGCGACTTGGGTTCAATCTATATCCACGGCACCCAGAGCAAGATTGCGGACCTGTTTAAGAAGGCCGAGAAAAGCGCGCCCACGGTGCTGTGCTTCGATGAGTTTGACGCCTTTGTGCCCTCGCGCAGCGGGTGGCACGGCGAGCACCAGGGCGGCGAGGTGAACGAGTTTCTCTCGCAGTTGAACAACTGCTCCAAGCGCGGCATCTTTGTTATCGCCACCAGCAACCGTCCGGACAAGATTGACCCTGCGGTGCTGCGCACGGGGCGCATCGACAAAATGGTCTTTGTGCCTATGCCCGACAAGACGGCGCGCTGCGAGATGTTTGCCCTCTATCTGAAGGACCGCCCGTGCGCCGAGGGCATTGACTGCGACAAATTGGCCGATATCTCGGAGGGATACGTGGCCAGCGATATCGCCTATGTGGTGAACGAGGCGGCCATGCGCGCCGCCATCAACGACAATGACATCACTCAGGAACTGATGGAGGACACTATCGGCCACACTAACCCGAGCGTGCGCAGCGAACTGCTGAAGGAGTACGACGAGATGCGCGCCAAGATGGAGAACATCGACCACCGCAACTCCATCGGCCGCATCGGCTTCAAATGAGAAGACAATCAAAGACAATCATTTATAATTAGAAGACAATAAGGACAATAAAGACAATAAGGACAAGGGTTATTTATCCTTGTCCTTATTGTCTTTAATTCAAGTTAATGATGTGGAACATTATGATTATCAAGTCATAATTTAAGGAAATGTAGGGAATAATATAATGAGTAATTCGCCGCTTGCGGCCACGCCAAGGCGAGGCCCTACATGCTCAGGATTTCGGCGAGGATGGCGTTGACGTCGCCCACATCGACCCGGCCGTCGCCGTTGATGTCAAAGCGGGTGGAGGTGTCGTTACCGAGGATTGCGGTGAGCACGGCGTTGACGTCACCCACATCGACGCTGCCGTCGCCGTTGACGTCAAAGCGGTTGCCGCCCTCGCTCCAAGTGATTGACAACGAGGTGTCGGCTCCGGAGGCGAGCGTTACATCTTCCAGCGCGAGCCAGGCGGTGTTGGCCGGTTGCAAGATACCGTCAACATCGGGATTGCCGCCAACCATCTGCAGCACGGTGACAAACTTGTCGTTGCGCAGCACATAGTTGCACACACGCATCACCATCTGTCCGTCATCGTCCCTGTCATAGATGCCGACGGTGACGGGCGTGGGCACGACGGCGGGACGCAGCAAGTTGTCAATTATCACGCCTGCCAGGTCTTCCTCTCCACTTTGAGGGGGTGCGGGGAGGGCAGTGAGTGTGTAGGTTTGCTTGGCGGTTCCACGCAGCAGTACGCCGGTATTGGCCGGCACAATGCGTCCGTTGAGTTTGACTGCGGCGACCATCGCCGCCTCGGGGTCGGCCTCGGTGCAGACGTAGGCATCAAGCCCCTGTGGCAGTTGCACCGCCTCGCCCGCGCTGAAGGTGCAGAAGCCCGCCGGCGGAAGCGTCACCGCATACTCGCTGTGATGCCGACGCAGGTAGCCGCCCGCGCCGTAGTGCGCCCGCGACACATCCGTCGACGTGGCAGTGTAACGCGTGCCGTCCTCGCCCACTATCGAATAGCAGTTGCGGAACATCACGTCCGAGACTGTCACCGCATCAGTGTTCCAGTTGTCGCCAACGTAGATGCTTTCGAGCATCGTACATTCGGCGAACATGCCGTTCATGTCGGTAACCTTATGAGTGTCGAAGCCGCTCAAATCAAGCGAACTCAAGTTGGAGCATTTGTAGAACATGGCGAGCATATCCGTGGCCTCGCTCGTGTCGAGGTATTCCAGTCCGTCAACTATCCGCAAGGCGGTGCAATTGTAGAACCATGCGGCAACGCTTGTGGGCTTCACTGCCGCGAACGACGGGTCAATGACCGCGAGTGTGATCTTCTTAACAACGCTTTCAATGAAATTGCTGCCGTCAAGGAGCCAGTCGGGGATCATGCCCTTCTCGCCCGCGGTGACGCGCTCACCCATAGCGGCTCGAGAGGCATGGCGATAGGTGTCGCTGCCGGGCAACGCGAACGCTCCTCCATGCACTATCGGCGTGGTTGTGACGAAGAAGTATAGCGCGTTGGTGTCGAAACTGAATGCCGCCGCCGGCGTGGGGTCGATGACGCGGTCGGTGCCGTGGCGCAGATATCCGCCGGCGCAATAGTGGGCACGGTAGCCATTAATATCCTCCTCGTTATAGCCGGTGCCGTCCTCGCCCACGAGCGAGACGCAGTCGTCAAACATGAAGGCGTCATCATCGACATTCGCCATAGTCCACGTGCTGCTCACGTAGATGCTCTTGAGGTTGCGGCAGTCGCTGAACATCTGGTAGGTGCTCTCGACTTTCGACGTCTCAAAACTGCTCAAGTCAAGTTCGGTGAGGCTTGAGCAGCCATCGAAGAGCCAACCCATATCGGTGACATCGGCGGTGTTGAGGTATTGCAGTCCGGTGATTGAGGTGGCGGCGGCGAGGTCGCTGAAGTAACTTTGTAGCGTGGTGGGGCGCAATGTGGCGAACGATGGCTCAATGACAACCGCCTTGATGATGTCCAGTCCATTGTCCTGCCAGTTGTCAATGTGCCTCCACCAATTGTAGTTGAGTGCATCGTTGCCGATGATGGCGATGCTGATGGTTTTGGGCGCGCCACCGGCCTCGGGAGCATACTCATCGCCGGCATGATAGGCCTGCATAGAGCCGACGAAGTGGGCAGTGCCGTCGGTCGTAATCAGCACCATTGGCATCGGATCGGCCAGTTCGGGGTCGGTGCCGAGGGTGAGGTATCCGCCGGCGCCGTAGTGGGCGCGCGTGCCATCGACCGAAGACGCATTGTAGGTTGTGCCGTCCTGTCCCACGATGGATGTGCAGCCGTTGAACATATTCTTGGTGTTGGCAGAGTGTGGAATCTCCCAGAATGAGTTCACCTTGATGGTCTTGAGCGAGGCACAGTTGGAGAACATCTCCGTCATGTAGCCGACCGCGAACGGCATGAAACTGCTCAGGTCAAGTTCAGCGACCGTCATGTTGACGAACATGTCGTTCATGTTGGTCACCTGCAGCGTGTTGAAAGCGCTCAGGTCAAGGCCGCTCAGCGCGTAGCAGTTGGCGAACATCCACGCCATGGTGGTGGCCTCGGCGGTGTTGAGGTTGGCCAGACCGTCGATTTGCTCCAACTTGGTGAAACTGTAGAACCAGCCGTAGAGGCTCGTGGGCTTCACCGTGGCAAACGACGGCTCGATGACCACGCGCGCCGCTTGGCTGCGCACGCTCGAGCTCCACGCCGGGTTGCTCGACTGGCCGCTCTCCAGCACGGCGCTGTCGCTCCACATCGACGTGATGGTGTGCGACTCGTCGGTGCCATCGGGGATGAACTGGCCACCGACGAACACCGGTGATTTGGTATATGTGAAGTAAAGGGTAGTGTTGTCGGAGCACCAAATCACGGCGGGCACGGCCTCATCGAGCACCGTCTGGCGGCCCTTGCGCAGGTAGCCGCCGGCGCCGTAGTGGGCGCGCGTGCGGTCGACAGACGATGAGTCGTAGGTTGTACCGTCCTCACCGACAATCGCCTCGCAGCCTTTGAACATATCTGAGGAGGACGCGTTACCAGTCATCCAGTAGGAGCCAACATAGACACTTTGCAGTTTGGCGCAGCCGTTGAACATGCGCGTCATGTCGCGCACCTTGCGGGTGTCAAAGCCGCTCAACTCCAGCGACGTGAGCGACGCGCAGCCGCTGAACAACTCTTGCATATTGGTTTGGTTGGCGGTGCTGAAGTCGCCAAATGAGACGCTCTCCAGCGCGGCGCAGTCCTTGAACATGCGGAACATCGCCGTGGTGGCACTGACGTTGAGCATACTCACGTCGACACTCTTCAACGACGCGCAGCCGTTGAACATATCATAGATGGCCTGCCCGGTGAGGGTCGCGGCTGCCAACGCGCTCAGGTTGATGCTCTCCAGCGACTTGCATCCCTGGAACATCGCGTTGACGTTGACGATGGTGGAGGCGTCGAGTTTGTCGAGGTCAACACTCTTGAGGCTTTCGCAGCCATAGAACATGCTGCTCAGACTGTTTGCCTTGTCGAGCGTGAGGTTGGCCATGCCGGTGACATCCTCAAGCTTCGAGCAGCCGTAGAACCACATCGCCACCTCGGTGGGATGGGCTTGGGCGAACTTGCTCTCGATGACGGCGTGCCGCACGCTGCCGGCCACCGTCGACCGCCAGATGTGGTACGGGTGGGAACTGAAGGGGCGGGCCAGCACGTCGTCGCCCAGCCACGCCGTGGTGACAGAGACGGTGGTGCCGTCCTCGGTGACAAACGGCGAGCCGGCGGGCAGCAGACGGTCGGTCCAAGTGAAGTACATCGTGGCATCCTCGGCACACCACACCACGGCCGGCACAGGGTCGATGGTGATGTCGCCGGCGGCGTTGTGGCGCAGGTATCCGCCGGGGCCGTAGTGGGCGCGCGTCTTGTCGGTAATGGCCGCATCGTAGGTGGTGCCGTCCTGGCCGACGATTGACGTGCAGTTGTTGAACATATAAGCGCTGCTGGTCACTGCCGTGAGCGACCACGCGTTGCTCACGCTCGCACTCTGCAGGGCCGCGCAGCCGCTGAACATGCCATACGTGTCACGCAGTTTGGCGGTGTTGAAGCCGCTAAGGTCCACGCTCCGCAGCGCCGCGCAGCCGTTGAACATCGAGTTGAGGCTCGTCGCCACCGCATTGGGATGGGCGCTCAGGTCAAGGCTCTCGAGTGCGACGCAGCCGTAGAACATACCGCCGAAGTCGGTCACCGCGCTGAGGTCGATGCTACCCAAGTCGACGCGCTTGAGGGCGGTGCAGCCGTTGAACATCTGATAGAGATTTGTGACGGAGGACGTGTTCAGTCCGGCAAGAGAAATCGCTTGCAGCGACACGCAACCGCTGAACATGCGCCGCAACGAGTTCACACTCTCCAAATTGAGATTGGCCAGGCCGGTGACGTCCTGCAACTTGGAGCAGCCTTCCATCCACCACTCCACACCCGTGGGCCGCGCCCGGGCAAAGGAGTTCTCGATGACGACGTGCTCGAGGGTGGCACGCACGGCGGGAATCCACACCTGCGTGTTCATGTTGCCCGGCTTGGAGAGAATCAAGTCGCCGTACCACGCGTCACTAACGGTGACGCTCGCGCCGCCCTCGGTGACAAACGTCGAGCCGGCGGGCATCAACGAGGTCGCCCACGTGAAATAGAGCGTGCCGTTGGAGGCGCACCATACGGCGGCGGGCTGCGGCTCGATGGTCACATCGCCGGCGGCGTTGTGGCGCAGGTAGCCGCCCGGGCCGTAGTGGGCGCGCGTCTTGTCGGTGGCCGATGCGTCAAAGGTGGTGCCGTCCTGGCCGACGATTGATGTGCAGCCGCCGAACATATTGGCCGAGTTGCCCACGCTGCCCATCGTCCACGCGTTGCTCACGCTCACGCTCCGCAGCGACGCGCAGCCGCTGAACAGGTTGGACGTGTTAGTGAGTTTGACTGTGTACAGGCCGCTCAGGTCGACGCTCTCCAACGCGGCGCAACCCGAGAACGCGGAGTTGATGTCGGTGAGCACCTCGTTTTTCCAGCCGCTCAGGTCAGCGCTCTTGAGGGCGGCACAGCCGGCGAAGATGTTGCTCATGTTGGTCACACTTGCCACGTTCCATCCGGTAGTATTGACGCTCTCGAGGGCCGCACACTCGCGGAACATACTGCTCAGGTTGGTGGCATTGCTCACGTCGAAACTGCTCACGTCGAGCGTCTTCAACGACTTGCAGCCGTAGAACATCTGTGAGAAACTCTTGATGGCGGCTGTGCCAAATCCTGTGAGTGTCAGCGTCTCGAGGCCCTCGCAGTTGTAGAACATATTGTTCACATACTGCAAACCGGCATTGGTCCAGCCGCTCAGGTTGACGCTCTTGAGAGCCTTACAGCCGTAGAACATCGACTCGACCGTCTGCAGTTTGTCCGTGTTCTTGCCGGTCATCGTGAAACTCTCGAGCGACGAGCAGCCGCTGAACATCTGGTCCATTCTGTTCAGGTTCTCCGTGTTCAAGTTCTCGGTGCCCTCAACCGTCTTCAATAGCGAGCAACTATTGAACCAGTAGTGGGCATAGTCGGGATAGAAATTCTTGAACGACGGCTGGAAGATGACGCGTGTCACCTTGGAGCGCACCGTGCTGTTCCACGAGCGGTTGGAGATGCCGCCGTTGGCGCGTCCGTTCCACACGTTGGTGATTGTCACCGCCGCGCCACCGCCCTCGGGCGTGTAACTGTCGCCGGCGGCGAGCGTGGCGTCGCTGTAGGCAAAGTAGAGCGTCGTGTTGCCCTCGCTCCACAACGCCTGCCACACCTCGCTTTGGGCGCTCGCGCACAATGCGACGCCTGCCAGCAGCAAAATCATAGAAAACAGTTTCTTCATGACGTTATTCAGGTAAAAATGAGTATTGATTTCAACTACTCCTAAAATCCGCAACTCGTTGTTTGCCTGTCCAAAATTAAAATTCCTCTCGTCTATTTCCGTCTATTTTCGTCTATTATTCTCATGAAAAATCCGTAAAATCTTTCTCGTAAATTTTCGTAAATATTTTATCTTCTGTTGTTTATAATTAATTTACGTGAATTTACGAAAATTTACGAGAAATACACCAATAGATAAAAATAGACGTAAATAGACGTAAATAGACGAGAGGTTGGAGAGTTGCGGAATTAAGGCTACTTTAATTAGTCACAAAGTTAATGATAAAATGTCGTTAAACAGGGCGGCGGCGGACTCATATTGACGAGAGGGCGCCCCCGGGTGACGAAATGCCGCGCCGGGCTGACGAAGCGTGATTAAAAGTTTACTGTTGACAGTTTTCCGTTGACCATTTGATTTAAAAATCGCAATTTATATGGTTGAAACATTTGGGGACGGTTCCTCTATTTGTGAATGTCAATTTTTATTACTACCTTTGCCAACCTAAAATCCGCAACCTTGAAAATTCTCACGAAAATTTCCGAAAATTATCGAAAATAAATTTCTCGTAAATTTGCGTAAATTGTCGTAAATATTTTATTCACAGAATATTATCACCCAAATTAAATTTACGTAGATTTA
>JAFTDD010000037.1 GCA_017454355.1 Muribaculaceae bacterium
ACGTTCCACGACCTGCTCAAAGGTCACTTCTTGCTTCTTTCTTGCCATAGTGAAAAGTCTGTTGGTTGGTTAATCGTGGCAAAGGTAACTAATTCCGATGACTTTTCATTCACTTTGGCGAAAGCCGTTCATGTCCGTTTCGTAATTTTATCGTCAAAGCGGCATGGCCGCTTTGCACACAACTCGGCCGCTTTGCACGCCATTACTTTAATTGGTAAATTGCATAAATAATAATTTACAATTGATTATCGGATTTTACGTGAGGGTATTCAAGAGTGCAATTCAGGCAAGTTGGTATCTGCTTCCGGGCAGAGTGACGATGATGCCTTTGAAATCGAGTTCAACGAGAGTACTGGTGACGAGGTAGGCCGGTCGTTGCAACACTCTTGCGATATCGTTGGCATAAACCGGTTCTGCGCTCTGCCTCAAAACATTTACCACTTCGCGTTCTGTGTCATTCAATTCGTCGAACAAGTTGAGTTGTCGTGGCATGGTTGGTTGCGCTTCTACTTCCCACATCATTGTGTCGATGAGTTGTTGAGCGTTTGAGAGCAGCGCGGCGCGGTTAGCGGCGATGAGTTTGTTGCAGCCTTTAGACATCTCATCTGTGACGCGTCCCGGCACGGCCATGACGTCACGGTTATATCCCATTGCAATTGACGCGGTGACCAGCGAGCCCCCATGGCTGGCGCTTTCAACAACAATCGTGACGTCGGCCAACGCAGCGATGATACGGTTACGAGCCAAGAAGTTACCTTTGTGCAACTCGTCTTGACTCATATAGTCAGTTACGAGCGCGCCACCATGATTAACTATATTGACGGCATCACGGCGATGCACCGCGGGATAGATATGATTAAGACCGCGAGCCATGACGGCAACGGTTGGTGCGCCGTGATTGATGGCAGCGCGATGGCTCGCGATGTCAATGCCGTAAGCGAGACCGCTGACGATGAGCACGTTGGGAATAAGGGCGCTGAGGTCTTTGACAAAGTTATCACAGAACTTGATGCCTGCCGGTGTCGCGTTGCGCGTCCCCACCATGCTGACGACACGCTTTGCGTTAAGGTCACAATCTCCTGTTGTGTAGAGGATAATCGGTGCGTCGTTGGCTTCGAGAAGTCGTTTTGGGAATTGTGGTGATGTGTAATAGATGGGAGTAATCTTCTTGTCGGCTATAAAGTCAAGTTCCTTTTGTGCTTTACGCAGGATTTTATCGCGAGTTGTTTTGCTGCACCATCTGTTTGTGGGGCCGAGCAGTTGTGCGAGTTCACCTTCTTTCATTAGAAAGAATTGTTTCTCATCGCCAATGATGTCGAGCAATTGTTTGGCGATGTCCACGCCCATGCCCGGCATTGCGGCGAAGGCCATTTGGTAAAGCATTTCCATAATGCGGATAGTCAGTTGATAAGAAAAGGAGCAAATGCTTGAGCGAGGTCGTCGCCACGCGACAGTCGTCCGTCGACGAGGCAAGCGATAGTGACGGTAGCGACGGCTGCGATGGAGCCTAAGGAGATATTATGGATTGTTTGGTGGAAGATGAAGCGTGGTCCACGTCGCTCAACGGTGAGTTCACATCGCACATGGTCACAACTTTGCAATGGAGTGCGATAGGCTATCTCGAGTTTGGCGACGACAGGTGTGATGCCTTGTTGTCGCATTTGCTCGTAGGAGAGTCCGACTTCACGGCAGAATGTGTGTCTGGCGTGCTCCATATAGTGGAGGTAGATTGCATTGTTGACGATGCCTTCGCTATCAATCTCGTAGTCGCGGACGTCGAAGTCGCAATAATGAGTTTTGCCTGTAATCATTTGTTAGTGATTAGTTGATGAGGGCGGGGCGGTGCCCGCCCTTCTTGAACGGTTGTTGTCAATCGATAGTGGGCGGGGCGGCTAAGTTGATGACAACGTATTCGGAAACGGTGCCGAAGCGGAATTTGCCTCCCCAGATGCCGATGCCGCTGGAGACATACACAGCAGTGCTGTCTTTCTGCTTGAAGCCGTAGGCCACTTCAAAGATGGCGTCGGTAATCCAATTAGCCGGCCATACTTGCCCATGATGAGTGTGACCACTGAGTTGAAGGTCGATGCCACAACGCCGGGCCTGGTCGAGATTGTGCGGCTGATGGTCGAGCAGGATAGTGTAGAGTGAGGTATCGGCTTGGTTGACTAATACTTGAAGAGGTCGCCTGTTTGGATTGGTGCGGTCGTCACGCCCGATGACGGTGACGCCGGCTACGGTTGTCGCGGAATCAACGAGGAGAGTGATGCCTGCATCGTTGAGGAATTGCCGTGCAGCCGGTGTTGAGGCATAGTATTCATGGTTGCCGAGGCAAGCGATGACTGGGGCCTGAATGCGCCGCAGTTCGGCCGCCATATTATCGTGGAGCAGCGGCCGGACACTGCTGTCGATAATGTCGCCGGCGATGAGGACAAGGTCGGGATGCTCGTCGTTGATGATATTGACCCAACGAGCCAGTTCGGCACGACGGTTGTGGTAGCCAAGGTGGAGGTCGCTCATCATGACAATGGTGAGCGGCTTGTCGAGTGTTTTGCCTGAAGGCGTGGTGAGTTGGAGTGTTGTGCGGACTTTGTTGTGGTATCGCCAGGCGCCATAGGAAAACACGGCAATGAGGGAGCCGATAATGAGGGTTGTGCCGAGAAGAGAGTTGTTGAAAAGGTGTGGGGGAAGGAGACGGAGGAGGCGCGCAAAGTCGGCTACGAGGAAGATAGCGGTGGCGTAGAGAAGGATGATGAGCCATGATGTGCCCACCTCGTAAAAGATGGTGTTGAGCCAAATGGGGCCGCTATCGCGGAGGAGAAAGACGAGGAAAAAACTGATGAAAGCGGCAGTCATCAGCGCGACGGCCGCGACTTTCCACAGGGTTGGGAAAGGCAGAAGGCGATAGACGTGCCAGGAGATATAAGCCTGCGCAAGCAGCGGGATGGCAAGAATGAGGAAGAAAAAAGGTTTCATTGAAAATAATCTCACGTAAAATTTCGTAAAGTGAAAAGTTGACCGTTGTTTTTGAATAATCGTTAGAAAGCCGGCGCGAGGGCGCGCGGCATGGTCAACAATCCGTAAAAAAATATTTTTACGGTTTTCACGTGATTATTTTACGAATCAGATGCCGTGGCGGACGATGCCTCGCTTGGAGGAGCGGATAAAGGTGATGACGGCGTCTCGAAGGTCACTTTGCGGGAGTTCGGCCTCGATTTTATTGACGGCATCTGTGACGTTGAGGTTGCTCATATAAAGAGTGCGGTAAATCTCCTGAACTTCGTTGACTTGGTCGCGCGAGAAACCACGGCGCAACATGCCAACACTGTTGACACCCTCGTAACTGAGAGGTATGCGACCGGCCAGAGAGAAAGGCGGTACGTCTTTATTGACGAGCGAGCCACCTTGCAACATAGAGTGCTGACCGATGAGTGAGAACTGATGGATGAGCGCTCCCCCACCGATGACAGCCCAATCACCAACAATAACTTCGCCGGCGATTTGTGCCGAATTAGACATGATGACGTGATTGCCGATGTTGCAGTCGTGGGCGATGTGGCAATAGGCCATAATAAGGCAGTCGCTGCCAACGACTGTTTTACCCTTGCTGGCGGTGCCGCGGTGGATTGTGACAAACTCACGGATGGTGGTGTTGTCGCCAATGATGGCGAGTGATTCTTCTCCCTTGAACTTGAGATCCTGTGGCGTGCCGCCAACGGCAGCACCGCTGTGGATGTGGCAGTTGCGGCCGATGCGTGTGCCCCAATGGATGGTGGCGTTGCTGTCGATGACGGTGTCGTCGCCAATGACGACGTTGTCGTCGATAGTGACAAATGGGCCGATAGTGACGTTATTGCCGATGATGGCGCCGGGGTGGACGCAGGATAACTGATGTATCATATATGGTCGTTTAGTTATTTGTTTTTAGTGACGAGAGCCATAAATTCCGCCTCACTAACTATTTTCTCTCCCACGAAAGCATAACCGCGCATCATGGCCACGCCACGGCGGATGGGAGTCATAAGTGAGAGGTGGAAGACGAGGGTGTCGCCGGGGACTACTTTCTGGCGGAATTTAACGTTGTCAATCTTCATGAAATAGGTACTGTACTGCTCAGGGTCATCAACATGACTAAGCACGAGCAGTCCGCCAACTTGAGCCATAGCCTCAACCTGAAGGACGCCCGGCATAACCGGCTCGTGGGGGAAATGGCCTTGGAAGAATGGCTCGTTGCCACTTACGTTTTTGACGCCTACGACGTGAGTTTCGCTCATTTCAAGGATTTTGTCGACCATGAGCATCGGGAAGCGATGAGGCAGCATTTGGCGAATGCGGTTGACGTCGTAGAGAGGCTCGACGTTGGGATCATAGACGGGAGCCTGAACGGCCTGAGCGCGCAGGGCGGTACGAATCTTTTTAGACAACTGCGAGTTGATGGTATGCCCCGGACGTGTAGCGACGATACGTCCCTTGAGAGGGCGGCCGATGAGGGCGAGGTCACCGATAAGGTCGAGCAATTTGTGACGCGCCGGTTCGTTTTTGAAAGTGAGCGGCTTGTTGTTGAGATAGCCGAGTTGGTCGACGCTCTTGTGCTCGACGCGCATCGTGTCGGCAAGACTGTCGAGGTCTTGCTGCGACATGGGGCTATCGTAAATAACGATGGCATTGTCGAGGTCACCGCCTTTGATAAGCCCGGCTTGCACAAGCGGCAGGACCTCACGGACAAAGACAAAAGTTCGGCTGGAGGCAATATCCGTACCGAATTGATTGATATTGTCGATTGAGGCGAATTGGTTGCTGAGGACCGTAGAGTTGAAGTCAATCATGACGTCAACAGAGAAGTCATCGTCGGGAAGCATAACGAGTTTGGCTCCAGTCTCGGGGTCTTCGACCTTGATTCGCTGCTTGACAACGTAAAATTCTTTTTCGCCTCCCTGCTCTTCAAGGCCAACGTTTTGGATTGCGTTCCAAACGATTGCCGCGCTGCCGTCGAGGATTGGCATCTCGGGAGCGTCAACCTCGATAATGCAGTTATCAACTCCAGCGGCATAGAGTGCGGCCATGGCATGCTCAATGGTGCCGACCCGGACGTCCTTATTGGAACGGCTGGCAATGACGGTGCCACGCTGCGTCTCGACGACATTTTCGGCGACGGCAAGGAGCGTGGGCTGTCCGTCGAGGTCGATGCGCTTGAAGAGGTAGCCGGTGCCGAGCGGGGCCGGGGTGAAAGTAGCCTGAATTTGCAGGCCGGTGTGGAGGCCCTTGCCGCTGAGGGTGAAGGGGGCCTTGAGAGTTAATTGTTTCATCAGTTATTATTTTGCGGATGGCCGGCGCGAGGGCGCGCGGCATGGTCAACTATTGGCCGGCGCGAGGGCGCGCGGCATGGTCAACTATTTTGGCCGGCGCGGGGGCGCGGCATGGCCAACTTATTTCTCTTGCAGTGATTTTTTGATGGCACGGACGTCATCAAAGAGTTGTGGCAGACGTCGCATAAGCGCACATTGACGGGCAAAGGTGAGCGCATTGATTGCCGGAGCACCGAGCAGGCGCTGGTTGTCGCCAACGCTGTTAGGCACTCCACTTTGAGCACCGATGCCGTTGTTGTCGCCAACGGTGATGTGTCCGGCAAAACCCACTTGCCCGCCAATCATGTTTTGTTTACCGATTTTGGTGCTGCCGGCGATGCCCACCTGGGCAGCCATCACGGTATTCTCGCCGATTTCAACGTTGTGAGCCACTTGGATGAGGTTGTCCAGTTTGACGCCACGGCGTACGACGGTCGCTCCCATTGTGGCTCGGTCGATGGTTGTATTGGCTCCAATCTCGACATCGTCCTCGATGATAACGATGCCCACTTGGGCGATTTTCTCGTAGGAGCCGTCAGGTTTAGGCGCGAAACCGAAGCCATCTCCACCGATGACCGCACCGGCCTGGATGATGCAACGGTTGCCGACCTGGCATCCGTGATAGATTTTGACGCCGGGATATATAGTGACGTCATCACCAAGGGTGACGTTGTCGCCGATGTAGCACTGCGGGTAAATCTTGACGTTTTTGCCAAGAGTGACGTTGGCGCCGATGTAGGCAAACGCTCCAACGTAGGCATCGTCGGGCACGGTGGTGCCATCGCTGATGAAAGCAGGTTGCTCGATGCCTTGCTTGCGCGGTTGCCCGAGAGCGTTAACATAGTTGAGAAGATCGGCGAGAGTCTTGTAGGGGTCATCGACGCGGATGAGAGTTGCGGCGACGGGCTGCTCGGGGACGAAGTCTTTGCGGACGAGTACGGCGGTAGCCTGAGTGTTGTAGATATAATGGGTGTACTTTGGGTTAGCCAAAAAGGTGAGACAACCTTGTGTCGCCTCCTCAATTTTGGCATAATTGTTGATAACGGCAGAGGCGTCACCATCGACGGTGCCGCCCACCATTGCAGCGAGTTGCTGAACTGTTATTGTCATTGTTGTTTTTTTATAATCAAGAATTTGTTGCAAAGGTCGTAATTTTTTGTGAGATGTGCAAATTTTTAAGCATGTAGCATATAGCTTGTAGCACGTAGCATTTAGACGAGGGAGTGGATGATGAGGCCACTGCGCAACTTAGGCTCAAACCAAGTAGCCTTCGGGGGCATGATGTTGCCGGAATCGGCGATGTCGATGATTTGCTGCATGGTGACAGGATAGAGGGCTAAGGCTGCCGCCATTTCGCCGCTGTCGACTCGCCTTTGCAGTTCGCCAAGCCCACGTATGCCGCCAACGAAGTCAATGCGGTGGCTTGTGCGCAGGTCTTGGATATTGAGGATATCACGGAGGATGAGGTTGCTCGAAACGGTGACATCGAGGGTTCCGATGGGGTCATTGTCATCGTAGGTGCCCGGCTTGGCTGTGAGAGAATACCACTGCCCCGGCAGGTAGAGCGCGAAGTTGTGAAGTCGCTGCGGACGGTAGGGCTCGGTTCCCTTTGGCTCGATGGTGAAGTGCTCCCCTATCTTGTCGAGGAACTCGGCTGAAGAAAGGCCGTTGAGATCCTTGACGACACGGTTGTAGTCCATCACACGGAGGTGACTTTGCGGAAAACAAACGGCCAGCAAATAGTTATACTCCTCTTTACCGGTGTGATGCGGGTCATTATGAGCCATTTCCTCGCCCACGTGGGCTGCCGCGGCTGTGCGATGATGCCCGTCGGCAATGTAGAGATAGGGAATATCGTTGAAAGCGGCGGTAATTGTGGCGATTAATTGCTCGTCACAGACGCACCAAAGGGTATGTCCAATGCCATCCGGAGCCACAAAGTCATACTCAGGCTGAGTGGCACTCACTCGGTCAATCACTTGTTGCAGGGCGGCGTTGTCGGGGAAAGCGAGGAACACCGGCTCGATGTTAGCCTTGTTGACCTGAATGTGTCGCATTCTGTCGGCCTCTTTTTCACGGCGCGTGAGTTCATGCTTTTTGATGCGGCCGTTGAGGTAGTCATCAACGCCGGCGGCGACCACAAATCCATATTGAGTGCGACCGTCCATCGTTTGTGCATAGAGGTAGTAGCACTCTTTGCTGTCTTGCAGCAACCATCCTTGCCGCTTGAATAACTCGAAGTTCTTTACGGCTTGCTCATATACAACGGGGTCGTGCTCATCGGTGCCGTCGTTAAAGTCAATTTCAGGCTTGATGATGTGATAGAGCGACATTGGATTGCCTGCCGCCTCGGCCCTTGCCTCATCGCTTGATAGGACATCGTAAGGCCGTGAAGCCACTCGTTCAACGAGGTCTTTTGGAGGTCTGATGCCTCGGAATGGTTTTACGTTTGCCATAGTGATTGTTTTTTTGTTGGAGCAGCCACGAAGGGGGCTACACTCCGAGCGTTATTAGTCGTTTGATTTTGTTTTGCGTGCCTTACGGCTGCAAGTGCTGCACAGCCCCATGACTGTGATGTGGTAGGAATTGGCGTTAAAAGCGGGATAGCGTTTGGTGTTCATGAATGCGTCGGTATGCTTATCAACGACGGTTTTCACTTTACCGCATGCGGTACAAATCAGATGGCAATGCCGCTCATTACTGCACAATTCATAAAGAGTACCCTTGATGGGCAGGTTTACCTTTTGTATAATGGACGCATCAATAAGGATGTTGATCGTGTCATAGATTGTAGACCGACTTATACCTCCGGTGATGGTCGTTGCCAACTCACGCTCGATTTGGTCGAAACTGAAAACGCCTCGCCGGGCGACAACAACGTCAAGGATAGCATATCGCTCCGGAGTGCGACGCATGCTATGCTCCACCAGATAGCGGTCAAGCACGTCATGTGAAGTCTCTTTGTTTACCTCAGCAGTCGTCATTTGTCATTAGTCGTTTGTGAGCACGAAGTGTATCAGTCCACGCGGTGGAGGTCGTGTCCCATGCGCACTTTTTTGGTGTGCATATAGAAGCGGTTATACCGGTTAGGCTCCACCTCGATGGGCACGTTCTCGACAATTGTCAAACCGTAGGACTGCAAGCCATATCGCTTAACGGGGTTGTTGGTCATCAAGCGCATTTTAGTTACTCCGAGTTGCCGCAGAATGTTGGCCCCAACGCCATAGTCGCGTTCGTCTGCTTTGAAGCCAAGGTGAAGGTTGGCATCTACGGTGTCAAGCCCCTCCTCTTGCAGTTGATAAGCCTTAATCTTGTTCATCAGGCCAATGCCTCGTCCTTCCTGATTCATATAGACGATTACACCGCGCCCTTCGTCCTCAATCATGCGCATGGCTTTGTGCAGTTGTTCGCCACACTCACATCTCATTGAGCCGAAGATGTCGCCTGTGGCGCATGAGGAGTGCACTCTCACCAATAGCGGCTCGTCAGGCTGCCAACTGCCTTTAATCAGGGCCACGTGCTCAAGTCCGTTATCAATTTGTTTGAATGGTATGAGACGGAAGTGTCCGTAGGCTGTGGGCATATCCACCTCCGGACCTCGCTCCACTACCTGTTCTGTGAGAAGCCGATAAGCGACAAGGTCTTTGATTGAGACAATGGGCATATCGTGTTGGGCGGCAATCTGCTCGAGTTGTGGCAGTCTCGCCATCGTGCCATCCGGATTGATGATTTCAATTAATGCGGCAACGGGTTGCTTACCGGCCAGCCGCATCAAGTCTACAGAGGCTTCGGTGTGTCCATTGCGCTTGAGCACTCCCAGATCTTGTGCCCTGAGGGGGTTGACGTGTCCGGGGCGCCCGAAGTCTTCAGGCTTGGCATCGGGATTGGCGAGCGCGCGAATGGTCACAGCCCTGTCGTGCATGGATACGCCTGTGGTGCATCCCTGCAGGGCATCAACCGTGACGGTGAACGGTGTGCCGAGCACCGAGGTGTTGTCCTCGACCTGCATCGTCAGGCCAAGTTGCCGACATCGGGTAGCAGTCATTGGCACACAGAGCACTCCCCTGCCCTGCGACAGCATGAAGTTGACTTGCTGCTCTGTAATGTCTTGAGCGGCTATTACAAAATCACCTTCGTTCTCTCGATCCTCATCATCGACGACGATGACAAATTTGCCTTGCCGCAACTGAGTGATTGCTTCGTCAATAGAATTCATAATTCACAATTCATAATTCATAATTCACAATTGGCCGGTTCTACATGCTACGTGCTACATGCTACATGTTACATGTTATATTCATCGTCACGCGTGTAGTTGCCGCTGAGGATAGCGAGCATTTGGGCATTGACCGTTTGACAATGTTTCAAGTCATTGATTAACATTTGTTGGTGATGTCGTCCCAAGAGGTAGATAGGCAGGCTTACCGGCAATAATGCCATCAATACCATTGCGCGGCGGTTGTCCTCAACCGGCCGTATTACCAATCCTTGCCGCAACACGGGATAGTCCATTGCCTTGGCCAACACCATTTGGTCGCGAGAGTTGGATAGATAGTCAACCAATTTGTCGAGCGTGTCACACAGTGCTTGGACCTTACGGCGGTCAATGCCCTCGCGGAAGTAGGCCGTGAAGCCTTGCGGCCCGGGTCCACAAAGGGCAAGCAATTCAGCACATTGAACGTCAAAGTCGCTAACGCGTGCCATAGCCTCGGCGTTATCCACCTCGTTGATAATAATCTCTTTGATTTCAAGTTTACGCACTCGTGTCGTACCGGTGAGCCGTCGCCACCATTTCATATAAGTGTCTGAGTCAAGCAGAGCACTGTCATTCACAGCCTTATATGTTAGGAATGCGCCCAATGGAGCCAGCACTGCTGAACTCAACCACACACCCTGCCACACCGGCCAACGCGCGTCGCGCGCCAACTTGTAGCCGGTATTGTCAATCACATAATAAACCACAAACAAGATTACGGACATCACGATTGGCATACCGAGGCCACCCTTGCGGATGATTGCGCCCAACGGGGCTCCTATAAAGAAGAAAATGAGGCACGCGAGAGATAGTGTGAATTTCTTGTGCCACTCGATGTTATGGCGTCGCGCGACGAAACTGTCATCGTTGATGACATATCCTCGGAACTCACATTCGCCAAGCATCGAGCGTGCCATTGACACAGCGTGTGTCATCACCGAGCGTCTTGCCGCAGGTGTTGATTTGGCCAACAGCGTGTCGAGTGTGGAGTAGGGCATCGCCGGCACCGGCGGCAATGGCTCGTCGTCAACAACGCTGTCACGAAATACAGGTCTTCGCAACGGCACGCCACAGATGCGTTGCCGGTGCAACTCACCGCTAATCTCACTTCCGATGCTGTCGATGCGCCGGTTGACACTATCAATGGTCTGTTGCAGTTGGTTGATATTTTTGCCAACATACTGCTGCTTCATCGCCTCATCGTCCATGCGGGTGAACGTAGCGTCGTAACTCACCACAATCTCCTTGTCGTGGAAAGTCTCGCGACGGTAAAGCGGTCCTTTCATTCCTCCGGCACCGCTGCCGGACCCCATGTCCTCATACCAGTTGCCATGATACAAGTTGAGCAGCAGGTGTTGCTTGTCGGGCGTCATCGAGAGGCTGCCGCTGTCGGCGGCAACAATGCGAGGATAGGTGGTGCCGCCGCCACTGACGTCATAAATCAGCACGCCGTAAAGCATATTGGTCTGCTCATCTTTGTGCTTCACATAGAGGTTATAACCGGGGATTTGAGTGTAAACGGCACCCTCCGGGATGTCAATAGTGGGCGTCTTTTGTCGCATTGAGAACATCAGCGTCCACATCTTCACCTGCACCTTGGGTCCAATATCGTTTTGGAAGAAAAACGCGATAACGGCTATAACGACCATCAGCCATGCCAAGGGCTTCATCACCTTGATGAGAGAGATGCCGCTTGACTTCAATGCGGTCAACTCAACATGCTCGCCCAAGTTGCCAAACGTCATCAGCGATGCCAGCAGGATTGACAGCGGCAACGCCAATGGCACCATGGTGAGAGCGGCATAAAAGAACAACTCTGCCACGAGGCTTATGCTCAGACCTTTCCCCACAAGTTCATCGACGTACTTCCACAAGAACTGCATCATCACGATGAAGAGGCAGATAAAGAACGTCATCATGAACTGCGGCAGGAAAGTCTGCAGCATGAATGTATATAACCGTTTGATTTTAGGCATCTTTGTAGGGGCACGATTTATAGTGTCCAATGAAGTCAACCCAAGGCTGCAAGGATATTGTCAACGTCCATTCGCGATTGAACGAGCACCTTACGAGGCTTGCCACCCGTCGAAGGACCGACAATGCCCAAGGCTTCCATCTGGTCCATTATGCGACCCGCTCGCGCGAAACCCACCTGTAGCGCGCGTTGAAGCGACGACGTGCTGGCCGTATCACCACGAAGCACTAAGTCAAGCGCTTGGTCAAAGAGCGGGTCACGGTCGTGCGGATTGACCGCCTCTGCACCGCCGCCGCCACTCTCGGCACCACTGCCAACATACTCGGGCAATTCAAACGTCTTCTCGTGATAGATGTTCTTGTCGGCATCCTCCTGCTCCTTGATAAACTCGCAGATTTTCTCCACCTCGGGGGTGTCCACAAAGGGGCACTGCAGTCGCGTGGTCTCGCCATCAACCTGGAAGAGCATATCGCCGCGGCCAATCAGGCGCTGAGCGCCACCGGTGTCGAGAATAATGCGACTGTCGACAAGAGCGGTGACCGCAAAGGCGACACGTCCGGGGAAGTTGGCCTTAATCAGGCCGGTAATCACCTGGGCCGATGGACGTTGGGTGGCGATAATCATGTGGATGCCTACGGCGCGAGCCTTTTGAGCGATGCGCACAATGGGCGTTTCCACCTCCTTGCCACTTGTCATAATCATGTCGCTGAACTCGTCCACAACCGCAACGATATACGGCATGAAATGATAGACCTTCTCACCGTGCTCATCGCGCACCTCGCGCAGTTCGCGGCGCCACTTGTCATTGTAGTCCTGCACGTTGCGCACGTGCACCTGTTCCAACACCTCGTAGCGGTTTTCCATCTCCTGCACCAGGCAGTTCAAGGTGTGTACCACACGGTCGGTGTCTGTAATGATTGCACGTTCCTCGCCGGGTGCCATCGCCAGAAAGTATTTCTCAATGCCGGCATAGATGCTGAACTCAACGCGCTTGGGGTCAACAAGCACAAGTTTGAGTTCGCTCGGACCTTTTTTGAATAGCAGTGAAGTGATAATCGCGTTCAAGCCAACACTCTTGCCCTTGCCGGTGGCGCCGGCAACAAGCAGGTGAGGCATCTTCGTCAAGTCGGCCACAAAGACCTCGTTACTCACCGTGCAACCCAGGCACATCGGCAACTTGGCTTTGCTCTCTTGAAAGGCTTTACTGGCCAGCACTTGCCGCATGGGCACCACCTGAGGGTCGCGGTTGGGTATCTCGATACCGATGGTGCCGCGCCCGGGCATCGGAGCAATGATGCGGATGCCGATAGCCTTAAGGCTCAACGCGATGTCGTCCTCAAGACCGCGGATTTTGCTGATGCGGGTGCCGTCCTCGGGCACTATTTCAAATAGAGTGACAGTCGGCCCCACATGGACCTCTATACTCTTGATTGTGATGCCGTAGTTGCCAAGGGTCGAGATGATGCGTTGCTTGTTCTCTTCCTGCTCCTCGATGTCAACGCTATTGGTGTTGATTGTGCGGTCGGCAAGCAAGTCGAGCGTCGGAAATTTATAGTGGATGTATTCGCCTGTGGGGTCACCCGGGTTGGTTGGCTTGCGAGCGGCCTCGATGTCGGCCATTTTGCCATGTTCCATTTCCGGTTCATCCATCGGTGGGGCATCAACATTTCGACGCCGGTCACGACGTTTGTTTGGCTCGTCACCTTGAGCCGGCTGCATTGGGGCGTTATAGTCGTCGGCACGCTCACTGCGAGGCGCCGACCCTTTCCGAGGGTCCGCTTCAAAGACGGGCGCGGGAGTTGAGTCTTTTGGTTTCGGTTTATTTTGTTGAAGCTCATCATCGGCGTCAACATAGTCGTCAACCGGTCCGTTCTCTTCATCATCCTGAGCCATGCCGTCGCTTGTGCTATGACGATCCTTGAAGTCCTTGATGCGATTATAGACCATCATAATCAAAGTTGAGCACACAAAACCCCAGATGACAATCAACAATATATTAACCGCCACCATACCAAACCATCCCACAAGGCCATATAGCCAACGGTTCACAAACCATCCGAAATGGCCTCCAAAAGGAAATGTGGGCGACGAGAATGCCGCGATACTCGATGTTATCGCACCAATGACGATTGACCATACAACAATACTAACAAACGTGAGCATTGTGTAGTTAAAAAAATGCACTTTGCCATCGGGCTTCATCATGCGGTAGCCCACCGTGATGCTCCATAGGACCAACAAGAATGCCGCCACTCCAAAACCATCTGAGATTAAGAAGTTTGACAGCCATGCACCCAATGCCGCACCGGCATTCTGAATTTGAGCCGGTTCTGCCGCATTCTCAATCAAGGTGAAATTCTCCACACGACTTTGGTCGGCCATATCGGTGAAGAAAAACGACACAAACGACAGAGCCATAAACATGCCTGCCAAAAACAATGCCAACCCCGTCGTGAAACGCACTCCTCGACTGGTGAAAAACGACGTAAAACGCTCCCAACGCGACATTTGGCTATTGCGTTGAGCCTGCTTGCGACGTTCCTCGTTTTTGTTCTCTTCACTCTGGCGCGCTCCCGAAATATCAGGATTACTATTATATATTTCTTTTGCCATTATTGGTTTCCCGCGTTTTTGATTTCTTCATTTTCGTAATGCGACTGCAAAGTTACAAAAATCTCTCGTAAATTATCGCAAATTGCCACAAAATAATTAACAAAGCGGCGTGGCCGCTTTGTTAATTATTCTTTTGATGGCATGAGGGCGGGGTGGACAAAGCGGCACGGCCGCTTTGCACACCACTCCTTGAATGGTTAGAGGGCCGCTTTGCGCGCCGTTGCCGATTAGATGGCGGGGGCGAAGAAGCGCGTCATCACGCGAATCATGGCCTCGTGGTCGGCTGTGCTCGCCGTTTCCCGAGCGCTGTGCATGGCAAGGATTGGGTTGCCCACGTCAACACCCTCGATATCAATTTGACCGGTGAGGATATTGCCAAGAGTGGAACCGCCTGCCACATCACTATGGTTGACAAAGTACTGGCAGTTAACACCGGCCTGCTCGCAGAGCGCACGGAAGATTGCCGCCGATCTGGCGTCGGTCATATACTTGCAGTTGGCATTGATTTTGACACACGGACCACCCCCGAGCGACGGGTGGTTAGTCGGGTCGTACTTGCCGGGATAGTTGGGGTGGTAAGCGTGTGCGTTATCGGCACTAATCATGAACGAGCGTTGGATGGCTTGGGCGAACTGCTCGTTGTCGCTTCCGACCGGGCCAAGGCCTTGCCCGACAAGGGCGGCGTTCACGCGCTGCAACAATGAGGCGAGTACTGGCGATGCGGCGCCTTGCTTGGTACCGCTACCGGTTTCCTCGTTATCAAAGATGGCGGCAACGCACGTGGCCTGCGAGTCAGAGGCCGAAGTGATGGCCATTAACGCGGCATGAGCCATGCTCAAGTCATCGAGACGACCGCTGCTGATAAACTCATTGTTCACGCCAAAGCGACACGCGCCCTGCATGTCATAGAGCATAAGGTCGAAGTCCAAGATATTACCTTTAGCGACACCCAACTCGTCGGCAACGAGACGCAGCAGGAAGTCATCTGCCTCGAGATTATTGTTAAGGATTGCGATGATAGGAAGCATGTCGCGTTGCTTACTCAAGGGGTTGCCATCGTTAACGGCGCGGTTGAAGTGTATGGCAAGGTGGGGTATGGTGAGCAACGGTCGCTTGATGTGCAATAGGCGCGTGAAGGGATGCAGCGCATCGGCGCCGCGCAGTATTACGCGTCCCGCGAGAGACAAGGGTCGGTCGAACCAAGTGTAGAGAATCGGTCCGCCATAGACCTCGGTGTTAAGGCGCAAAACGCCGCCCTCGCCGGGAATTTCGGCGGCAGGCTTGATGCGGAAGCATGGTGAGTCGCTATGCGCCGCGATAATCTTAAAGCCCGTCTCACAGGGAGCCTTCTCCCCCACCGTCACCGCGAAGATGGCACTGTCGTTCTTGGTTACAAAAAAGCGGTCACCGGCCTTAACATCGGCCAACGAATCGGCAAGACTGCGCTCGGCAAAGCCGGCGCCCTGCAGCAGGCGGCGAGCGGTATCGACAGCAAGGAAGTTGCAGGGACTGCTGTCAAGAAATTTAATGAGAGAGTCAATCATTTTATTAAAGGTTTACCGTTGACCGTCAACCGTTAGCCATGCCGCGCGCCCTCGCGCCGGCCAAATAGACGGTTAACGGTGGACGGTCAACATTTCACATTAACTGATGGAGGGCACGCAACACGTTGACCAGCGTTGAGCCCCAATAGTTCACAAAGTTGTCGCGGCATTGAGCGAGCAACTCTTGCTGGACATCGGTGGTCGCGTCGCGCACACTCACAACAAAGTTGTAAAGTTCCTGATAGATGTCGGCGAGGTTCTCGCTGATGCTCGTTGCGATGGGTGTGTCGCTATACTTCATGTCGCTGAGGAACACTTCGAGATAGACGTCGTCCTCGGCTATGAGAGCGGCTACACCGGCTCGCACCGCATCGTAGGTCGCCTCGTCTAAGGCATCGTCAATGTAGTATTCGCTGAAGCCGGTCGGCTCATCAATGTCTGTAGCGCTGATGTATAGGCGCGGCAACAGTTTGAGCATCGCGGTGACAAACTCATCGCGGTCGCTATCGGGAGCCGCCTCCATAAGGCGGCAGTATTCAACCGATAGCGCTATCAGCGCAAGGCTATTAGGTGTCAATTTCTGTTCCATTGAAAATGCTAATTAGACGAATTTCGATAGAGGTTGTTGCGGATTATGTAGTTGGCGACCTCGTCGGGGACGAGGAAGTCAATGGAGAGGCCGGCTGCTGCCCGCTCGCGCACCATCGTTGATGACACTTCAATAATCGGAGCCTCAAGCAACGTAACACGCGGCGGCAGTGAAGCCAGACTAATATCATAGCCACGTCGAGGGTAAATCAATATGTCATATTCCGTTTGCAGCCGCTCGTGGTCGCGCCAACGTTCAAACACGGCCCAGTTATCGGCACCGATGAGCAGCACAAACTCATGCTCGGGAAATTTCTCTCGCAACGCGTCAAGCGTAGCGATGGTGTACGACGGACGCGGCAGTCCGAACTCGAAGGCGCTCGTCTCAACTCCTTTAATGCGACGGCTCACCATCTCGGCCATGCGTAACCGCTCCACATCCCCCGGTAGAAATCCTCCTTTGGGAGTGGCGGAGAGAGGTGTCCCTTTCAGCGGGTTCTGAGGCGACACCATCAGCCACAGCACGTCCACCGCCCCACTCTCGACGGCACATCTCGCGATAATCGCGTGCCCAATATGTATCGGGTTAAACGACCCGCCGTAAATACCAATCCGCATCGCTCAACAAATGCACAGTTCACCGGTTGACAAAGCCCGAGATGAGGCTGCGAGTCTGCTCGACAGCGGTGTCGAGGTCGTCGTTCACCACTTGCGCGTCATACTCGCCTGCGCGGCCCACCTCAAAGGCGGCTCGCGCCACACGACGGTCAATCTCCTCGGGACCGTCAGTGCCACGCTTCTCCAATCGTTCGCGCAACACCTCAAGACTCGGTGGCATAATGAAGATGGAAAGAGCATCGTCACCATAGATACCTTTAACCGCCACGCCTCCGTTGACGTCCAAATCAAGCACTACGTTGCGCCCCATCGCCTGGATGCGGGCAATCTCACTCTTGAGCGTGCCGTAATAGTTGCCGGCATAAACTTGCTCATATTCGGCAAACTCGCCTCGCTCAATCTTGACCTTGAACTCGTCTTGCGACATGAAATAATAGTTCACGCCGTCCACCTCACCCTCGCGCGGCGCACGTGTGGCAGCCGATACCGAGAACGACAACCGCAACGCCTCGTCGTTAATGATGTGGGAGATAATTGTACTCTTACCGCACCCCGATGGCGCCGAAATAATTATCAGTTTTCCTTCCATAAATAATAAAATGTTTTCCGTTGACCGTTGACCGTTAACCGTATGCATCTGTTACGGTCAATAGTAGACGGTCAACTTTTCACAAAACATTAAGGACTTGCTCCTTGATTTGTTCCAGGTGGTCCTTCATGCGGACGACCACTTTCTGGAGTTCAGCATCGTTAGCCTTGCTGCCGGTGGTGTTTATCTCGCGCCCCATCTCCTGACTGATAAAGCCCAGTTTCTTGCCTTGACCGGGCTCGGGCGTGTGCAAGGTGTCGAGGAAGTAGTTCAAGTGGTTCTGCAAGCGCACTTTCTCCTCGGTAATATCGAGGCGCTCAATGTGGAAAATGATTTCCTGCTCGAGCCGGTTGTTGTCATAGGTCACGTCGCCCAGTTTGGCCAAAGCATCCATCATACGTTGCTTGATGCGTGCCACGCGCGGTTGCTCATAGAGTGGTACTTCGTTCACAAGCAAACTGCGGATAGCCTCGATTTTCTCCTCAAAGAATGTCTCAAGACGCCGTCCCTCTTGCGCGCGGAACTCGTTCAGTGCAACCAAGGCCTCGGAAACGGTGCGCTTGACAACATCGAGTTCGGCACTGTCGGCATTATCATCCTCTCCGGCAACGGTGAGCGTGTCGGGCAGGCGCAGCAGTGTGGCATACCAATCATCGGGCTCAGGAATACCGAGTTCGGCTGCCACATTTTGGATCTGCCTCTTATAGGCTCGCAACACTGGCACATTAAGTCGCTGCAATGAGGCATCATCGCTATTGTCACAAGTGATGAGCATCTCCACCTTGCCACGCTGCAAGGCAGCGCCAATAATGTTGCGCATCTCGAGTTCACAGGCGCGGTAGGCCGGCGGCATGCGTAGCACCAGGTCGAGTTGCTTACTGTTCAGGGACTTGACCTCAACAGTGATTTTCTTGCAGCCACAAGTATTCACTGCTTTGCCAAATCCGGTCATCGAATAAATCATAATCTGTTCTTGAAGTTTTGCACCACAAAATTACAGAAAAGTAATGTAATAACCAAATGCCATAATAAAATTATAAAAAACTTTATATTTCGTATATCATACCTCGTACTTTTTTACTACCTTTGCAGGGTAAAATGTAAAATTCTATCTAACTATTATAAACAAATTAAAAACAATTACTGTTATGCAGATTTCGCACATTGAGCATGTCGGCATTGCCGTCACCAGTCTTGACGAGGCCATTCCGTTCTACGAGAAGATGCTTGGCTTCAAGTGTTTTGCCATCGAGGAGGTTGAGGACCAGCATGTCCGCACCGCTTTCTTCCAGGTTGGCCAGACAAAGATTGAGTTGCTTGAGGCCACAAGCCCCGAGAGCGCCATCGCCAAGTTTATCGAGAAGAACGGCGGCCGCGGCGGCATCCAGCACGTTGCGTTTGCTGTCGAGGATGGTGTGGCCAACGCCCTCCAGGAGGTCCAGGACAAGGGCGGTCGCGTGATTGACCAGGCTCCGCGCCGTGGCGCCGAAGGCCTCAACATCGCTTTCCTCCACCCCAAGACCACCTGCGGTGCTCTGCTTGAACTTTGTGAGAACCCCAATAAGTAATTCAGAATTCATAATTCATAATTCAAATTATGAGCAAGCAATCAGAACGCATCCAGCAACTGATCGACCAGCGCGCCGAGGCGCGTCAGGGCGGTGGCCAGAAGGCCATCGACAAGCAGCACGAGAAGGGCAAGTACACCGCTCGCGAGCGCATTGATATGCTGCTCGACGAGGGCAGTTTTGAGGAATTAGACATGTTCGTTCGTCATCGCTGCACCAACTTCGGACAGGAGAAGAAGTCATACGCCGGCGACGGTGTAGTCACGGGCTATGGTACCGTTGACGGCCGCCTGGTTTACGTGTTCGCGCAGGACTTCACCGTTATCGGCGGCTCGCTCGGCGAGGCGATGGCAATGAAGATTTGCAAGGTGATGGACTTGGCCATGAAGCAGGGTGCTCCCGTGATTGGCCTTAATGACAGTGGCGGTGCCCGTATTCCCGAGGGAATTAACGCATTGGCCGGCTACGCCGAGATTTTCCAGCGCAACATCAACGCCAGCGGTGTCATTCCGCAGATTTCGGCAATCCTCGGCCCCTGCGCCGGCGGTGCTGTCTACTCCCCTGCCCTGACCGACTTTACCATCATGGCCAAGGGCACGTCGTTCATGTTCCTCACCGGTCCGGCCGTCGTCAAGACAGTCCTTGGCGAGGATGTCACTCAAGAGCAACTCGGCGGCGCTACGGTTCACGCCGGCAAGAGCGGTGTTACCCACTTTGCCTGCGACACCGAGGAGGACGTCATCAAGGTGATTAAGTTATTGCTCAGTTATATGCCGAGCAACAATATGGAGGAGACGCCGCGCGTGGAGTGCAACGACCCCATCGACCGCGTGGAGGATGCCCTGAACAGCATCATTCCCGAGAGCGCCAACGACCCCTACGACATGTATGAGGTCATTCAGGCCATCGTCGATAACGGCGAGTTCCTTGAGGTGCAGCGCGACTATGCCAAGAATATCATCGTGGGCTTTGCCCGCTTCAACGGCCAGAGCGTCGGCATCGTGGCCAACCAGCCCAAGGTCATGGCCGGTGTGCTCGACTGCAACTCGTCGCGCAAGGGTGGCCGCTTCGTGCGCTTCTGCGACGCGTTCAACATTCCCATTGTGACGCTGGTTGACGTGCCGGGCTTCCTGCCGGGCACCGGACAAGAGTACAACGCCGTGATTTTGAACGGCGCCAAGTTGCTCTACGCTTACGGCGAGGCGACCGTGCCCAAGGTGACCGTCACCCTGCGCAAGAGTTACGGCGGCAGCCACATCGTGATGAGTTGTAAGCAGTTGCGTGGCGACATGAACTACGCGTGGCCCAGTGCCGAGATTGCCGTTATGGGTGCCGCCGGTGCCGCCGGCATCCTTTATGCCAAAGAGGCAAAGGCCGCCAAAGTGGCCGCTGCTGAGGCCCGCGAGGCAGGCAAGGAGGACGAGGCAAAGCGTATCTTGGCCGAGAACAAGGAGTTCATCGCAGCCAAGGAGCAGGAGTACAACGACCTATTCTGCACGCCGTTCAACGCGGCCAAGTATGGCTACATTGATGACGTGATTGAGCCGCGCAACACACGCTTCCGCGTTATCCGCGCCCTGGAGATGCTCCGCACCAAGAAACTCACCAACCCGGCCAAGAAGCACGGCAACATCCCTCTCTAAAAAAGTCCTTCCCCGCCCCCTGCGGCCAGGCCAAGGCCAGACCCTACAAGGAGGGGTGTCAAGTGATTTTTTAACGACTTACAACGAAATATGAAAAGAATACTTTCGATCCTGACAGCCGCCATCGCTATGGCCGCCATGTCGCTACCCGCCCTCGCCCAGAGCCGCACCAATGTGCGCCTCAATGAGGTGATGGTGGCCGCCGACACCACAGGCACAACGACCGGTTGGGTGGAACTGTTCAACTCGTCGTACGGTAGCGTGGCCATCGAGAAGATGTTTCTCACCACGATCAAGGCCGACGAGATTGAGGCCATCAAGAAAGGTGGCATGGCCATGGACACGCTTGCGATGACCGATGCCCGCTGCTATGTGGTGCCTCGTGGCGACGAGCGCAACACCAAGATTGCGCCGCGAAGCCATGTCGTGTTCTGCGCCGATGCCAATCCGGCCCTCGGCACGTTCCATCTGCCGTTTGCCTTTGAGGCAGGCAAGGAGAATTATATTGCCCTATATGACGTCAACGGCATCCTGCTCGATGAGGTTACCGTGCCGGCCACCCTGCCCATCGGCAACAGTTACGCCGTGCGCGACGCTGTGGTAGGCAGCGGCAAGTTGCCCACCACCGGCACCCTGCCGGCCGACTGCTGGGAGCCTCGCGACGGCAAGACGGTCGCCACGGCCATCACGCCTGGCAACTTCAACACCCGCAGGGCTAACGAGAACATCGAGAAGTTCCACATCAATGACCCCCACGGCTACATCATCGCGCTCTTTGCCATGGCCATCGTCTTCGGCGCATTGTTGTTGCTCTTCTTGTGCTTCAAACTCTTCGGCATGATTGCGCAGCGCACTACCGGCAGCGGTGAGATTGAGCCTGCCGTTGTGGCTCCTGTCGCCTCACCCGAGGTCACTCGTCCCGCAGCCGGCGGCGAAGATGAGGCTCTGGCAGCCGCCTTTATGGCACTCTATCAGCACCTCAACGCCCATGACCATGAGAGTGGAGTACTCACCTTTGGCAAGCGCCAACCCTCGGCTTGGAGCGACAAGGCCGCACTGATGCGCCGCCTTCCTTTCTAACGACTAACGACTAACGTTAATGGTGGGCGGGCACCGCCCCGCCCACTAACGACTAAAGACTAACGAATAACGACAATGAAAGAGTATAAATACAAAATCAATGGCACCGACTATAACGTGACCATTGGTGACATCAACGACAATATGGCACGCGTCAACGTCAATGGTGTGGACTATGACATCGAGTTGCCCGAGCAACCCAAGGCCAAGCCCGTTGTCAAGCACGCGCCGGTTGACAGTGCTCCTGTCGCGGCGCCTAAGGCTGCTCCCAAAAAGGCCGCCGCAGCCGCCGGCGACACTGTCATCACTTCGCCGCTGCCCGGCGTTATCAAAGAACTTCACGTCAAGGTGGGCGATAGCGTCAAGGCCAGCGATGTGGTCTGCATTCTCGAGGCCATGAAGATGGGCAACGAGATTCTCGCCGGCAAGGACGGCGTTGTCAAGAGCATCGACGTGACCAAGGACGAGAGCGTTCAAGAGGGAACCACAATCATGGTTATCGGTTAATCCGGCGACTAACGACTAACAACTAACGACGACCATGGTGCTTCTTGAAAGTTTCCTCACAAGCAACCTGCTGGAGTTTTGGCACTTCACGGGTTTCTGTAATGTTGATTACACCAACATCATCATGTTGTGCGTGGGCCTGTTCTTTATCTATTTGGCCATCAAGCACAACTTTGAACCGATGTTGCTCGTTCCCATCGGCTTTGGCATCCTCATCGGCAATATCCCGTTCCAACCGGGCAATGAGATTGGCATCTATGAGGACGGCTCGGTGTTGAACATCCTCTATCAGGGTGTCCGTCAAGGATGGTATCCACCACTAATCTTCCTGGGCATCGGCGCGATGACCGACTTCTCGTCGCTCATCGCCAACCCGAAGTTATTGCTCGTGGGTGCCGCCGCACAGTTTGGCATCTTCGGTGCTTATATGATTGCTCTGGCTCTTGGCTTCCTGCCCGACCAGGCCGGTGCCATCGCTATCATCGGCGGCGCCGATGGTCCCACGGCCATCTTCCTCTCGAGCAAACTCGCTCCCAATCTGATGGGAGCAATTGCCGTGAGTGCATACAGTTATATGGCTCTTGTGCCTGTGATTCAGCCGCCAATCATGCGACTGCTCACAACCAAAAAGGAGCGTTTAATCCGCATGAAGCCCGCCCGCAAGGTATCGCAAAACGAGAAGATTCTCTTCCCCATCTTCGGCCTTATCCTCACGTGCTTCGTCGTGCCGTCGGGTCTGCCCCTGTTGGGTATGCTCTTCTTCGGCAACCTGCTTCGTGAGAGTGGCGTCACCAAGCGACTGGCCAACACCGCCAGCAACGCTATGACCGACATGGTAACCATCGTGCTCGGCATGACCGTGGGTGCCAGCACTCAGGCCAGCCAGTTCCTCACCAAGGAGACGGTGTTTATCTTCCTGCTCGGTTTCTTGGCGTTTGTCATCGCCACCACATCGGGTGTGCTCTTCGTCAAGTTGTTCAACTTGATTTTGAGCAAGGACAACAAGATTAACCCGCTCATTGGCAATGCCGGAGTGAGCGCAGTGCCGATGGCTGCCCGCATCAGCAACGATCAAGGCCTCAAAGCAGACCCGAGCAACTACCTGCTCATGCACGCTATGGGTCCCAACGTGGCCGGCGTGATTGGCAGCGCGGTTGCCGCAGGCGTCCTGCTCGGCTTCCTCGGCTGATAGGTCTCCCCCACCACCTCCTTCAGGAGGTGGTTATAAATTAGCACCGCCCCGTGTGTCACACGGGGCGGCGTTTTATCAATTGCCAATGGATGCTACGACTACTCGGGCGTCATGGTGAGAGTAAGCACTCGGCCTGTGGCTATATATCGAGCGACGAAGTCGGTCACATCGGCCGGCGTGATGGCGTTGAGGGTGTCAAGGTAGGTGGCGTTGAAATCCATACCGTGCTTGACGTAGTTGTTAATCATCGCCATCCAATAGGTATTATCAGTGACATCCTCGTTGTGGACTTTGGTGAGATACTTCTTCACTTTGTCAAGAGCCTCGGCCGAAACGCCGTCACGCGCAACAGTTGAGATTGTTGCCTCAATGATGTCACGAGTTGCCGCTGCCGTACCGGCCTGCACGGTGACGTTGAGCGGCATGAAGATGACGGGGCCGTCATCACCGTTCTGGTCAGTGACCACGCTGCAGTGGGTGTCGACATGATAGGTCCAACCGCGTTTCTCACGCAGTTCCTCGCGCAGGATATTGGTGACCAATTGACCGGAAATTTTGGCAAGCAGAGTGTTGCGCAGGTTATAGGGGCAATCGCTTGTCCAGAAGTAATAGACCTTGTCTTGCGGATTCTCCATGTGACGGATCCAATAGTTGCGCTTGCTCGCCGGGAAGAGACGGTAGCCGATGTCGGCGGGGTGTTCGACACGTCCGCCACCGGGCAGCGAAGCGATATAGGTCTCAACGAGATTCTTAAGAGAGTCTGTGTCGAAGTCCCCCACGACAATCACATTGAGGTCGCTCAAGTCGCTCATGCGGTCACGGTAAACGTCAAGGACAAAGTCGTAGTCCACTTGATCAATCTGCGGCAAAGTGAGACGCTCGGCGCCGAGCGGGTGTCCGTTAAAGACATTGGAGAAGATAGAGTCAGCAAACTCATACTTCGGGTCGTTGCCCTGACCGGCGATGCGGCTGCGGTTGCTCTCGAGATAGGCGGTGAACGAGCCTTCGTCCTTAACAGGGCGCGTCAACTTGAGGTGGAGTAACTGCATGGCAGTCTCAAGGTCAGTCCGCGAGCTACTGCCTTGGAAGCCTTCGCTCACCTTATTGACAAAGGTACGCATTTTCACGTCTTTTCCGGCTAAAACCTTCTTAAGGTCAGACGAGGAGAACTGTCCAAAACCTGATGCGGCAATGACGCCATCCAGCGCCTTATAACTTGCCACGTGTTGCGGGTCATATCCTTGCGAGAATCCTCCACGCGATGTGCCGGCGATAACGACTTCGCCCGCCGTGATTGTGGTGGGCTTAATATAGACGTGAATACCATTGGACAGAGTCCAACAGGTAGCGTCAAACTCCGGCACGCGTTGCTCATCAACAATCTTGCCGGCACGGGGCAAAGAAGGAAGCAACTGCGAGGCCTTGAGGGTGTCAACATAGGCTTCGGTGGACGCATCGCGCCCCCGGTGGAAGGCATCGAGCAGAGCAGCCTCGGTGGGCAAAGCGGCGCGCTGTGCCTCGGGAGCGAATGTCACAAGAACAACGTTGCGGTCAGTGCCGCTGACAATGGAACGCAGATAGTTGTCAGCATCGGTGAGGGTCACTTGGCTGATAATGCGTTGCATAAGGCGATAGTTCTGCTCAATACTTGGCACAGGTTCACCGTCAAGGTAAGCGCGCACAAAGTCGCGGGCATATCGCGTATTAGTGTATTTGTCGCGCTCACGGTAGAACTTGTCAAGAGCGGCCTCATAGTCAAGTTGCGCACGACGCAATTCACCTTCTGTGAAACCGTGCTCAACAGCGCGACGCACTTCACGCGCGAGCCACGTCATGGCACTGCCGGACACAGAGGCGTCGCGAGCGGTAGCGAATAACTGCAGCGCTTGCTTTGTCTTGGAGAGCATATAGTTGCGGTCGGTGATCCCCACGTGGGTGACGGGTGAGCCGGGCTGCTTCACCACGTCTGCCATACGTTCGCGCAGCATTGCCACAACAATGGTGCGCACGTAGTCGTGTCGCAGGAATTCGACTGTGGGATTGAGCGCGTCGTCAAGGCCGTCGTGCTTGAACATGAGGCGCACACTGGTGGTTGTTTGCTCCGGATCAGTCTCAACAATAGTGATAGCCTGCTCGTTGTCAGGCACAGCCACCGGGGTGACAGCGGGCGCGTTCTTTGGATTTTTCACTTTGCCGAAAAGTTTCTCTATTTGAGCAACAGTGCGATCTGCATCAATGTCACCCACAACGATGACACATTGGTTGGATGGGTGGTACCAACGCTTGTAGTAGTCGCGCAGCACTTTGTGTTTAAACGTCTTAACGACACTCATCAGGCCGATGGGTTGGCGCTGGCCATAGAGGCTGCCGGGATAGAGCCGCGGCAGGGCCTTGTCCAGAAAGCGGTAATTAGCGCCGGCACGATGGCGGTACTCCCCTTCTATCACGCCGCGCTCCTGGTCAATATCCTTGCCCTTGAGCAAGAGGTCGTGGCTCCAGTCGCTCAACACGAGCAAACATGTGTCGAGCGCGCCTTGTCGCGTGGTGGGCACGTTGCAGATGTTATAGACGGTCTCGTCAGTGCTCGTGTAGGCATTAAGGTTAGCGCCGAACTTAACGCCGATGCTCTCCATATAGTCAATGATTGCATTGCCGGGAAAGTGGCGCGTACCATTGAAACACATGTGCTCCAAGAAGTGAGCCAAGCCTCGCTGACTTTCCAATTCCTGAATCGAACCCACACGCTGGGCGATGAAGAAGTCAGCGCGGTGCTCGGGGTAGTCGTTGTGGCGAACGTAGTAGGTGAGTCCGTTGGACAGGGTGCCGGTACGGAGGTCGGGATCGACGGGGACCGGTTCACGCATTTGGGCGGAGGCGGTTAGGGCGGCAGCAACTGCCAGTGCTGCGACAACCACAAAGCGGCTTGGCCACTTCGCGCCGCAAACAGTGAATAGATTGATAAAGTGTTTCATATTTAATTATATTGATATTTTCAGAAAAGGAAACGTAGCGAGGCGTTGACGCTGTGGCTGGCTACATCATTGTAATGGAATCCGTGGCGGTAGGCTACGGTTCCCTCAATGGCAAACCGAGAGCCGATGGCGTGGGTGTGGCGCAGACCAACGGTCACAGCGGTTGCGCTATGGCTCATCACGTTGTGTCGCGCCATGAGTTGTCGTGACAAGCCGGCGAATTCGTCCTTGATTGTGGGCAGCAAGAGTTCATCGGCCGTGGGTGCAGCGATGCTGGCGCCAATGTTGAAGGCTGTAGTGTGACGCAGCGTGCTGAAGGCAGCCGTTAACTCGGCTGCGGTGGAAATGCGGTTAACCAATTGGCGGCATTGCGGATCAAGGTAGATGACGTTCAAGTGATCATACCAGGCTGCGGCACGCGCAGTGAGTCTCCATCGCCCGATAAAATGGCTGTACACACCACGCAGGGTGACCGCAGCGCGGTTCTCACGATAGAGAGACAACGACCCAATCTCGGGATAAACGCCGGCCGCCGCATCGCCAAAGACGTTTTCCGCACCCAATCGGCGAGATAGGTGCGCTCCGGCTACAACGCCCCATCTTGACTGCAGCCAACCACATTCGACATCGGCTCGATTGAGAGTAACGTTGGCCATCGGCAACTTGTTGAGAGATGTGATCACGTTATCAACGCTCATGCGCGAAAGGCGAACCGCCGCCCATAGGCCATGAATATTCTGCGGGGTCAATGTGGCAACAACTTGCCATCGATGCCCACGATAATAGGTTGAATAACCGGTGCCGCCAAAACGACCGTAATCCGTAACAAGTCCGGTGAGGTGGAATAATTTGTCATTGCCCATCTCACTATAGAAGGTCACATCGTTGGTTTGCTTGTAACGATTGAAACCGATGGCCAGCGAGAGGCGACATTGGCGCAAGTCAACTCCACCACCAACGGACAAGTCGAGGTTGGCTGTAACATTGCGCGGTCGCGGATCGACACGACGATAGTATTGGCCTGCCTCATAGGCGAGAGTCGCGCCATAATGCCACCTGCCGCTATGGCCGGCATATCCGCCCATAAAGGCGTAGCGCTCGCCGTACATCGTGCCCGTTGGCACGCTGTCGGCCAGAAGATATGGCGACACAACGTCAATATCGCTCGTCTCATTCCATCTCATTCCCTTTACTGTGGCATTGTCGTATCGAGCACTTCCCCACAACGTGCTCGCACGGTGGTGAAGATAGGTGGAGGCAAGGAACGAAAACGTCTGCTCGCGATTTCCGCGGCGCGCGTCAATCGGCTCGTCCTCGTGGCGCAAGGCATAGTGGCCGCCAACGGCACTTAGCGCGCTATCACGCCGCTGTTCCATCGCCACGGGGCTATGCCAAGTCGTTTCGAGCAGCGAACGCGGCGACACGTCATCGTCGTTCACGCGGTTAACAACGCCGGCCACGGCTCTAAAGCCACAAATTGCCAATATGAGCGTTATAACTGTTTGTTTCACGTCGTTAATCGTTAGTGGTCATTGTTATTTGGCCACCACGCCATCCCATGTGATGGTGGTGCAAGGCGTGCCGTTAACATCAATTGCTGTTCCCTGCCGCTCAATCTCACTGGGCACGCAGTAGGGGTTGAAATCTTCAGTGCTGTTGTCGGTATCCTTGAGCACCGGACGGCCGTCCTTGAGATATAGCATCTTGCGGCGAACGCTATGGAAATAGCGGCTCTTGTCCTTGTCCATCGTGCCGCAATAGGTCCATCCGCGGTCGAGTTCGGGCGACGTTACATTCCAAGCATATTTTGCCTCGACGCTGCAATTTACCGCGTCAACAATCCACTTGTTGGGCAACTTATAACTCGTTTGAGACATAGGGAACGTGCCGGCGGCCACCATCATAACGTACTCATAGGTATAGCGGTTCTCGGCAAGATAAGAGTCTTTGTCCACCGGTATGCGTGCAAGAGCATAGGCACGGAAACCGCGGTTATGCAATAGGAAGAATGATTGGGTGTAGCAATACCACTTGTCGAGGTTCGGCACTGTGGGGCCGTCAATATCGAGATGAGCCGGCTGGCTTGACACATCGAACCACTCAAAGTCGGCACCGCTCAAGTCAAACGAGTTTGGGTTTGCCACGCGGTGGTCAATACCGGTGTCGGCGAGCAAGAGGCTGCCGCCCGGCTCAACCGGGTAATCCCTGCCACTACCGGGAATGGTGTAGATGGCTTGTACTGTCATGTGAGTTGACATAATGTCAGGCGTGTAGTCATACTTCTCGGTAGTAAGGAATTTTGACTCGACAAACGTCAAGCCGTCAGCATAGAGCACATGATCGGTGTTGTTGTAAATTTTCACGTAGTCGTCGCCATAATATTGGTTACCGCTGCCTTGCAATGTGCCGGTAAAGAAAATCTCCTGGATAATGAAATCATCACTCAAGCGGTTCTCGTATGCGGTCATTGCAACCGTGTGCGCTTGCTCTCCCACTTGAACCGACTGCACGTAACCGCACACGTGGCGCGTCACGCCGTCACTGACAACATCGGCATCGTAACTCACATCATAGAGTCCGGTCTTGAGTCTCACATCCCCCAATGCGCTATAGACAGTTTTGGCGCCGCTCGACACGTCGCGCACCTCAATCTTCTCGTTGCTAATCTCGCCGGTCACGTTGGCCGGCAAAGAGATAGCCACCGGCAAGGCATATCGCTCAATTGCGTTATTGTCGAGTTTGTCGTCACAGCCACCGGCGGTTAAAACAACGGCCACGGCCATCAGTAATTTAAAATTTATCTTCATTTAAAAATCAAGTTTTTCTGTTTTGTAATGCGGGACGAAGTCTCGTGAGTAACGTTATAGTGTGAAATTCAACTCCATGCCAAAGTAAGGGTCACTCGTGCGGCGTATCTTGAGACCATTGCTCGTATAGTCGGGCAAATAATCAATAAGTCGGTTAGCGAAAACCGCGATTTTCAGCCATTTGCCCACCTGTTTAGTTGCCTTGAGGTTGACATAAAGCGCCATCGGAACCGTTTGCCGGTTGAACGACGCCGGGTTATAAGTTCTAACAAGCGATTGCAGCACGGCATCTGCCTGAGCCGTTTCATCGTAGGGGTGCAACTGCCCGTCGGCCACGTCGAGGTAACTCACCGGTACACCGTTCTGCCACAGTTTGCGAGTGGTCACAAACCACATGCACTGCACACTGGTGGAGAATATCAGCCCCCAACGCTTAATCTGAGTGTCAAACATGAAGTTGGTATTAAACTGGTCATTCACCCGACCGTCAACGTAGTCATAGCGGCCAATGTAACTATCGGCCACGCGACGACCGTCAATAACCTCACTAACCGGGTCATAGAGCATCATCGAGTTGCTGTAAGTGGAATGGAACCACGCGCCGGTGACGGTGAGCGCCGTGGCTAACGGCCGCCAGCGCGCTGTGGCCAGCGTAAACTCGATGCCCTGCTTGTTGAGGCGGCTGCCGTTGGATGCCATGCGATAGCCGTCAAGTTCGCTGACGGCCTCGCTTGGCAGTCCATCAAGCGCGGGTGGCGCCGTGAGCGAGGCCGGGTCGATGGCACTCACGTCATAGCGGGTGTAAGAGTACGGGTGATATACAGCCGTATAGCGATAGCCGTCGCTCATACGCTCGTTAAAGTAAGTGATAGAAAGCGTGTTCTTGCCAAACGAGGCGCCCAATCTCACCTCCCACTTGCTGTTGCGGGCCGCACGCAAGTCGTAGTTGGTCACATCGTCAATATAGGTGCGCAGGCTGATACGGCTACGACCGGCGGGGTCGTTCACATCGTAGTAATTGAGTTGGATAAAATCGCTGTAATGAGCCTGAGGAAAGAGATAGGCAATAGTAGGCATCTTGGTCGTCAAGCCATATCCTCCGGCCAAATGCAGTTTGAGTTGCCGCTCCCCCACCGTGATGGGCGGAAACTCCCACTTGAGATTGAAGCGCGGGTCAAGATAAAGTTTACCGGCAAGCGTATAGCGGCTATCCAATCCTGCGAGACCGATGGAGCGCAACCCGGCCTGCAACTGCAGTGTGTGCGAACCGATGCGAGCGCTCATGTCGTCTTCGACGAATGCCGACACAACGTTCAGCGACGGAATGTCGCTAAAGGCTCGCGGACGCGTCGTCCACGACGCACTGAGCGGTCGTTCAAGGTCATAGACCTGCCCGCGGCCGTAATTCTTGGAGAAATTACATTCCACGCCCACCTTATACTTATTATGGAGTGTCGTGGTGCCGGCCTCACCCTCTGCTTTAGCCTTGACAAAGATATTGACCGGGCGGCCATCGTTAGTGTAGTCAGCGATATACTCACTCAACAAGTAGCGTCCATCGTGCTCGCCGGCTTCCATAGTGGTGGGCGCAACACTGGCGCGCTGCGGCGACACCTGGCGACGCCGTGTGAGCCGGTCGCTCTGATAACTCACGCTGGTGTTGACGTTGATGTGGTTGAGCCAGCGGTAGCGTGTCAAGCGCAGGTTCAAGTCGCTTGTCAAAGCGACCCGGTTATAACTGCTGCGATACTCGTTGATGCGGTTATAACTCAAGTCGGGGTCTGTCTTGCTATTGTCAAACGAACCTGTATAGTCCACACCAACGACCCAGCCGGTTTGCAACGCGGGGCGATTCCAACGCATGTTAAGACGTGTCGAGAGCGTCAATCGCTTGTAATTCTCAAGATTGTTGCGTGGATCCACTTTACTGTCGAGGTAACTGCCGTCCACGTTCATCACATGGTCCCGTGTTCCCAAGTTGAAACCTTTACCAATACTCACAAGTTTACTGTATTCGTCGGCCTTGAAGCGCGCCGTGAGCGGCGTGGCGCGGCGGATGCGTTTGATGTTCACCATACCGCTTGTTAGGTTGCCATACTCGGCGCTGGGGATACCGCGCACGACCTCCACGCTCTCGATGTTGTCGGTGCTGATGGTGCGCATATCAACACCGCGGTTGGTAATATCGCGCTTGCCCTCTGGGTCGGTGCTACTGCTACCTGGCACGCTCTGCAGGTTGGCATCGCCGTTGACGGGTGCCCCGTCAACAACAAATAACGTGCCGAGCGACGAGATGGTGTAGTCACTCCCCTCGGTCGCTTGGCCGTTGGCACCCAGTGTGCCGGTTTCCCGCAGTTTGATGGTGTTGGCGCTACCCATGTCAGGCGTATGGCTCACGTTGCCGGGCAGGAGTTCAAGCAGGTCGGTGAAACTGGTGGGTTGCAGGTGACTCATCGCGTCGCGGTCAATGCGGCTGCTCGACGACAGACCGGCACCTTCGGTGGCGGTAATCACAACTTCGTCGAGTAATTGCGAGTCCTCCTGAATTGTGATTGTCACATCGGCATCAGCATTGACTGTTACTTTAATTGTCGCCGGTTTATATCCAACGTATGAAGCCTTTAACTCATAAGTGCCCGAACTGAGTTCAAAGAAAAAGCGACCATTGGCATCGGTGGCCGTCGCCACTCCTCCGGGATGGACAGTGACCGTGGCAAAGGGCACACCGTCACCGGTGGCGGCGTCGCGCACCGTGCCGCGCACTGTCGCAGCCACGGCTCCAATAGTCGTCGTTATCGTCATCAACAGCAGCACCCAATGCCGCTTGATTGTTAAGTTCCTATCCATTTCGCCTGCAAAATTACTACCATTATTCGGTATGCACAATAACCAATCGGGGGGATATGACATTGGCTTTTTCACCAAATTTTGCGATTTTGCATACTACCGAAATGCAGTAATTTTGCCGTCGAAAATACAAATCATACTAAATTCGTCAAAATTTATGAAAAAAACCTACATGATTGGACTGGCTCTGCTGGCATCGGCGACGATGGCCACAGCACAGTCTTTTACCCTCCAGACCAATTGGGTCAAGGAAGTAAGCAACAGCGACGGCGGCTCGTCCGTGACGACCCAGGGCGGCAGCATGGCCTTTGCCGCCGACGGCAACCTCCTCGTTGTGGGTCAGGCAGGCTCCACTAGCGACGAGCAGTCGATTCTGTTCGGCGGCGATGAGGTTGCGACCGGTGTCGCCGGTTACAGCGGCAACAGCGCCAACCAGGGGCTTGTGGCAATGAAGTTGACCACAGGAGGCGATGTGCTCTGGAGCATCTGTCAGAGCGTGGGTGAGATTTCAAGCAACGAGGACAGGATTGCCGCCACTGCCGACGGCGGCGCGGTAATCTTTACCAACGTGCGACACACCGAAGGCAATTCAGCGCCAATCGCTTTCACCGATGCCGCCGGTGACACGCGCGAACTTGCTTGGGAACTTGTCAATGGCGATACACGTGCCTATCTCGCCATCGTGATAAAGGTCGACGCCGATGGCGCCATCGAGTGGATCAAGGAACTCACGCCCGACACCACCGCCGCTGCCGACAAGTATCCCGCATGGTCACAGGCAAAAGACGTCATCACTCAAGGCATCAAAACCAACGCGCTCGACGTTGACGCTGTCGGCAACATCTACGTGGGCGGTATCATGTGTGCCGATGTCACCGTCGACGGTGTCACCATTCCCTGCCATAACGTCGACACATGGAACGGTAGCGCGCAGAAGACCGCCGGCAACCTCTTTGTCATCAAACTTGACGCCGACGGCAACTACATCAACCATCTCGTCAGCGGAGGCTCTTCAACCCAAGAGACTGTCCAATGTCTCCAAATTGTGGGCGACAAAATCTATATGCTCGCTTGGGCTGTCGGCCTGGCAAACACTGACTTTAGCCTCGACGACAATACGTTCACTCCGGCCAACACTTACGGCGGCATTCTCGTCGCAGAACTCAACACCAACCTGGGTGTCAAATGGGCCAACTATATTGCCTCGAGCGTCAGCGGCAGCGCGTGGAACGAGTACACCCTCGCCGCGATTGGCGACAAACTCTATGTGGCGGGCTCGGCCAAGTTCGGGCTCACCATTGGGGACAAGACCTATACCAACAGCGCCACTCGCAATGCCCGCGAGCCGTGGCTCATCCAGTTTGACGCCACCAATGGCCAGCCCACCGCATGCCTTGTCAAGGCAAGCAACCAGAATTGTTTCTACGGCCTCTATGAGGGCGTTGACGGCAACCTCTACGTCGCCCAGCGCGGCCTCACTCCGGCCAACGCCTTGTGGTCGAGCAACGGCCTGCTCAATAAGGTTGACCCCACATCTCTTGAGGTGCTTGACCAGGCGGAATACTGCAATTTCACAGCCAGCGCGCAGTCGCTGCTTGCCCACGGCACTGACGTCTACCTCATGTTCCGCCACGGTGCCAAGAACGTCGACGTGACATTTGCCGGCAGTGATGAGAAGTTTAATAGCGAGGAGTTCCGCTGGGTGCAGCAGGCTATCGAGGTGCCTGAGACAGCCGGCACAATCTCCAGCATCAATCTGGGCGACCTTGACCCGAGCCAACCTCTGGTGCTTGACCTGGGCGGCGACACCTATCAACTCAACGCCACTGTCATCCCGGCCACTGCCGCCAACGGCACACTCATCTATAGCAGCAGTAACGAAAGCATTGCCACCATCGACGAGAATGGCCTTATCACCGCCGACAAACACGGCACGTGGAGCAACGCTCCCGCTCGCCGCGCCCCGGCGGCAGAGACTGCCACCATCACCGTCACCAGTGCCGGCAATCCCTCTGTAAAACAAAGCATCCAAGTGCGCGTCGACAATCCCACCGCCGTGCGTGACCTGAATGCCGACAAGGGCGGCGTGAGCGTCAGCGGAAACATCGTCACTGCCACCGGCAGTGACGCTATCACGGTTTATAACACCCTTGGCCAACGCGTAGCCGTTGTCAATGCCGGCCAGAGCGCTACCCTGCCCACCGGCATCTACATCGCCGCCGGTAGCAAACTCATCGTCCGATAAAATATTCTCGAACGCAAGTTCCCTGTTTCAGAGGGGAGCACGGTGTGCTCCCCTCTTTAATAATTGAAGATGAAAAAATATTTATTTGCATTATTATTTGCGGCCACATCAATCTGTGGCGCCGCTCAGTCGCTCAACGATGGCACCATAGCCCTTTGGGCTCACGCATTCACAGTCGACCCCGCCATCAACACCGTCAGCGGACAAGGCCAGACCACTCAAGGCACCAACATCGCCTTAGCTACAGACGGCACACTTCTCGCCTTCGGTAATGTGGGAGCAGGCAGTGAGAGCGACCGCGTGCTTTTTGGCGACGACGTCATTGCCGCCGGCACGCCATACTACAACGGCACCGCTTCGCCCATGACGTTTTGCCTGACAAAGATTGCGACTGATGGCACGCCTCAATGGTGTGTCTATGCCATCAACGGCGAAATCGCCAGCGGCAACGGACGCGTTTTGCCTACTGCCGACGGAGGTGCCGTGGTTGTCACCACCTTGCGGGTCACCCAGGGTGCCGAGGGGCTAAACCCGACACTCATCGGACCGGGATATAGCCAAACAATCTCATCGCCCTTCCTCAATGTCGAGAAACGTTTCTATTGCCCGTTTGTGGTCAAAGTAGACGGCGATGGCAAACTACTATGGACAAAACTATTAACTGTCGAGACCGAACCCGCTGCAGGCGTCGTTGACACCGAGTTTATCTCCGGTGGCGTGACAGTGGCAGATGCCGCGATGGATGCCGAGGGAAACATTTACCTTGCCGGTAACCAACGCGCAGCCATCTATATTGACGGCAAGACAATCTTGCCGCACAACATCACGGGTTGGGATGGCGATAGCCAGAAGAGTGTTGGCAACGCCTTCCTCATCAAACTCGACAACACCGGTAAATATGTGGGCCACATCACCACTGCCGGCGAAATTACTCAGGACAATATTCGTTGCCTGGCAGTGGACGGAGACAAGATCTACGCCTTGCTACACATGACCGGCAACGGCGAATCTACCACCGTATCGCTCGCCGGTAAAAGCGTCGTTTTGCCGGCCAACACCAATCTGAATTTAGCGGCTATCTGCCTTGACAACGACCTTTGCGCCCAATGGTTTAACATCCACCCTAACACGCTCAATACCAAGACGCCGCTTCAAGTACCGTCATTCAAGGTCATCGGCGACAACCTTTGGTTGGCCGCCGAGGGTCAGTTGGGGCTCATGGCCGGAGGCAAAGACGTGAACAGCGGCAAGCTGACGCGCGACGCGTTGCTGATTAAATTTGACAAGACTACAGGCGAGGCACTCGACGGCATCACTCTCGGCAAAGGCTGGTCAGGCTTCTTCGACATCGCGCCTTGTGATGGAGACCACATCTACGCCGCGTGGTTCAATGGCCTCTATGCGCCGGCCATGCTTGGCAAAGTCAACTGCGCGACCCTTGAGATTGATGAGCAAGTGCAGTTATGCTCAAGCGTTGCCACTGCCCAAAACATCATTGTCGACAATGACCGCCTGTATGCTATGCTGCGAGTGCGTGGCAACGTCACATTCGGCTCCACTGCGCTCAGCGTGCCTCAGTTTGCCTGTGTCATCGCTGCATTCAACATTCCTGCGGCTGTCGGCTCTCCCTTAGATATCAACAACGACGGCAGCGTCGATGTGGGCGATGTCAACACCATCCTTGAGGCAATTATCGCCGGAAACACGCCCATGACGTTAGATCTCAACGGTGATAAGAGCGTTGATGTGGGCGACGTCAACACTCTGCTTGATGCTATCTTAAAAAGTTGAATTCCAGATTTCATACGAGACAAATGCCTGCAGCAGGAGCATCTCGAGACCATTCTTGGTCTCGGCTCCCGCTGCTGCACTTTCACGCATGAAACGAGTTTCGTTCGGATTATAAATCAAGTCGTAGCAAAGGTGTTCTTTTCCCAAAAAACGGAATGGGAACGGCGGCGTCAACTCATCGTTTGGATACATTCCCACAGGAGTCGCGTTCACCACAATCTTGCTATGCTGCACCATCGCACGCGTCAGTTCCTCGTAGGCTATGGTGTCGGCACTCTTGCGGCGCGACACAAAGTGTGTCTCCACGCCCAAGTCCTGCAGCGCAGTGGCCACGGCCTTGCCGGCGCCGCCCGTGCCGAGTATCAGCGCACTGGTGCGTGACGGATTGAGCAACGGCTCAATAGAGCGACCAAAGCCCACCACATCACTATTATAGCCGCGCAGGCCGGTCAGTTCGCCGTCCGCGCCACGCAGCAACTTGATCACGTTCACCGCTCCGATGCGTTCAGCCACCGGGTCCATCGAATTCATGTATGGAATCACTTGCTCCTTAAATGGCGCGGTCACGTTCAGTCCGTCCAATTCGGGATATTCGGCAAGTAACTCCATGAGCATACCCACATCTTCAATCTCGAAGTTGATATACTCAGCATTGATTTTCTCTGCCTTGAACTTGTGGTTGAAGTAGTCACGCGAGAACGAGTGCCCCAACGGGTAACCAATCAGGCCGTAAATTTTCTTCATAGTCGTTAATTGTTAGTCGTTAGTGGGCGGGGTGGAGCCCACCCACCTTGAACGGGTATTTTGCCACAAATTTAGTAAAAATTTACCGAATTTAGTTCATTTTTCCGGAAAAAATTGGCTCAAAAATTAAAAATCAGTAATTTTGCACCGTTAATGAAAGGTTGACCGTTGACAGTTGACCGTTTACGTAAACCGTGTGTCACTATGCTACATGCAACTCGCTATATGCTACTTGCAACATACTGCTTGCTTGTTGTCGCATGTACGGACGACATTAACCCGTCGTCTGCCGCAAACGGGCAGAATGAATTCTGCCCCTACAAGTGCGCACCAGCGGCTCAACCGATAATCGTCATCGACCCGGGACACGGAGGACGCGACCACGGCGCAGCCCGGGATGGCGTCAGCGAGAAAGATGTGACGCTCGCCGTCGCACGCCAACTTGCCGATGAACTGCGGCTCCGCTGCGGTAACAAGTTGGCGGTTAGGCTAACCCGCAACAACGATTCATTCGTTGACCTGTCACAACGTGCCGCTATGGCGGCCAACGATAGCGCGGCCCTTTTCATCTCGCTGCACTGCAATTCGCTCGAGACAGTGCCCGAAGGCGGCAGCGACATCGAGGGCGCGGTCATCTTTGTGGCGCCCCCTCACTTGCCGGCCATCTCATCGGGCGATGCGATGGAACAATCTATCGCCTTTAACCGCCTGCGCAGTCATCGCCTCAACGCCACCCGCCTGGCGCAGACCATCGGTCAACATCTCACCCATGACGCGGCTCGCAGCAGTGCCCACGTCAGGCAAGAACAATTGATGGTGCTCAGCATGGCAACCGTGCCGGCTGTTCTCGTGGAGTTGGACTATCTCACCAATGCCACCCAAGCGAAATTTCTCGCCTCGCGACACGGGCAACTCATGCTCGCAAATGCAATTTGCGACGCCATAATCGAGTATTCACTCAATAACGGACTACTTTCAACGTTAGATTAATAAATCAGACTTAATCATTTTATTAATGAAAAAGAACATCCTCATAGCCGTGACCATTATGGTCAGTTTGGCTTTACTCTACTGGGGTATCGAGTTCCTCAAGGGCATCAATATGTTTCAGCCCGCCAACTTCTATTATGCCACATTCAACAAAGTGAACGGGCTTGCTGAAGCCGCGCCTGTTTCTGTCAACGGTTTCCAAGTGGGCCAGGTGCGTGAGATGCAGTATGATTATCAAACAAACCAAATCAAGATAATGCTGTCGCTCGACGAAAACTTGAAAATTCCGCGCGGCAGCACTGCCACAATTGTGTCGAGCATCACCGGCAGCGCGTCCGTGGCAATCAATCTGGCTGAGGGCACCGACTTCTATACCGTGGGAGAGAATATCCCCGGTGTGATTGCTAACGGATTGATGGACAAGGCCGGCGATATGTTACCGCAAATCGCGTCCATCCTGCCCAAAGTGGACTCTATCATGACCAACCTCAACCGCCTCACCGCCGACCCGGCTCTCGCCACCGCGGTGGCGCGCCTCGACGGCATCACCGCCGAACTCGCTAATAGTAGCCGGCAACTATCGGCTCTCATGAGCGGCCTCAACAAGAATGTGCCCGGCGTGATGACCAACGTCAACGAGATTACCGGCAAACTCAACACTACGTCAACCAATTTTGTCGACCTCAGCGCCAAACTCAACGGCATGCCCATCGACCAAACAATCAGTTCGCTCAACGCCACAATGGCCAACTTCAAGCAAGTGAGCGACAAACTCAACTCCAAAGACAGTTCGCTCGGCCTGTTGCTCAACGACCGCTCATTCTACGACAACGCCAATGCGACAGTCGCCGACCTTGACTCGCTCTTTATGGACATCCGTCGCAATCCCAAACGCTACGTCACCATTAAAGTATTCTAAAGAGGCACCAACAATTAAAAGCGCGAGTTACCTTGTATTTATTATGGTAACTCGCGCTTTATCATTCTATCAGCGACCTCTAAAATTCCAAGCGGAAGCCCGCCTGCTTAAACTCGCGGTATCGAGCCTCATCAAAACGGTAAACCGCCGCCGGGCGTCCGCCCTGCCCGCGTGATAACCTCCCATCAACCGGCGTCACCAAACCTAACTTCAAAATCTTACGGTCGAAATTTCGACGATCAAATTCCACTCCCAACACCGCCTCATATAGTCGCTGCAACTGAGCGAGAGTGAACTCTCGCGGCAAGAGATCAAAGCCAATCGGGTGGAAATGAATGTCCTGCCGCATACTCGCCACCGCCGCCGCCACAATCTCGCTATGGTCAAATGCCAACCGCGGCAACTCGTCCATCGCGTGCCATGCCGCGCTTGCCGCATCATCGCCGCCAGTCACGTTGGCTAACTTCACGAGCCCGAGATAAGCGACCGTAATCACACGTTCGCGCGGGTCGCGACCGACCGAGCCAAACGTGTGGAACTGGCGCAGCCACTCTACTGTCAACCCGGTCTCTTCACGCAACTCGCGCCGGGCACAGTCGTCAACGCTCTCTTCCATGCGAACAAAGCCACCGGGCAACGCGTGCCACCCTTTGAACGGCTCTATTCCGCGCTCAACCAGCAGCACGCGCAATCGCCACCCGTCAAATCCAAACACCACACAGTCGGTCGTCACCGCCGCATGCGGATACTCATAGCAATACATACCACTATGACAGCACTTCGATAAAGTCGGCAGGCAAGGCAACGTTGGGCATTCCCAGCGCGCCGGCAAACAGTGGCGCTATCTGTCGCGGTGTGAAACCGGCGATGCCGCAACCAATGCGCGTCACCAAGAACGTCAACTCCGAATGCAATCGCGCGAACTCAATAAACTGGTCAACATACGGACGAATGGTCTCCACTCCGCCCTGCATCGTCGGGATGGCATAACTTTGACCCTGCAAACCCACACCAACGCCCCACTTGGCGCCGAACTTGCTCATCGCTGCCGCAGCCGCTCCCCCACCATGCGCACCGGCCAAATTGCTGCCAAACACGAAAATCTCGCCGGGCTTCAACTCGCGGATTGTGTGGGGCGTAATTAATTGACGAGACTGCTTACGGCTATCGTTCACACTAATCTGTGTGTCGTCAAACGAGGCAATATTGTTGGCAATCCACTGGTCGGCATGCTCGCCATTACGCTTAAAGCACATCAGAGTGAACTCCCTCACAATACCACGCATTCGCTCATCAAGACGAGTAAACACCTGTTGAGCCAGTTCGACCGGCACCGGATAGGCAGCAGCGGCGATTGAGCACGCCATGCATGCTATCGTGTCGGTGTCACCGCCAAGCCACACCGCCAGACGCAACACCTCCTCAAAAGAATTACCCTCCAAGAAGCAGATAATAGCCTCCGGGACACTGCCCTGGCAAGTCTCATCAAAATGGTAACTCTTGCGCACATCGGCGATCGTGCGGTCAAGGTTATAGTCAAAACGCGCCTTGACAATCGCGCGAATGTCCTTCTTGTCATAGCCGGCTCGAGCCATAAAGATGCATGCGGCGATGGCCTGCGCGCCCTTGACGCCCTCAGGATGGTTGTGAGTCACCTCGGCACTGATGCGTGCCAACTCCATCGCCTGCTCGAGAGTGCGCGCATAGTATCCCACCGGACTCACACGCATTCCCGAACCGTTGCCAAAACTGTTATACGGCTCTGTCATGTTATAATGCAACCACTGCGCAAAGCGGCCACCGTAGCCGCGCCGGGGATAGTTGTGGCCAAAATCCTGCATCAGCCTCACCAGCGTCTTGTGATGATGGCCGGGGTCCTCAATCAGCCACTGTGCCACTGCCATCGTCATCACTGTGTCGTCAGTGAACGTGCTGCGAGGCGTGAGCAACGCAAAGTCGTAGTCCTTAGTGTTGTTGAACTCATACACCGAGCCAACCACATCGCCGATAATTGCTCCAATCATAGTTTTTCGTTTTTAGTTATTTGTTATTTGTGTAATTTTGACGCAAAGGTAACACATCCTTTTCGAATTTCCAAATATTTTGTGTAGAAATTACACAAAACACCAAATTATGGCTATTATTTTAGCCTTTTTAGGGGATATTCACTCTCACCTATCACCAATATAGGGGATATAGATCCTACCGAGAATTGATTAATTTTGCACTGCAAAACTACACGGAAGATGAAATTATCTGAACTGAAGACGGGTCAAAGTGGCGTGATTGTGAAAGTGCTCGGACATGGCAGTTTCCGCAAGCGCATCATTGAGATGGGGTTCATTCGCGGCAAGCGAGTGGATGTACTGCTAAACGCGCCTCTGCAAGATCCGGTGAAATACCGCATCATGGGCTACGAGGTGAGCCTGCGTCATGATGAGGCCGACCGAATTGAGGTCATCGGCACCGACAACCAAGAGCAAGAAACAAATAACGAGAAACAGATACCGACCGGCACGATAATCGAGCAGGTTGAGGCCGAAGCCCGACGGCAGCGACACACCATCAATGTCGCAATCGTAGGCAATCCCAACTGCGGCAAAACTTCTCTGTTTAATTACGCGAGCGGCGCTCACGCCCGTGTGGGCAACTATAGCGGCGTCACTGTTGACGCCACTGTGGCCAAGGCTCACTACGAGGGATATGAGTTCAATCTGATTGATCTGCCGGGCACATATTCGCTCACGGCATATAGTCCCGAGGAGATGTACGTCCGCCGCCACATTATCGACAAGACACCGGACGTTATCATTAATGTGATTGACGCGGCCAATCTGGAGCGCAACCTCTATCTCACCACTCAACTCATCGACATGAACTTGAGAATGGTGTGTGCCCTGAATATGTTCGATGAGTTTGAGGCGCGCGGCGACAAACTCGATATTGACACTTTGAGCACGTTATTCGGCGTGCCAATGATTCCGACCTCATTCAAGACAGGGCGTGGCGTAGAGTTGTTATTCCACGTGATTATCAACATGTACGAGGGGGCCGATTACATTGGGCCTGACGGACGCATTAACCCCGAGGTGGCACGCGACATCAGGCAATGGCATGATGACCACGAGACCGGTGTGCCGCATGAGCATCCCGAAGACTTTGCCAGTTCTGACCGGCCGGTTCACAATTTCTATCGGCACATCCACGTGAACCACGGCGCATATATGGAACGGGCCATTGACCTTGTGAAAAACACTATTCAGGCTGGCGATGGAACGGTGCGCAGCCGTTACAGCACACGTTACCTTGCCATCAAACTGCTTGACAACGACCCGGAGGCCGCCAAAATCGCCTCTACGCTCTCCAACGCCGGCGATGTGACATCAGCCGTCCGGCAAGCCCGCGCCGACATCCACGACGACACCGGGCAAGACAGCGAGTCGGCCATTATGGACGCCAAGTACGGTTTTATACGCGGTGCACTTGAGGAGGCGGAGTATGCCATAGGCAGCAAGCGCGATAACTACCGCACTTCTCATGCCATCGACTATGCGCTCTCCAACCGATATCTGGGGTTCCCGCTATTCTTCATCGTGATGTATATTATGTTCTACGTCACTTTCACCGTGGGTGAGGTGCCTATGGGATGGATCGAGGACGGCGTGGCTTGGCTCGGCAATTGGGTAACAGCGACAATGACCGATGGCCCGCTCAAAGCGCTGATTGCCGACGGCGTGATTGGCGGCGTGGGCTCGGTGATTGTGTTCCTGCCACAAATCCTTATTCTCTACGCCTTTATCTCGTTTATGGAAGATAGCGGATATATGGCTCGCGCGGCATTCATTATGGACAAGGTTATGCACCGCATCGGCCTGCATGGCAAGTCCTTCATCCCCTTGGTGATGGGCTTTGGCTGCAATGTGCCGGCAGTGATGGCCACGCGCACCATTGAGAGCCGCCGCAGTCGCCTTATCACGATGATGATTCTGCCATTCATGAGTTGTAGCGCGCGTCTGCCCATCTACCTTATGCTCACCGGCATCTTCTTCCCAAAAGACCAGCGTGCCACAGTGATGATTTCTCTATACGTCATCGGCGTCCTTATGGCTGGCATCGTGAGTAAGGTATATAGCACTTTTATCGCCAAGGGTGAGGACACTCCCTTTGTGATGGAACTTCCGCCCTACCGTATGCCCACAGCCAAGGCAACGTTGCGCCACACATGGGAGAAGGGCAAGGAATACCTCAAGAAAATGGGTGGCGTGATTTTGGTCGCGAGCATCATCGTTTGGGCGCTCACTTACTTCCCGCATAACTCATCGCTTGACAAGCGGCAGCAGGTAGAGCAGAGTTATATGGGCATGATGGGCAAAGCCATCGAACCGGTGTTTGAGCCGCAGGGCTTCAACTGGAAACTGGACGTGAGCCTCATCGCCGGAGCCGGTGCCAAGGAGATTGTGGCTTCCACAATGGGAGTAATCTATGCCGGCGACGACTCGTTTGAAGACGAGGGCATCTATGGCGAGGATAGCATTATCGAGCATAAGTACACCTCGCTCCGCGCGGCCATGACCGCAGATGGTATAACGCCCACCACAGCCTACGCCTACCTGCTCTTTATCCTTCTGTACTTCCCGTGCATCGCAACCATCGTTGCAATCAAGAACGAACTCGCCTCGTGGAAGTGGGCCATTGCAATCGCCTGCTACACCACCGCCCTGGCATGGCTCGTCAGCGCCACCTTCTATCAACTCGCCAATTATTTTTAACTCCGCGGAATATTCTTTCTCGTAAATCTTCGTAAATATTTTATTTCACAAATAGTTGTTTTGTATTGCAAGACGAAGTCTTGTAAAAATAACGTAAATTAATATTTTACGGATTTTACGTGATGTAATTTATCGTAGTTCGCACTTTTTTTCGTAACTTTGCAGCCGAATATAAAAATCAGGGAAAGCAGTGTGGTGGCTTGTCGCCGGTGGACACGTGCCACCGGAGGAAAGTCCGGGCAACGCAGAGCATCACATTTCTTAACGGGAAACTGCGGGCGACCGTAGGGTTAAGGTGACAGAAAACAACCGCCTCCGCGCCAAGCCAAACGGTTTGGGTGGAGGCAAGGGTGAAAAGGCGGGGTAAGAGCCCACCGGAGGCGATGGTGACATTGCCTGCCGCACCTCCTGTGAGTTGCAAGGTCATGTATACCGGCATCAAAGGGCTGCTCGTCCATTGCCGGGGGGTAGACCGCTCAGATAAATGACAAGCAACCGCGATCATGCTCAGATGTCTGTTGACTGACGGGCACCGCGGTCACATAACCCGGCTTATAGCCGCACTGCTATTAAACAACCCCATGCGTGAGCATATCACACATGGGGTATTTTTCGTCATTGCTACATCGATGCGTCAAACGGTGTTCGGCCCGCGATTGAACGGCCCAAAGTCAGTTCGTCGGTATATTCCAACCCACTACCCACACTCACGCCGCGAGCCAGCACTGTCACCGCAACGCGCGACGCGTGAGGCGCCAAACGGCGATAGATATAGAAACTTGTTGTGTCGCCCTCCATAGTTGCCGGCAGAGCCAAAATAACTTCCTTGACCTCACCTCCGGCAACGCGCTCCACCAGGCTATCGATTTCAATATCTTGCGGACCAATCCCGTCCATCGGCGAAATCAGCCCGCCAAGCACGTGATAGACACCCGCGTGCTGACGAGTATTCTCAACAATCATCACGTCTTTGACATTCTCCACCACCATCACCGTGCTATGGTCACGCAATCCACTCGAGCAGATTGGGCACACCTCACTCTCACTGATATTGTGGCACACACGGCAATAACCAATCTCTCGACGCAACTTGATAATGGCTTCGCCAAATGCTGTCACCTCCGGCTCGTCACGCTTGAGCAGGTGAAGCACAAGACGAAGCGCCGTCTTGCGGCCGATGCCGGGCAGCGAAGCAAATTCGCTCACAGCATTTTCTAAAAGTGATGACGCAAATTCTTGTTCCATTTTGCAAAATTACTACTTTTCCCGCAATCACACAACAGCGGCCAAATACAATAATCGCGGCGGCAAGTACGTTATTATTTAGATTCGATTTTAAGAATTGCCTATGAAGATAACTTTTATAGTGCCACCGGTGCTCGACGGCAGCAAGCAGCCGGCCGAGCGCACCGCGGGGTGTACACGTGTGGTCTATTTGGCACCCAACATATATGAACTCACCGTGGCCGCCGTGCTCGAGCGAGATACTGACCACGAGGTGAGATACCGCGACTTTGTCTACAACAAGACGAGTCGTGAGCAGTTCGACAACTTTCTGCGCGACGACGACAGCGACATCTACTGCATTTGGACAGTAAACCTCTCTATCGAGAACGACCTTATGGCTACCGCAATGATTCATCAGCGGCAGCCTCAGGCCTTTGTCCTGCTCATCGGCCCCGGACCGACCCACTTCATCGACAAGTGCCTCGCCGCCGAGCGAGACATCGTTGTGCGAGGCGAGCCGGAACTAACCGTGCTTGAACTTGTCAACACCATCGCCACGGGCGGCGACTGGAGAAACGTCCTCGGCACCTCAACCCGTAACAGCGACGGCACAACCCACAATAACGGCTTCCGCCCGCTCATGAAAGACCTTGACAGCCTTCCCGTGCCGGCACGCCACCTGCTGGGCGACCACCGATACTACAACCCCAAACTCAAAACGGGGCCATACACCACCATGGTCACCAGCCGCAACTGTCCGTTCCACTGCATCTACTGCGTTCCCAGTTCGCTCACGTTTGCACGCGAAATCGAGAACCGCAAGTTCCACGGTCGCAAACCGCCCATCTCCTTCCGCAGCATTGAGAGCATCTCCGCCGAGGTGGACGCCCTCGCCGCCGAGGGATACAAGGCCATCGGCTTTATGGACGACAACTTCATCTGGAACGAGGAGCGCACACGCGGCATTTGCGACATCATGCGCCGCCACGGCATCGTCTGGGGCTGCCAGGCGCGCGTCGACGCCATCACCGAGCCTATCGCACGCATGCTGGGCGAGAGCGGTTGCCGATACGTCGACCTGGGCGTCGAGTCGTTTGACGACCGCATCCTCGAGTATGTCAAGAAGGGCATCACCGTGGCCGACATCCACCGCGCCATCTCACTGCTCCAGCAATACAATGTGCCCGTCAAACTCAACATCCTCATCGGCTGCAGCCCTCTCGAGACACGCGAGACCGTCAAGCACACCCTCAACGAGGCAAAGAAACTCAAAGTGGACCAGGTGATGTTCAACATCGTCTCGCCGTTCCCGGCCACCGAGTATTACGACCAGGCCATCGCCAACGGGTGGATTGACCGCTATGTGCCCACCGATGTCCAGCGCGAGTCCATCCTCAACCTGCCGCACTTGAGCAGCAAGGAGATGGAGCGCCTTCTCTTCTGGAACAACATCAGTTACTTCCTCTCATGGCATTTCATCTCCACCCAGATGCGCCGCTTCACCAGTTGGAAAGAATTCACACAAGCTCTCAGGGCCCTCAAAGTGAAACTCTTCGGATAACTATGAATTATGAACTGACGATAGTCATCCTCACCTGCAACCAGCGCGAATACACTCGCCGGTGTCTCGCCTCGCTTGGCGAGTTGCCGGAGCGTGCCGATGTCGAGACCATCATTATCGACAACGGCAGTAACGACGGTACGCTCGATATGTTGCGCGACGACTTCCCCACAGTCAAGGTCATCGCCAACGACCGCAACCGCGGCGTTGCCGCGGCGCGCAACCAGGGCATTGCCGCCGCCACGGGGCGCTATGTGCTGCTGCTCGACAATGACACCATCGTCACCCCCGAGGCCATCGACGCCCTCGTGGACTATGCCGACAGCCACCCCGACGTGGGACTGTGCGGCTGCCGGCTGGTCGATGCCGACGGCAACATCCAGGACAGTTGCAAGCCCTACCCGGGCATTCTCAACAAAGTTCGCAACGTGCTCGGCATCAAAGACACCCACCACTTCCCTACCGACCCTGACGGCGCCGTGGAGCCTTGCTACATCATCGGCGCGTGCCAACTCATCCGCCGCGAGGCCATCGAGCAAGTGGGGCCACTTGACGAGGCTATCTTCTACGGACCCGAGGATGCCGACTACTGCCTGCGCATGGCCGCTGCCGGTTGGCGAGTGCGCTACCTGCCCCACATCACCATCACCCACCTCTGGCAACGCGCCACCACCCGCCGCTGGCTCTCCCCCCTTGGCCGCAAGCACCTCGCCGCCCTCCTCTACTTCTGGCGCAAACACCGCCGCTACCTCCGGTAGCCCCCAAACCCGCGGAGCGACAAAAGCCCCGTAGCGTCGACAGTTAATAACCACCAAAAGCCCCCGTAGGGGCGGCAGTCCCTAGGCGGGGGCGTCAGCCCCCGTAATGGTTCCACATCACATAATTCAAGCCCCGTAGGGGCGACAGACCGTCGGTGTCTCTGTCGCCCCTACGGGGCTTTGATTGGAATTATTGCTGTCCGGTAAAATCCATTAGGATTGTCAAAGACTGTAGGGCCTCGCCTTGGCGTGGCCGCAAGCGGCGACAAATGTGAGCCCCGTCAGGGGCGACAGCTCCTAGGCGGGGGCGCTAGCCCCCGTAACTATGGTGTGAGTTTGTTCATTTTTCTCAAACAAAGCCCTGTAAGGGCGACAGAAACGTGCGGAGACTGTCGCCCCTACGGGGCTGTTTGGTAATGAGAAGTTTCCTGTTTACGGGGGCTTGCGCCCCCGCCTATGGGCTGTCACTCGCTCCGCGGGTTTGGCGACGTCGCTCCTACTGACACCGGAACCTCAGCCTACCGGTTGAGGATCTCGGCGAGGATGGCGTTCACATCGCCCACGTCCACGCGGCCGTCGCCGTTCACGTCGTAAGTCGCCGTCTTGCCGCCGGTCAGAATGTCGCCTAGCACGGCGTTCACGTCACCCACGTCAATGGCGCTGTCGCTGTTCACGTCATAACTCGGACGGTCGGTGATGAACTCCACCTCGGCGCCGTAGGTCGTCGCGCCGCCGGCC
>JAFTDD010000038.1 GCA_017454355.1 Muribaculaceae bacterium
GTCGTTTATACTACTTGTTGTATGTTGTGAATTGCTTTCAAATTTGTATATTTGCAGGAGAATTGGCAACTTTTCGAATACCATCAAGCATAACTGTTACGTTGTGAATTGCTTTCAAATTTGTATCTTTGCAGGAGATTTGGCAACGAGCAGTTAGAGAAGAAGAAGGCTCAACTGGTTGTGAATTGCTTTCAAATTTGTATCTTTGCAGGAGATTTGGCAACGACAAGGTGAACGCACAAAACGGAAAATGGGTTGTGAATTGCTTTCAAATTTGTATCTTTGCAGGAGATTTGGCAACTATCAAGTATAGTATTGCTAGCTGACTTATGTTGTGAATTGCTTTCAAATTTGTATCTTTGCAGGAGATTTGGCAACCTTACGGATAGCATCATGCATAACTGTAATGTTGTGAATTGCTTTCAAATTTGTATCTTTGCAGGAGATTTGGCAACATAATTTACAGCTGTTGAAGCATTTCCAATGTTGTGAATTGCTTTCAAATTTGTATCTTTGCAGGAGATTTGGCAACAAAAGTATGCAGTGAAAATGTGGACGGCCGTTGTGAATTGCTTTCAAATTTGTATCTTTGCAGGAGATTTGGCAACTAATTAACGGTTATGAAAGAGAGAAACATGTTGTGAATTGCTTTCAAATTTGTATCTTTGCAGGAGATTTGGCAACCCTCATCATCTCATCACAGCTCTTTGGTGTTGTGAATTGCTTTCAAATTTGTATCTTTGCAGGAGATTTGGCAACTCTTTCAGTTCAGCGGTCATTTTCTCGGTAGTTGTGAATTGCTTTCAAATTTGTATCTTTGCAGGAGATTTGGCAACGGAGTAGATGAAGATGAAAAAGCCTGGCGCGTTGTGAATTGCTTTCAAATTTGTATCTTTGCAGGAGATTTGGCAACTTCGTAAGTCATTTATACTACTCGTTGTGTGTTGTGAATTGCTTTCAAATTTGTATCTTTGCAGGAGATTTGGCAACTTACGCCAACAGCGTTTGCGCAACGTCATCGTTGTGAATTGCTTTCAAATTTGTATCTTTGCAGGAGATTTGGCAACCACAAGGAACACCGCGTTGAAAGCGGTCTAGTTGTGAATTGCTTTCAAATTTGTATCTTTGCAGGAGATTTGGCAACGCATGGTGAAAATGTACTTTGACGGCGAGTGTTGTGAATTGCTTTCAAATTTGTATCTTTGCAGGAGATTTGGCAACGGCTTGAGCCGCTTTTTCTTTTTTTGCCATGTTGTGAATTGCTTTCAAATTTGTATCTTTGCAGGAGATTTGGCAACCACCCAAAAATGAATGCACCGGCCACTAAAGTTGTGAATTGCTTTCAAATTTGTATCTTTGCAGGAGATTTGGCAACAGCCGTACTTCGAGAGCAAGCGACGTATCAGTTGTGAATTGCTTTCAAATTTGTATCTTTGCAGGAGATTTGGCAACTATGTTTTCGGATATCAATCTAGATATGCCGTTGTGAATTGCTTTCAAATTTGTATCTTTGCAGGAGATTTGGCAACTGTATGGTGGTGGTAGTGGAAACACCCACAGTTGTGAATTGCTTTCAAATTTGTATCTTTGCAGGAGATTTGGCAACGGAGTTGACGCCGTTACGGCGCTAGTGCACGTTGTGAATTGCTTTCAAATTTGTATCTTTGCAGGAGATTTGGCAACTCGACACCACGCAGCAGCCGCCGCCGCGGCGTTGTGAATTGCTTTCAAATTTGTATCTTTGCAGGAGATTTGGCAACAACATCTAACGGCGTTATTTTGCAAAGCATGTTGTGAATTGCTTTCAAATTTGTATCTTTGCAGGAGATTTGGCAACGTTGCCCTCGAGGGGGCGTCAACCCTGGGGTTGTGAATTGCTTTCAAATTTGTATCTTTGCAGGAGATTTGGCAACCGTTGCCGGAGCCCCTCATCTGTTCTGCAAGTTGTGAATTGCTTTCAAATTTGTATCTTTGCAGGAGATTTGGCAACCTTACCGAGCGAAGACAACTCATCTTGTTTGTTGTGAATTGCTTTCAAATTTGTATCTTTGCAGGAGATTTGGCAACAGCGATTTGGCAAAGCTTGATGACACACTGGTTGTGAATTGCTTTCAAATTTGTATCTTTGCAGGAGATTTGGCAACAACGTGCGTGTGCGTGCGCAAGAGAAAGTTGGTTGTGAATTGCTTTCAAATTTGTATCTTTGCAGGAGATTTGGCAACTGCGCCGGTATAGACCGGCTTGCCGTTATAGTTGTGAATTGCTTTCAAATTTGTATCTTTGCAGGAGATTTGGCAACGCCATTCAGCGTGAGAACGTGTCCGTTGCTGTTGTGAATTGCTTTCAAATTTGTATCTTTGCAGGAGATTTGGCAACGCCGCTCGTAGTGTTGAGCTTGCCGAACACGTTGTGAATTGCTTTCAAATTTGTATCTTTGCAGGAGATTTGGCAACGCACGACACCGTAGGGAAACTCTGCCGCCAGTTGTGAATTGCTTTCAAATTTGTATCTTTGCAGGAGATTTGGCAACCACCGCCCTGCACGAACAAGACATCAATCGGTTGTGAATTGCTTTCAAATTTGTATCTTTGCAGGAGATTTGGCAACGGAGAAGATGAAGATGAGAAGGCTTGCCGCGTTGTGAATTGCTTTCAAATTTGTATCTTTGCAGGAGATTTGGCAACTAATTTGAATTTTTAACGCCTCTAATGGTAGTTGTGAATTGCTTTCAAATTTGTATCTTTGCAGGAGATTTGGCAACACGATGTTGATAACTTATTGATAATTAATAAGTTGCAAGGTGCTGCCAGAAAATAAAAAATGCCAAATCTTTTAGTTGGTTCGTGAGGATAGAGCCAATTTTGTATAAAGGACGCGATGTCACACATCGCGTCCTTTATGGTTATTAGTGACAGATGAAATGTATGTTAGAGGTTAAGTTTTGTTAAAATGTGTAATGGCAGCGCGATTCTATGGCGCGGGGTTAGAAGAGGTGTCGGGCCTTCATCTCGAGGTAGCGGTTGATGACGTTGATAGTGAGGCCGGAGGGCGATGTGAGCAGCGAGTGGATGCCGTTGCGGCGCAGTTCGGCTACTATGGCACGTTTGAGGCCGAGTTGGCGCATCGCTATCACGCGGGTATAGTAGCCTCGCAGGTCGCGCGGACGCTCGGAAACGTAGTGCGCCGTTTCCACGTCATCAAAGAAGACAACCAGCAGACGATGACGCACGTTCATGCGGCGCAGGTAGGGGAGTTGTCGCCGCATACCGTCGAGCGAAGTGAAATTGGTGTAGAGCACGAGCAGGCTGCGGCGGCGTATCAGGCGGTCGATGTTGACGGCTAGCGCCGCAAAGTCGCTGTCGTCAAAATCGGTCTCCAAGTTGTAGAGAGCCTCGTTGATAACCATCATGTGGGAGGCACGGCGCTCGGCCGGCACATATTCGCCAAAGTCGCCGGCAAATGTCACTATGCCGGCCTTGTCTTCCTTGTGTGTTGCCACGTAACTGAGCACAAGCGACGCGTTGATTGCGTAGTCGAGCAGTGTCATGCGATCCGAAGTATCGGAATCATCACATAGTTTGAAGGCCTGTTGCATCACGCGTCCTTTGTCGATGACGTTGAACACTTGCTGCGAACGCTCGTCCTGATAGACGTTGACCATGAGTTGGCCGCGGCGTGCGCTGGCTTTCCAGTTGATGGCGCGGTACTCATCGCCCTCCACATACTCCTTGATCTGCTCAAACTCGGTGTTATTGCCCACGTGGCGAATGCGCTTGATACCCAACTCGGTGAGGTTGTCGCTCATGGCGAGTAGTTCATATTTGTTGAGCATCAGATAGGACGGGTAGACAGCGACGTCCTGCTCGCTGCCGAGGGTGTAACGTCGCTGCACGAGGCCCAGTGCGGTTGCCGCAAAGACGCGGATGTGTCCGAAGCCGTACACGCCACGTTTGACGGGGCGCAGCCTGTAGATGATGTCGCATGCGCCGTGGGCCGCCAGGCGGTGGCCGAAGAGGACATCGCGCCGCTGGAAGATGTGTGGTATCTCGTCAATCACTTCGAGCCACACAGCAAAAGGGTAGTCGCTCGCCACAGAGAGTGTCACCTCGTTGTCGTCGCCGTTGCTGAAGCGCGAAGCCATCCGGCGCGAGGCGACGATGGCCCGGCGGTGGTACAGCAAAACCACGTCGAGCGCTACTGCCGCGACGAGCAACCACAGCGCGGCGATGCCCGCGGTGTAGCACCATGGCCACCATTCTCCGGCAACAAGGCCGAGCACAATGGCGGCTACAACGATATAGAAGCGTTTGGTGAGATACAATGTAGTAGTTAGTAGTTAGTCGTTAGAAAGCCGGTGCGAGGGCGCGCGGCATGGCCAACCGGTTGTCGGCATTTACTTGGGTACCTCGATTTTCTCGATGAGGTTGTCGATGACGCGTGCTGGCGTGTAGCCCTGCATTTCGGCCTCGGCGGTGAGGATAATGCGGTGGCAGAGCACGGGTTGCGCCAAGGTCTTTATATCGTCGGGCACAACGAAGTCTCGTCCTTGCAGCATGGCAAAAGCCTTGCCGGCTTGCAGCAGCGCCACGGCGGCGCGCGGCGATGCGCCCAACTGGATTGCGCGGCTGCTGCGTGTGCTTTTCACCACTTGTGCGATGTATCGCAGCAGGCTGTCGTCCACCACGATGAGTTGCAGTTTGTCGCGCATGGCCAGCAACTCGTCTTGCGATAGCACGGGTTGCAGATCCTCGAGTTTGGTCAGTCGCGCGTTGGCCTGATGGCGTCGCAGGATGTTCACCTCGTCGTCAAGTTCGGGATAGCCCATAATCACCTTCATCATGAAGCGGTCGAGTTGAGCCTCGGGCAGTTGGTAGGTGCCCTCTTGCTCCACGGGGTTTTGTGTGGCGAGGATGGTGTAGAGGCGTCCCATGGGGTGGGAGGTGCCGTCGACGGTTACTTGGCGCTCTTCCATCACCTCGAACAGGGCCGCTTGGGTTTTGGCCGGCGAGCGGTTAATCTCGTCCACAAGCACGATGTCGCTGAACACCGGTCCCGGGTGGAAACTGAATTCCGCGGTCTTGGCGTTAAACACTGTGGTGCCAATCACGTCGCTGGGCATAAGGTCCGGCGTGAACTGGATGCGTTGGAAGCGTGCGCCAATCAGGCGGCTGATGGTGCGCGCCAGCAGTGTTTTTGCCACGCCCGGCACACCCTCGAGCAACACATGGCCGTCGGCAAGGATAGCCGTGAGCACCAGTTCGACGTTGGTCTGCTGGCCAACGATTACGGTGGCGATAGTGCGGCGCAGTTCCGCCACTCTGGCCGAGAAGTCGCTCAGGTCGACGCGCTGTCCATTGGTTGTTATATCATTCATATTCGTTGTTCGTTATTCGTTATTCGTTTTAGTTTAGTAATGTTGGCAACTATAGGCCGGCTTCCAGACGGTCCATCCGGTCGATAATTGAAATCATTGTGGCATCCGGCAACTCGTCGGAGGTTGAGGCTTGAGCGATGGCGTCGAGCAGGGTCTCGACCTCATCGCGTGCCGTGCCGGTGGCGGTTGCCAATTCGCGCACGATGGTGGCGCGGTCGTCGGTCTCCAGGTCAAGCATGAGTTCGCGTCTCACCGCGTCGACAAACATCGTGTAGCGTTTCATCACCAAGTCAACGTTGTCGTGCCGACGGTAGTAGAGGTCGCCGACGTTGAGCGTCATCTCCATCACGCGGTTGGCTGGCGGCTCGATGACAGGAATGACGCGCTGTCGTCGGCGTGCCGTGAATACGATAGCCAGCAGGCAAGTAACGATGGTCAGCAAGTAGGCGGCACGCATTGCCGGGGAGCGCATGAGCACATCGGCAGTCTCGTCAAGTTCGTCGTCAGTGACCTTATCCTCGGCCCTCAAGCGGCGCACTGGCTTGTCGGCAAGCAGGGACATCAGGCGCAGCATCAAATTTCGGGCCTCGGCATGGTGGGCCACGGCAAAGTTGGTGAACAAGCGTGGCATTGTGCCGATGATGAGCGCGCCCTTGCGCTCGGGACTGGTCACGCGGATTGCTAAAGTATCGCCGTCGGCACTTTGGATCAGAGGCTGATAACGCGGTTGTGGAAGCGGCACGACGGTGTTGTAAATGTCGTCTTCGTCAACATCCCACTCTTCTATGTTGACATTCCGGGAGACGTACACTTCCGGTAGCCAATAGCCGGGGGGCTCGGCGGTTGCCGTGACGCTGTCGCCGTTCCATGTTATCCGCACCTCATCTCTGGGAGCGCAATAGCGGTCATCCAAAGACAAATACGTATATTCTCCCTTAAAGAATGTGTTCAGTCCCGCATAGTAAAGGATATTACTGAGTGTGCTGCGGGCGTCTGTAACCACCATCACTGTTGAGCCATGCTCAATGAGTTCGTCAATCTGGCTCACTGCATCATCGATGTTGTAGCCCTCGTCGGCCACAAAGAGATAGTTGTAACGCAGCGCGTCGGGCTTGATTTCACCGGTGATGCTGTCGCCGATGACGTGGGTGAGCGAGAAGAGTTCGTTGGCTACCGTCTCGTAGCCGTGCGGCATCGCCTGCGAGAGCACCTCGTCCACGTGGCGGATGCCCTGCGGCTGGCGGTTGTCGTAGCCCAGGTCGGAGTTACTGTAATTATATTCCACCCCGTTGCGGTAACTGAACATGAATGCCAGCACTGCCAGCAGAGCCATTGCCAAGATGAAACCGCGGTTAATGTTCATGACGGCTCACCTCCTTCCTGCCCCGTTGTTATTTGGTCTATGACGCTTCGGCAGCAGCCTGCGGCAAGTGTCGACTGCTCGTTGAAGGCCTCAAACTTGCCATATCGCACCTTGAGGAAGACGTTGGTGAGGGAGGTCATCGGCGCCATATTCACCAAGAGGGCATACTGCGATGGAGTGCGTCCGGGCACCCAGTCCAGTCGTCCGGCGTCCACCAGGGCGCGCAGTGTCTTGAGGTAATAGAGGCGGACGAGCGCGGCGTGGTTGCCGGCGGCCGTCGCGGCGGCAATCTCGGCGTCAAAGTCGATGCCGTATATGTCCTCATCGTCGCGCACCTCGTAGTCGACTGCGGCGTCACGATGCAACCAGCGCATGATTTTCTTGCGGTAGAGAATTACCACCACCACCAGCACCACCAGCGCCAGGACGCCAACGGCAAGCCAGAAGTTGCCCATTGTTGTCCTCGTGGCGGATCGCAGCAGGTCGTCGAGGGCATCGGCGATGCGCTCCCACAAGGCTTCGAGCAGCGATGTCGACGGCATCGTCGTGCCATCGTACGCTCCAAGGTAGTTGTCGGCCTCAACAATCTGCCTCACTTGCTCCTGGCTCACCGCCAGTGTGTCCACCCCGTTGCTCATGTTATAGATTGGCGAAATTATCAATTTCCGTCTCAAGGTCGGCGTCGTCTTTTTCCTGCGCCACGCTGCCGTAGTGCAACGCAATGGCCATCACGAGTACCGAATAGGCATAATACTGGACGAGCGTCATCGCAATGGTCGCCACATAATATGCGGCCGTGAGAAACACCTCGTCGCCGGTTATTTCTATTCGGCCGCCCACAAAGGCGTTTAGTATCATCGAGAGCAATGCCCACACTCCGCTAAAGAATAACTGCGAGTAAAAATAAATCAGCAGCATGACAATCATCAGGCCGACCATTTTCCAAAACTGGGCGTAGCACAACCTGAAGCCACGGACGATTGCCTCTTTCACTCCGCACCCCTCAAACACAGCAACCGGCGCGGCCATCAGCAGCGGGTTAACCACCCCCGCGCAATAAAACAGCAAGGCGAACGGCATAAGCAGGAACGCAAACATTGTGAGCCACGACATGGGCAGCGCCACCACAAACAGCAGCACCGAGAGCACAATCATCGGCCACGCCACGGCACGCAGGCAACGCCACAGGTCGCTAAACGTCACTGTCTCCAGCCCGTCAGGACGGTCAAAATAACACTTCATCAGCGACAAGCACAAGCAATTGGCCATCATATATCCTACTGCCATCAGGCCATAAACCATGATTGCCGACGCCAACCAGTCACCGCCGTGGTCGTGAAACACGTGGTGCGCCATGAAGTCTACAAGTCCCATACCGGCAATGATGGATATCGGCAATAGCACATAAACCGACAGACGCAACCACGGCCGCCAGTTGACGTGGATAAAGTCAAACACCGTGTTGACCTTGCCAGTCAGGCTGCGGCGCTCGTAGAGCCGTATTTTCTCGTCACGATTCTGTCTCATCGCGGTTATGATAGGTTTAGAGGTTGCGGCGCACCCTCCATGGCAAGTAAATATAGTAATAGATGATGTAGGCGAGCGAGAGGGCGATGAATAGCATCACCACTGTCGTGTGGTGCTGAGCGTGGCGCGTGAGAAATCCCTCGACCATCGCGGCCACAAAAATCATCGGCATCGTGCCCATCACAATCATCATTCCCTCGCGCGAGGCGTTGACAAAGGAGCGCAGCCGCCCATAGGTGCCGGGGAAGAGCCACCCGTTGCCCATGTGAATGCCGGCTCCGGCCATTATCACTATCGCCGAAATCTCCAGCGTGCCATGGAACCACAACGCCACCGAGAAGTCGGCCAACGCGTCATATCGGAACAATAAGACGCCCAAAGCGCCTAATGATAGCAGATTATAAACCAGCATAGCCGCCGACGCGATGGACGTGACCACTCCCACGGCAAACACCAGTAGGCTCACCGACGCGTTGTTCCACAAGATTTCGAGAAACATCTTTATCGGCGTTTCGCTATTATACACGCCCGAGGCATAGCCCTGCTCGATGTTGCTGATTGTCATGTCGACATATCCCGTGCCCATCACCATCTTGACGTAGTCCGGGTCGCGCCATGCGCTATACACTCCAATGAGCACAGCCACAACGCCAATCACAAGCGACAGCAACATTGCCCTGCGCGCCTTGTAGACGAGCCGTGGCATCTCATCGGTAAAAAAGGTGCGCACTGTGGCCCACGATGCTGCGCGCCCCTTGTGGATTTCGTTGTGGAACGTGAGTGACAAACTGTTCAGGTAGTTTGTCAAGCCACTGTTGGGATAGTGGGTGCGGCAGTAGGCCAAGTCGGCCACCACGTCGTTGTAGATGTCAAGCAGACGGTCGGCACTCGTGTTGCCGAGTTCCGTCGCCACCGCCTCATAGTCTTTCCACTTGGCGCGATTTTTACGAATGAAAGCCGCTTCTCTCATTGTTTAATTGCTGTCATCCCCCCAAGTTTAATCTTTCGGGAAAAAAGATTTGCAAATTTAATGCTTTTTCAATAATTTTGCAATAATTTTTAATGAATAATTAGTAGATAGTTCTTTGACCGAAACCTAATTACTAATTGCTAATCGTAACCGCTATGCGAAGCAGCAATATTATCACAGGCCAGTACGTCGTCATCGAGCAATATCCGGCCAGCGCGGCCGACCGTTTGTTGGCCCGGATGATTGATATGTTCATCCTTCAGGTATATCTTGCCGTGTGCTTGAGTGCCCTCATGGCGCTGCCCAATCGCTACCTGCGAGACGACATGGACATTATCTTCATTGTTGCTTTGCTCATTCCGGTCGCAATCTACTTCCCGGTGTGCGAACTGCTTTTTGCCGGGCAAACTATCGGCAAACGCATCCAGCGCATACGCGTGGTGCAGGCCGATGGCAGTCGCCTTAGGCTCTCGAGCGCTCTGTTGCGTTGGACTCTCGACGTGCTTGACGTGTCGTTGGCGTTGGGACTGCCCGTAATCATTCTCTCGAAGAAAAGCCAGCGCATAGGCGACATCGCGGCAAACACCATAGTCATCAAAGACTCTGAACGTTTCTATGCCGACAACAACCCGTACGCCTATGATTTTGCAGACAAAAACTACCATCCGACCTATCCCGAGGCTTCAGAACTCACTGTCCGGCAGTATGAACTCATCGACCGTGTGATCTACTACGACGGCGACTTCAACCGTCACATGCAACTGCTCGACGCGATGGCCAATAAGGTAATTGCCACCTTAGGCATCATGCCGCGCCAGGGTATGCCGGCCAATCAGTTCCTCGCCACCGTGCTCAGCGACTACCGCTACTACGCGTCGTTGCCCGACCTCGGCTGAGTGCAATTGTTGTGTATTGCAAGACGAAGTCTTGTACTCTTGGTAATATCAGTCACCGGTTGGCGGCTTCGGTGAATGCCTCCATGATTGCCGTTGGGCGGTGGTTCTTGAACGCTCCCAACGGATAATGTCCCTCGGCCTCGGGCGCCCAGTAGAACACACCCTGACAATGCCCGTTGCAGCGGTTCATCGCCGCATCGATTATCGCCGCCATCACCTGCTTGCCCTCAACGGGTTTTGCCGCCTCCACGCCGGTCTCGACAATCATCAGCGGCTTGTGGTAGATATTCCACAGACGGTTGACGTTGGCCACGACGCCATCAACGGTACCTTGCCATGTGGTCTGCAATTTCTCGTGTTGGTCCCAATAGGGATAGACGCTCATGCCAATCATATCAAAGCGTGCGCCATAGCGCGTCAGTCCGCCGAAGATTTTGTCATAACGCTTCGGGTCGCTTCCGCAGTCCACGTGCACAATCACGGTCGCATCGGGATAAACGTCTTTCACCGCTTGGTAGCCGGCATCGGTCAGGCCGGCATACTGTTCCATGTGGGTGCCGGCGCGTCCCACTTCCCAGAGGAAACCGTCGGTGGTCTCGTTGCCCACCTGCACCCAACGCACGTCGATGCCGTCGTCGCGCAGCAGTTGCAACACAAGCCTCGTGTGGTCGGCCAGCGCGTCGCACATCTGCGGATAGGTCAGGTTCTTCCACGCCTCGGGAATGTTTTGCTTGCCCGGGTCGGCCCACCAGTCGCTATAATGGAAGTCAATCATCAAGGCCATGTCGAGGTCGCGGGCGCGGCGTGCCATGCGCAGCACATCGGCCGCGTCGCTCCAGCCTCCTTTTGGATTAACCCACACGCGCAGGCGCACCGCGTTCAGTCCCAGTTCCTTCATCAGCGCGGTGTTTTCGCGCGGCTGTCCGGCGGCGTTGTATAGTTGTCCGCCGTGGTCCTCAATCATTGTCGTGCCGCTAATGTCGGCTCCCAACCAAAACGGTTCGCCGGCGCCGGCCGTCATAGCGCACAATAGGGCGGCGGCCAGCATCATTCGTTTCATCATTTTCATCGCCTTTCAAAGTTTTGGTTATACACTAAAATCCGCAAACTTGTAGAACATCTCGAAAATCTCTCACGAAAAATTCGTAAAACTTATCGTAAAATATCGTAAAAAGAAAATGTAGGGACACAATTTATTGTGTCCGCCCTCGCGGCACGTGGACACAATAAATTGTGTCCCTACATTTTCTTTTTACGGAATTTACGTGGATATTTACGGATTTTACGTGAGAAAATTAATTTTCGGAAATTGTCGTGATGGAAACATCGAGTCCAACGGATTTTAGTGGTTATAAAAAAGGACATTTGGTGAGACACCTTATGTCCTTTATCCTGTTTTTAGGGTTTCAGGAATTTCTATGGTTTATAGAATATAGGGAGGGCTATTTTTTAGCCTTTCGCTCGGGTCGCTGACCGTCGCCGCCGCGCGCGCCGCGCATCATCGTGCGGGCGAAGTCGCTCTCTGCCTGCTTGAGGAGGAACATTTGGCGCTTGGAGAGTATTTTGGTGAATTGCTCAAAGTAGCGGCTCTCGATTTCGCCCTCGCGCACCTTGGCTTGCGACACGGCGCTTGCCGCTTGGAAACATTCGTCGTCGGTGGCGGCGCTTCCGCGTTTGTTCACGGCTGCAAGAGCGCCGCGAGCCTCGAAGTTGTTTTGGAAAATTTCCTTTTCCATCGCCTCATACAGTGGCATGAACTGCTCTTGCTGTGTCGGCGTCAAGCCCACTTGCTCAATTATCATCTGATGCTTTGCCTCAAGCATCTCTTTGCTCCACCGCGAGCGCCCGCCCTGCGGAGGCTGTGCCGCGGCAAAGAGAGCAATCAGAGCCACGGTTATTGTTGTCAGTAAAGTCTTGTTCATGGAGTCGTTGTGTTTGTCAAGTCTTCGTCGGTGGCGAGAGCCTCGTCATAGGTGCTGTCGTCATAGGCGATGATGTCGTAGTCGTCAAAACCGGTCATAAGCAGGAAGTCGTCGGCGTTTGAAGCCTCGGTGACGTCTGCTGCCACAGCGGCCATACGCTGCAGGCTACCGTCGGCAGTGCCGTTATAGCGGTTAAAGATGGTCATCATGCACCACACGCCGGCAAACATTGCCGCCAGATAAACGTAGGGTCGAACGCGCATCCACAATGTGGGCGTGGCGTCAACGTCGGTAATCTCCACCTCTGGCAGGCGGTCCATCACGCGCGCCGTCAAGTCCTCGAAGTACCCCTGCGGCACTTTGAAACCGGGCTCGCGGCCCAGTTTGGCCAATATTTGTGATTCTTCTGGTTTCATTGCACTCTTTTGACTACTGAGCGTGACGATGGTTTAATCATCGTCTTGAAAAAAAGCCTCGATTTTCTTCACGGCATGGTGGTAAGACGCCTTGAGCGCGCCAACCGACGTGCCGAGTATCTCGGACATCTGCTCATATTTCATCTCCTCGTAGTAGCGCATGGTGAACACTACGCGCTGCTTGTCGGGCAAGGAGGCGATGGCGTGCAGCAGGCGCACCTGCAAGTCATCGCCGTCAAACCATTTGTCTGTCTCCAAGTCGGCCACTAAGGCCTCGGCACCCTCATCGTCGAGGCTCGCCTGCAGGCGTGCTTTCTTCTTGTTGATAAACGTGATTGACTCGTTTGTCGCAATTTTGTAGAGCCACGTCATCAGTTGGGCGTCGCCGCGGAAGTTGTCGATGTTGGTCCACGCCTTGATGAATGTGTTCTGCAACACGTCGTCGGCGTCATCGTGGTCAATCACGAGACGACGGATGTGCCAGTAGAGTTGCGAACTATAGTGCTCGATAACTCTGCTGAACGCCTCGCGAGCAGTCGCCTGATGGTGCAGTTGCTCGACAATCGTTGCCTCGTCGTAGACCTTCATCTTCCGTTAGTCGTTAGTGGCCTCCCCCGCCCCTCCTAAAGGAGGGGAGCTTGCTGTTGCGGCAACTTGTCATCCCTCCTTTAGGAGGGGGCGGGGGAGGCTACATGCTACCTCACGCCACCCTCAATCGTCACTGTATAGTCATTCAACTTCATTGACAGCGTCAACGTCTCGCTGTCAAGGTTGATGTCAGCCACAAGGTCATCAATCACAAAGTCCGAAATCGGCTTCTGAGGGTCTGAGTTGCGGTGATAGGCAAACGTGCGCAACGCCTCGCCGGTGATGCGGAAACCATCAGTCGTCGCCTCCACGGTGGCTGGCGTCGCAGCCTCGGTCACAATCTGCGTGAAGTTGGCCGACGTGTCGCCAAACGTGAAGTTCATCAGCTTCACCGTCGCACGGTTTGTCACCGGATTGATGGCAAATGAGCACAACACGCCCAGCGACGAATAGTCCTGGCCCTCGCGCGTCATGCGCGTCGTGTTGTTGTCAAAGTTCAACTCCGGCACCCCCGCCTGGCCGCCGCCAACAATGCTGATCACGCGCCACGTGTTTGACTCAACATAGTCAAACTTGGCGCGCTGGTTGTCAAAGTCGATATATCCTTTCAGCGAAGTCACAAACTCGCTCACCGGCGTCGGCTGGTTAAAGCGGTACAGCGCGCGAGTCTCGCTCTTGGTCATCGGCACATTGCTCACCAGCAAATCCGGCTTGGTGGAACGCGGTATTGAATTCAACAACGATAAACTCAGCAGCTTGCTGTTGGTGTAGTCAATCGTCATCGCCTGGTCGTTGATGTCTACACTCTCCACCTCGCCGGTGGCGATGCGCACCGCGTGGTTCAATGTGCAGATGCGCCAATCGACAACCTGACGCTTATCGGTGCCCGAGCCACTGTCGTTGCTGCCGCATGAAACCATCGGCAGTCCCATACCCGCCGCCATCGCCGTGATAAACAAAAAATGCTTTACGTTCATTTCAATCTGATTTACACATCCTACATTGCCACAAAGGTACAACTTTTCTCGCTATCCACCATCAACACCACTATATTTTAATATTTTTTTAACTCACCTGTGCAAAATGTGGAGCCTCGCCTTGCCCAAGCCGCTACCCGCAAAAAAAGAGCCGCGCCAATGTGGCACGGCTCTTGATGAGTAGGGACGATCAGGATCGAACTGATGACCTCCGCAATGTGACTGCGGCGCTCTAAACCAGCTGGGCTACGCCCCTATCTCTGAATTGCGCTGCAAAATTACAACATTTTTTTGAACCGGCAAAATTTTTCGGCAAAAAACTTAATATTTTCGCAAATATTATTCTCACCCTTAATTCCGCAACTTGATATTTCTCTCTCGAAAATTATCGAAAATAGATCTCTCGTAAATTTGCGTAAATTTTCGTAAATAGTTTATTCACAAAAAATTATTACTAAAATTAATTTACGTGGATTTACGAAAATTTACGAGATATAATATTTTTTCGGGAATTTTCGATAATTTTCGGAAATTTTCGTAATCATATTCAAGGTTGCGGATTTTAGGCTCACGTAAAAATCGTAAAAATTCACGTAAAATGTGTAAAATGTTTATTCACGATATTTTACGATGAGTTTTACATGAGATGTTTTAGGAAAGCCGCTGCCTGACGGCCTCATAGACCAGGATGGCCGCGCTGGCGCTCACGTTCAGCGAGTCGACAACGCCGAGCATCGGTATCAAGATGTGGCCGGTGGCCGCCTCGCGCCACTCGTCGCTCAGCCCGGTGGCCTCGGTCCCGACCACAATCGCGGTCGGTCCGGTCATGTCGGTGTCATAGTAATACCGCGAGTCTTGCAGTTGGGCCGTCAAGATTGTGAAGCCACGCTCGCGCAGCCAAGCGATACACTCCCGGCTTGTGGTGCACACGGTGGGCACGGTGAATACGGCGCCAAGCGACGCGCGAATTGAGTTGGGGTTAAACGGGTCGGCAAGCGGGTCACACACCACAAGCGCGTTCACCCCGGCGGCATCGGCTGTGCGCAGCATCGCACCCAGATTGCCGGGCTTCTCGACGCCCTCGGCCACCAATAGCAGCGCATTGTCCGGCAGACGCAGGTCGTCGAGCGACAGCCGCGGTGTTGACACCACGGCCAGGACGCCCTCGGTGGTGGCGCGCAGTGCCGCCTTGGCATACACCACGGCCGTGACCTCAATCCACAGCGCGCCATCGCAACGGCGCTGCAGCAGCGGTAACGCCGCCTCGTCTATCAGCGCCGGGCAGCAATACACCTCTTTTATATTATATCCGGCAAGAGAGCAACGCTCAATTTCTCTCACACCCTCCACCACCGCCTCGCCGCCGCTGCGGCGCAGCGATGATGACTCGCGCAGCGCCACAAGCCGTTTGACGCGCCCGTTCTGTAGACTCGTTATCCTTTCCATCTACAAGCGCTTGAGTGTGGCGACCACGCGGCCTTCCTCGTCACGTAGCGACATCACGCCCTGGCCATCGATGGCATAGTCGGTCACTTCTTCCAGTGCGAGCATCAATTGGCTCTCGGTGGTGCTGAGTTCCACATCATCGGTGGTCGTATGCAAGTCTTCAAACTGCAATGACCTCTCGCGTGCCGCGTCAACTCGTGTCACTCCATTAATGATGTTTTGGCCGCGGGCATGGAAAAGGCCGGCCGTGGCATCGAGCACCATGCGGGTGCTTGCCGCCGGCTCAATAGCCTCGCCATAAAGGCTCACCAACTGCCACATGCCATCAATGTCAGCCAGTTCAACACGTCGCAGCGATAGCACGGTGCTGCCGTGTGACGAGACGGTGTGCAGCATTGTCACAATGCCGTTGGTCTCGAGGCGCAGGCTATGGCTGTCGCCCAACGCTTTGACAATCGATTGCTCCATTGAAGCGTCGGCACAACTATGGTGGGTAGTCACTACGTTATTGAATGTTACCTTCGTTCCGGTTACTTTCATTTGGGCGTTCACCCGGTTGCAACCCATGTCGCCAATGAGCAGTCCGCTGCTTGGGTCCAATTCCATTGTCACACGCGCGCCGTTCTTTAATGGTTTGCGTCTGACGTCGGTCACAGTCCACCGCCCCCGCAGTTGCGATGCGGCATTGGTCAGCGGCACTTCGCGCATGGCCGCCGCCGTATGAGTCTGCTTGCCGCTTTGATTGTCGTCAATCACTACCGACACGCGCTCACGGCGATTTTTCTTTGGCTTGCGATCGGGCGCGGCGGTGGCCGAAAGGCTCGCGCCCATCAATAACGCAACAATTATCCTGAGTATAATCCTGTTCATAGATTTCTAAATAACTCACAAAATTAATAAAAAATCTACAATCACGCCACCCAATTGAGAAAAAATCATTACTTTTGCCTTATGAATACGAGAATCCACGTCCTCCCTCCGCCTCCTCATAAAGGAGGGGGAAGAATCAGAATAACAGTCCTCGGGACGCTTATAGCCTGCGCCATCAGTGCCGCGGCACAAATCAATGTGTCGCAGGTGGTCACCATTGGCCGTAACGCTCTATACTTTGAGGACTACGTTCTCTCTATCCAATATTTCAACCAAGCCATCAACGCCGATAGCACTCAGGCCGAGCCTTACTTCTACCGCTCTGTCGCTAAAATCAATCTGGACGATTATCAAGGAGCCGAGCAAGACGCGACTCGCGCCATCGACATCAAGCCGTTTATCGTCGATGCTTTCCGTGTGCGAGCCGTGGCCCGCCAAAACCAGGGCAACTATGCCGGAGCCATCAGCGACTATGATGCCGGCCTGCGTCTGCGGCCCGAGGACAAAATGCTCATCGTCAACAAGGCCGTTTGTCTGGGCGCCACAAAAGACTATGACGGCGCTCAAGCCACTTACGACCGGTTGCTGGCTATTGACCCCCGCAACGACCGCGCCCATCTGGGTTTGGCCCACCTCTGCCTCGAGCGAGGTGATACTGTCGCCGCGCGCCAACACGTTGACCGCAGCATTGAACTATCGAAAAACAATGCCGGAGCCTACGTCATCCGCGCCGAGATACAGATGCGGCACGACAGTGACTATGCCGGTGCTCTCGAGAGCCTGAACGAGGCCATAAAGTTAGAGCCGCGTCAAGCCTCATACTTCGTCAACCGGGCCTTCATGAAATATAAACTTGATGACTACTTTGGCGCGATGGCCGACTATGACTATGCCATCGGCCTTGACCCGGCATCTGTCGAGGCTCATTTTAACCGCGCGCTACTTTACACCGAAGTGGGGGAGTACAACAAGGCTATCAATGACTACTCGTTTGTTCTCAAGGGTGACCCAGACAACTTTATGGCACGCTACAATCGCGCCATGGTGTATATGCAAACCGGCGAGAATCGTCGTGCTGTGGCCGACCTCACCGCCGTTATCGAGAAGTATCCGGACTTTGAGAGCGGTTTTATTGCCCGTGCCCAGGCCAAGCAGCAGATGGGTGACCGCCGCGGCAGCCAAGCCGACTATGACCACGCTATGGCAATGTTCCGCAGCAAACACACGCGCACCAGCGACTATGATCCGGCGCAGATTGAACTTGAGAAAGCCATCGAGGCACGTCAACGCGGCGAGGTGCCCACCGAGACCGAAGGGGAAGTCATCAACCGCTTCAACACTCTGCTCACCGTCACGCCCGAGAACCCGATTAAGCCGGAGTATGACAACAAGCAGCGCGGACGCATTCAAGACGCCAACGTCGAGGTTGAGCCTCAACCGGCTTTTGAACTCACATACTATAGCCACGACAACAAACTCAACGGCAAGACCCATTACTTGCGAGAGATTGCCGAGGTTAACGATAGCCACGCCCTGCCGCGTACGCTCACCATTACGGGCAACGCGCGCCGGCTCACCGACGATGAGATTGCTGCCTGTTTCGCCTCAATTGAGTATTACAACAGCCTGATCTCGACCAATCCGCCTCGGTCAATCGATTACTTCGCCCGCGCTCTCGACTATCTGCTCGTCAAGGACACCGATCGCGCCATTGCCGACTGTGACCGTGCTCTGGCGTTAAATCCCGACTTTGCCCTGGCCTATATGCTCCGTGCCGCCGCGCGTGATTTGGCGATTGACATCCGTCGTGCCGCCTCAACCGAAGGCCTTGCCACCGCCCCTGCGATGGATTCTCAAGCGTCAGCGGTCGGTCATACCACCGCTCCCGCGGTGGCTCTGCACCAACGCCAAGACGCAGCCGACATGGATGCCGTAATCGCTGACCTCGACAGCGCGTTGGCCATCTCGCCCAAGAACCCTTACGCCCTCTACAACAAAGCCTTGGTGCTCGTGCGCCAAGGCAACCTCACCGAGGCTATAAGTTGCTACAGCGCGGCGCTCACCATCAAACCCGACCTCGCCGAGGCTTACTATAACCGGGGTATCACTTACCTCCGTCTGGGCAACCGCCAGCAAGGCGTCGCCGACTTGAGCAAGGCCGGCGAACTCGGCATCCTGCCCAGTTACAACGTCCTCAAGCGCATGTCCCGCTAAAGCAGGGTGTGTATATCAATCAATCGGCCTCCGTAAGGAGAGCCGATGATTGATGTTATAAGTTATTATATAAAACAGGGGGGGGCAATGTCAAGCGGTCAATTTGTTTTTGCTTGAGGTGGCCGGCGCAGGGGCGCGCGGCATGGCCAACCATCGGGTTTACAGGCGGTCGACGTGCTTGACGCCTTTCACGCCTTGAATTTTCTTGATGAGGGTGTCGAGCGAAGCCAGACTGCCGATGGAGATGGTGAGCACGCCCTCAAAGGAGCCGTCCTTTGACTGAATCGAGATGCCGTGCAGCATCGTGTCGCTGTTCTTGTTAATCACGCTCGTGATTGAGGCCACGATGCCGATGTCATCACGGCCCACCACGCGCAGTGTCGCGGCAAACTGCGTGCCAATCTTGCCGCTCCAGTCACAACGGATGATGCGGTAAGGGTAGCGCTCGGCAAGGTGGCGCACGTTTGCGCAGTCGGCGCGGTGAACCTTCACGGCGCCGTCGCTGGCGATAAAGCCAATCACTTTGTCGCCGTAAATCGGGTTGCAGCACTTCGACAACTTGTAGTTAATGCCCTTGACGCCGGTGCCAATCACGAGCACATCGCCACTGGCGGCGGGAGCGTCGGCGGCCGGAGTGCCGCCGTCGGGCGAGGCGGGCGTGTGCAGCACAAAATCCTCGGCACTGCCGCTTTGTCGCGTAGTGGGCTCCACCGGTTCGTTCTGCCGCTGCACTTGGGCGTCATACTGCTCGATGACAGTGTTCACGTCAAGCGTGCCGGCGTCAATGGCCAGGAAGAAGTCGGTATTGGTCTTATAGCCCATGCGCTTAATCAGTCGCGCCAGCGTCGCCTCGTCAAGGTTAATCTTGCGGTTGCGGAAACGACGTTGTAACAGTTCGCGGGCGATATTCACTTTGCGGCTGGCGGCCTCGTTGATGGCTTGGCGAATCTTATTGCGCGCTTTGCTCGTCACCACGATGTTGAGCCAGTCGGCGCGCGGCACCTGGGTGGCGCCGGTAAGGATTTCGACGGTGTCGCCACTGCGCAGCCGATAGTTAATCTTCTGGTTCTTGCCGTCGATGCGCGCGCCCATGCAGCGGCATCCCAGCGAACTGTGGATGTGGAAGGCGAAGTCGAGCACCGTCGCGCCGCTGGGCAACTTGAACAGGTCGCCCTTGGGTGTGAAGACAAACACTTCTTTCTCGTACACGTTGGTGCTCATCGAGCGGATGAGTTGCATCTGCCCCTCGCTGCCGGTCTCGAGAATTTCGCGCACGTTGTTCATCCACACGTCTAGGTCGCCCTCGCTCTTGATGCCCTTATACTTCCAGTGGGCGGCGAGGCCGCGCTCGGCAACGTCGTCCATGCGGCGGGTGCGGATCTGCACCTCAACCCACTTGTTGTCCGGACCGTTGACGGTGATGTGAAGCGACTCGTATCCGTTGCTCTTGGGAATGGTAATCCAGTCGCGCAGGCGGCGAGTGTTGGCCGTGTAGATGTCGGTCACCACAGAGTATGCCATCCAGCAGTCGGCCTTCTCGCGCTCCGGAGCCGAGTCGAGGATGATGCGGATGGCAAACAGGTCGTAGATGCCGTCCAAGTCAACCTGCTGCTTGGTCATCTTGTTCCAAATGCTGTTGATGCTCTTGGTGCGGCCTTTAATCTCAAACTTGAGGCCCGCAGCCACCAATGCGTCGTGAACCGGTTGGATAAAGTCCTTCACATATTTATCGCGTGCGACCTTGGTCTCGCTCAACTTCTCGGCAATCTGCGAGTAAACCTTGCGGTTGAGGTACTTGAGCGACATGTCCTCCAAGTCGCCCTTCACCTGGTAGAGACCCAGGCGGTGGGCGAGTGGCGCGTAGAGGTAGCGGGCCTCGGTGGAGATGTTGCGCACCAACTCCTCATCGGGGTGATGGTTGATGCGGCGCATCAGGGCAAGACGGTCGGCAATCATGATGAGGATAACGCGGATGTCCTCGGCAAAGGTGATGAGCAACTTGTGGAAGTTCTCGTCCTGCACCGCGGCCTGTTTCTTGTAGAGGTCGCCCACGGCGAGCAGGCCGTGAACCAAGTGAGCCACATCGTTGCCAAAGCGACGGCGCAGCGCGTCATACTCCACAGCCCCTTTCTTGCACAGGTTGTAGAGCAACGTGGCCAGCAGCATGTCGCGGTCAGGCGCGATGCTCCGTGCCAGGGTGAGTGCCGTGTCTAGGTGGCGGTGCACAGGGTTGATGCCGTAACGGTCGCGGCGCAAGTAGCCGCCCTCCACGGCACGGCGCATTATCACGTGAACGTCGTGAACATCGTCGGCCGTGATGATGCCGCGGTGCAGGTCCACCAACTCTCGCGACATGGCAATCACCTCTCGCGCCTCGTTCCCACGGAAAAACGGCTCTTGCGTCTCTCCTCTCTCTATGTTGACTTTTTTCTCTTCCATAATTGCTTTACTATCGTCTAAAAACTACATGCTATATGCTACATGCTACTTCTTGCGTTTTTTGGGCTGGAGCAGTTGGCGTGCCTTGTCGCGGCATTCGTCGGCATCCTCTTCCAGGCCGAGGCTGTCGTAACAGTCGGCCAGCCTTAGCCACGGCTCGTGGCGCGTCTTGTCGGCACGGGCGGCGCGGCGATAGACCTTGGCGGCAGCCGCCTCGTCGCCGGCGAGCATGACGTCGCCCATGGTCATGAGCAGTTCAAAGTCGCCTGGCGCTAACTTTGCGGCCTGTTCCAATAGTTGGAGAGCCTTGTCGCGGTCGTCGAGCAGCATGAGTACGCGCGCTTTGCCGAGCATCGCGCGGTGGCAGTTGGCGTCGAGGCGCAGAGCCTTGTCAAAGTTGGCCATTGCCGAGCGCACCGCCACCTTGTCGACCTCGACGCTGTGAGCCAGCGGCACATTGCCCACAGTGGCCGGCAGGCCACCCATCTCTAATGACTGGAAACCCAGCGAGGCATACTCGGCCGCCATGCTGTCAATCACCGCTTTTTGCTCGTCGATAATTTGTTGCAAACGTGCCAAACGCCCCAGTTTGGATATAATCAGCCTGCGGACGGCGGGCCGTTGCAGTTCGTCGCGATAGCGCATTCCGTCGGCAAAAAGTTCCAGTGCCTGACGCAGGTCGCCGGCATCGAGAGCGGCCGCCGAGCGTGCATACAGGTCGTTGGCTCGCTGGTTGCGCACGGCGTCGTCGATGGCCGCGCGATCGTTGAACGAGCGCGAGAACGATAACACCTCGCCGCTGACGCGCACGTCACGCTGCGACAGTCGCCGGCATAGCGTGATACCCTCCAATGAGCGGCAACGGGACAGCGCCACGTAGGCCTGGCCGCACTCAAACGCGCCGCCCTCAAAGTCGATGGCCACCCGAGAGAATGTCTTGCCCTGGCTCTTGTGTACCGTCAGTGCCCAAGCGGCTTTGAGCGGCAACTGCTTGAAGGTGCCGAGCACCTTCTCAACAACCTGCTGCTTCTCCTTGTCGTAGGAATATTGGATGTTTTCCCACACGTCCGCTTTGACCTGGTAATCCTCTCCATCCTCCAGTTCTACCCACACGAAGTCATCGCCCATCGCGCTCACTCGTCCCACCGTGCCGTTCACCCATCGGCGGTCGCGGTCGTTGCGGATAAAGAGCACTTGGGCACCCACCTTGAGCGTGAGGTCAACATCGGTAGGCAACGAGCGCTCGTCAAAGAGGCCTTCCACCTCGCCAAGGTAGTGCATCTCCGGCTCGTCAATGGCAGCCATGTGCTGCTCGTTGATGGCGCTCACGGTGTCGCGGCGCGAGGCCAATGTCATCACCATCGCGTCGTCGTCTTCATTGCCGCCGTCGGGGTCGAGGCGGTCATTGAGCAACTGCAGGTCAGCGTCAAGAGGCTGTCCGCCGCGCACCCGGTCGAGCAGCGCGACAAACTGCGGATCCTCCTGGCGGTAGACTTTGCGCAGTTCCACAGGCAGCAATCCCAACTTCTCAAAGACGCGAGCGTTGAAAAAGAAAAAGTTGTGATAGTGCATCGAGAGTATCTGCCGCTCGTCGCTTTTCACAACCGGTGGCAGTTGGAACACGTCGCCCACAAAGAGCAACTGCTTGCCGCCGAAAGGCTCGCGCCACCGCCCCGTGTAGCAGCGCAGCACGCGGTCCACATGGTCGATAATGTCGGCTCTCACCATCGAAATCTCGTCGATGATAATCAGTTCCAACTCTTGCAGCAGTTTCACCTTGTCCTTTGGAAAACGCAGCGTCTTCTTGAGGCGGGCAGGGGAGTAGTCGGGGTCGTCGGGCAGTAACGGCTTGAACGGTATCTTAAAGAAGGAGTGCAGCGTCTGGCCTCCCACGTTGACGGCCGCCACGCCCGTCGGGGCGAGCACGACATACTTCTTCTTGGTGTGGGCGCAGATGTAGCGCAGGAACGTGCTCTTGCCCGTGCCGGCCTTGCCTGTGAGAAACACCGAGCGGTTGGTGCCGGCAATCAACTGCCACACCAACCGGAATTCGGGATTTTGCAGGTCTATCTCCTGTGACAAGAGGTTCAACTCGTCCATCTTTCTATCCCCCCACGCCAGTGGAGGGCTATATAAATTACGCCCTTCGGGCTGATTTTATTTATAAACAGAGTATAGCGTTTTAGGTGTAGGGACAGAATTTATTCTGTCCACTCGTCGGCAATCGGGCAGAATAAATTCTGACCCTACAAGCCTAAACCATCCGTTTTGCCCATAACCAATTTAAAACAACATTGGGGACGACAGCCGCCATCCCCAATGTGCTAAAGAATTCATCTCAAAATGGGGTGCTGCGCATTAGAAGCGGTAGCCCAATGTGAGGGCAATGCGGTTGTCGTGGCCCTTGACATCGGCCTTAATCGGAGCCTCGGAGTAACCGGCAACATTCACTTCGCCCGGAACAAACGTCGTGACGTTGTTGCGGATCTTGTGCACATAGGCCAGGTCGGCGTAGAAGCCGCCGCTGCGGTAGCCCAAACCGGCAGTGATAAACTGCTGATTGTTATCGTAACTGTAAATCGGGCACGAACCGCTGACGCTAATGTTCAGTTTGTCGTCCTTCACCTCCTGCTTGGCAGCCGACGAGCGGTACTGATAACCGGCGCGGATGCTGACTTTGTTGGACGCGCGCACTTCACCGCCAATCTTGAAAATGTGGGTGGGCTGGAGATATTCCTTGATCTCGCTCGTGGCGTCGGGATACCAATAGTTGTCGGTGTCACCGATGCGCATCGAGTTGTTCAGGCGGCACTCATACTCGGCGTTAATCAATCCCACCTGGCCGGCCACCACGCCAATGCTGCCTAAAAGTCGCCACGGAGTGCGAATACGGTACCACACGCTGTTGGTGGGAGATGTGGCGTCGATGGTGTAAAGTTCGGTATTGCCGTCATAGAAGGCGGTAGAGATAGTCGTCGTGTAGGTGTCCTTCATTCGCAGGAACGTCGGAGTGTGTACCGCCAGACCGATGCGGAACTCGTTCACCGGCTTGAAAATCACACCGAACTTGAAGTTGTAACCGGTGCCCGTGGTGCGCGAGCCGCTGCTGTAGCCCAACGACGCGTTGCCGCCATCGAGAGTCTCGGTGCGCTTGTCGTCTTTCCACACCACTGTGTTCTCGAGCACCTCGCCGTAATACTTGTAGTATTTATACAGCATGTCCACGTAGCCGAAGCCGATGCCCCAGTGCACCTTGTTGTTGATGTTGCCGCCCAGGGTGACGTCAAACTCGTCGGTGTGGCCGTGCTCCTGAATCTCAAACTCGTTGTAGCCGTAGGTGCCGTCCACGCCAAGACCCGAATACTCGTTGCCGCCGGTGTGTATCATCGCGTTTCCCTCGTAGGTGAGTATCTGCCCCCAACTGCCGCCGTTGTCTTTGTAGAAGGCGTCCATCGAGAGGTTGGACGGTGTGATGCCGTCGTGTGTGGCCCAGTCGGCGTAGTAGTTGGTGATTGACGTGTGGATGCCGTCCATGCCGCCAAGGAAGCGACGCCGGGCGTCATACTTGCGGTTGTAGGTGAGTCCCCACTGGAAGTAAGGCATCACGTCGCTGTTGAGACGCATGGCTCCCACATAACCCACGTTGATGCAGTTGAAGCGGGTCATGCTGTTGGAGTTGCCGGTGGTCTTGTTGTTGTTGAAGTCAAGGCTCGCCGTGATGCTCACGTCACTGCTGCGGTACACGCCGATGCCGCCGGGGTTGTCGTTGATGGCGGTCATGTCGCCTCCCAAAGCGCCCATCGAGCCTGCCAACGACTGGTAGCGGGCGGTGCCGCGCAGGTCGTCGGTAGAGTACTGCAACGCGTCAAACGTGTATTGCGCACCGGCCAGCAGCGTGGTGCCGCAAGCCATTATGGTGAGAAAAATCTTTTTCATTTTCGTTAGTCGTTTTTCGTTGTTTGATAGTGGGCGGGACGGTGCCCGCCCGTCTTGAACGTTAGTCGTTGGAGAGGCGGCGCCCGGGGGCGCGCCATGGCCAGCTGTTTTAGTGTCTGCGTCCGCCGCCGTGGCTGCCGCCACCGCCGCCGCTGTGTCCGCCGCCGCTGTAGCCTCCGCCACGCGAGCCGCCGCCGCTGTAGCCACCGCTGCTGCGACTGCCGCCGCTGTAACCGCTGCTGCGTGAGCCGCCGTAACTGGGACGGCTGCCGCCGCTATAGCCGCTGCTGCGCGAGCCACCGTAACTCGAGCCACCGTAACTGGGGCGTGTGCGACCGCTGCTGCCGCCGCTATAGCCGCGTGAGCCACCGCTCATGCCACTGCCTCCGCGACCGATGTTGCCCACGCGCGGACGGCCACCCATTGTCGAGCCGCCGCTGTGACCTCCCACGCTGGGACGTGAGCGTCCGCTGCTCATCGTCGAGCCGCCGTGGCCTCCGGAGTAACTCGCGCCGCGACGACCGCCCAAGCTGGCACTGTGGCCGCCGCTGCGACCGCTGTAGGACGGACGGCGGAAACCCGGATTGTGGGCCACACCGCCACCAACATAGCGATGGCCGCCGTGGTGATAGTAGCCGCCGTGGTGATAGCCGCCGTGGTGATAGCCGTAGTAGCCGTATCCCCAACCGCCGTGGTGATAGGGACGCGGGCCGCCCCATGTCCAGCCCCAGCCATAGTAGGGTCGCCAGCCGCTGTACCAGTAGCCGTAATAATAGCCACCCCAGCGCGGACCGTACCACGAGTAACTCCAACCCCAATCCCAATAGGGATCCCAGTAGCGCCAACTGCGATAGCCGTACCAGGAGTCGTAGTACCACGGGTCAACAATCACGTTGATTGTTGTAACGGAACGCGGGATGCGGTATTCATCGGTGTTGACGTAGAGGTAAATCAAGTCATCATCGTTGCTACTGCTCACGATGTCGGTGTTGTAGTAGCGCTCGATGCGGCGTGTGTTGCCAAAGGTGTCTTTATCATCGACCAGAGTGTCTTTTAACTCGTAGATGTCGTAGGCACCGCCGCGGCGGTTATACTCGTCCACGTCACGCTCTGCCTTGTAGTTGCTTGATGCCTGGGTCACATACTGCGACGGCACGGCCACGGCAACCTTCTTGGCTGTGCGCACCGGTGTGACAGTAGCCGGCTTCACGTCCTTGCTGCTGTCATAATAGATGTCGTCAAAGTCCTGTGCGCTCACCTGAAGGGCGGCGGTGAAGGCTGCGACACCAACCATTGTTGCAAATAGTCTTTTCATTGTGTACTCTCCTTTCCAATGAGCTGTTAAACAAGTTGATTTGCCAATTAGACACCGCGGCGTGGCGCGGGTTTAAATGAAATCGACCGCAATTTACGACATTTTGGTCAATTAGGCCACATTTTTCTCTTAAAAAATCTAAATCTAGCACGTAGCATGTAGCATGTAGCATGTAGCATGTAGCATGTAGCATGTAGCTTGTAGCTTGTAGCATGTAGCGTGAAGTTATTGCCGCTCAACGGCCAGGCCAAGGCCAGGCCCTACATGCTACGTGCTACATGCTACGTGCTAGGTACTACGTGCTACGTGCTACCTTACCAGATTGCGACGCGATCCTCGGGAGCGCGCCACATTTTGTCGCCCTCACGGATGCCAAACGCCTCAAAGAATTGGTCGAGGTTGCGGATGGCAACGTTCACACGGTTCACACCCAACGAGTGTGGGTCAACCTTTGTGCGGCGCAGGATTTCCTCGGTGGTGATGTTGTTGGCCCACACGTTGGCATAACTCAAGAAGAAACGCTGTGCCGGAGTAAAGCCGTCAATGGGTTGCTGGCCCTTCCACTGCTCGGTGCGCTCGAGTGCGCTGAAGGCTACTCGCAGGCCGCCGTGGTCGGCAATGTTCTCGCCCATGGTGAACGTGCCGTTGGCATGCACTCCGTCGGCGACAATCTCGGCACTGTATTGCGCTCCGAGTTTATCGGCCAGGCTCTGGAACTTGGTGGCGTCGTCGGCCGTCCACCAGTCGGTCATGTTGCCCGTGGCGTCGAAGTTCCGGCCCTGGTCGTCAAAGCCGTGGGTCATCTCATGACCAATCACAACACCGATGGCGCCGTAGTTGCTTGCGTCGTCGGCTTCGGGGTCGAAGTAGGGCGGTTGCAGGATGCCGGCCGGGAAACAGATCTCGTTGCTCGACGGCTCATAATAGGCGTTCACAGTTTGTGGCGTCATATACCAGCGGCTCTTGTCCACCGGTTTGCCGAGTTGCGACAACTCGTAGGCCGCTTGGAACAGTCGGGCTTGCCACACGTTGTCCCAGTAACTCTTGGCGGGGTCGATGTCCAGCGCGCTGTAGTCACGCCAGCGGTCGGGATAGCCAATCTTGACAGTGAACGAATTGAGTTTGACCAGGGCGTTGACCTTGGTGGCGGGGCTCATCCACGGCAGGGTGGCGATGTGTTGACCCAAAGCCACACGCAGGTTATTGACGAGTTGCTGCATTTTTGCCTTGCTCTCGGCCGGGAAATACTTGGCCACGTAGAGTTGTCCCACGGCCTCGCCCAGCAGCGTGTTGGGAACGTTGAGCGACCGTTTCCACAGCGGTTGCATCTCCTTGGTGCCGCTAATGGCGCGTGAGAAGAGATCAAAGTGAGCGGTCACAAACTCGTCGCTGAGGTATGGCGCGGCGGCGCTGACGATGTGCAGACGCAGGTAGTCGGCCACCTCCTCACTCTTGAGCGAGCGCCACAGGCGACTGGCCTCTCGGAAGAAGTCGGGCTGGCAAACGCACACACGGGTCTCCTTGCCGGCGCCCAGCGTTTTGAAATATTGCTCCCAGGCGATACCGGGGAAGGCCTGCGGCAGGTCGGCCACGGCCATAATGTTATATTGTGCCGCAAGGTCGCGCGTTTGCTCGCGCGTCATCGAGGCTTTGGCCAGCGCGGTCTCTATCTTGAGCACAGCGGCTGCGGCCTTTTTGGCCTGCTTGGGTTTGTATTGGCCCGTGAGAGTCAGCACCTTGACGATGTAATCCTCGAGTGCGGCACGCAGACGTTTAGCCTCGGGAGTGTCCTCGAGGTAGTAGTCGCGGTCGGGCAGCGACAGGCCTCCCTGCGAGAGGTAGAGCAGGTTGGCTTCGCTATTCTTCATGTCGGCCATCACCTGTGGCTCGAAAAACACATCGCTCACTCCCAGATGCAGGTAGGCAAGCGTGGAGGCCAACGCCTCGGAGGTCTTGACATCGGCCATTGTCACCCACTTGCCCTTGAGGGGCGTGGCCCCCTCGGCATTGCGGCGCTCCATATCCATGCCTTGAGCATAGAGGTCGGATATCTTCTGCTCTATGGAGCCTCGCGCGTGGCCGGTGCCCAGGCCGGTGATGATGTCCTTGACCTGCTCGCGGCTGTTCTCGGCCAACATGTCGAATGTGCCGAAGCGCGCGTATTGCGGCTCAAGCGGATGGGCCTTTTTCCATCCGCCGCAGGCGTACTCATAGAAGTTCTCGCCCGGCGCCACCGTCGGGTCCAGATTGGCGCGGTCCACGCCCTTTGGTGTGCCGGCCAGCGCGGCGCTACCGGCCGCCATCGCCATCGCGATAATCATCATTGTCGTTTTCATCGTTATCGTTGTTGTTGAATGTTGTAACTGTTAAGTTTAGGGTGGTTCTCGTTGCTTTGTATCAATTCCGATACCAGCGTTTCAAGTCGTGAAATGCGTGATACTAACTTGGCTATAATGCCATCGTTAGTATCAATTTCTGTTGCAGGGGCAATGTCACGCTCGTATGCAGCCTGCAATTCCAACCAATATCCGGCCGGCATCCCGAAAACATCGGCCAAACGGTTTGCCAAACTGATTGTGATGGGCTCTTTTTTATGAAAAAAACGGCTCAAGTTTGATGGCTTCATACCAATCGCTTCGGCAAGATCCTTCTGCTTCATTCCACGAGCCGACATCTCATCGTGCAAAATCTCTGACGGATGAACCGGCTCTGTGGGTTTCCAATTCTTATCAAGAGTCACCATAATGTTCGTTAAGTTCTATTAAAAGTAATTGTAATTCATTGTTTTTTGTAACAAATATCATTCGATATTTGGTGTTGTATCCAACTCGCAGAGAATATTTACCTGCTAAATTGCCTGACAACAACTCTACGTTCAATGAACGGTGTCGTTTTACAATTTCAAATGAGGGCGAAATGGTTAAGATTCGCATCACTTTATTAAGATTGGTCTTCAACGGGGCATTGCTTCGGAATTTCTTGTATTTGCCTATGCAATTGCCTTTTACCAACTCGTATAATTCGTCATCATCAAACGCAATATCCATATTGAGTGCAAAATTATCAAAAATAATTATCAAATAAGATAATTTTATCGCTAAATATTATCAGAAGATTATGCAATCGTTTGACAATAGTCTATGAGTCGGCTTCGGCCCATTGGTCGAGGCACTGCTCGAGTTCGCGGCTGAGGGCGCCGTGGCGCTCGTAAATCTCGGGTGATTGTGGCACCTTGCCGCTCGACAGGTCATCTTCAATGGCGGCAATCTCGGCCTCAAGGGCAGCGATGCGTTCCTCGAGTTGATTGACGCGCCGCTCCGCTTTCCGCGCCGCGCGTTCGCGCTCCTTTTGCGCCTCATAGTCCAGACGTCCGGCCTTTTCGGTAGGCTTTGCGCTTTGCGCTTCACCCTTTGTGTTTGCCTCTAACTGGTGCAGGCTGTCGAGTTGGCGGCGACGCAGGAAGTCGTAGATGCCGCCCAAGTGTTCGGTCACGTGACCGCCACCGAACTCAAACACTTTCGTCACCAGTCCGTCGAGGAAGTCGCGGTCGTGCGACACGACAATCAGTGTGCCGTCAAACTCACGCAGGGCGGCCTTGAGCACGTCCTTGGTGGCCATATCGAGGTGATTGGTGGGCTCATCAAGGATGAGCAGGTTGACCGGTTGCAGCAACATTCGCAGGATTGCCAGACGGCTGCGTTCGCCGCCGCTGAGCACACGCACCGGTTTGTCGGCCGCCGCGCCGCCAAACATAAATGCGCCAAGCAGGTCGTTCAGCCGAGTGCGTATCTCTCCCACTGCCACACGGTCGATGGTATCGCGCACGGTCAGTGTCTCGTCAAGGCGTCGCGCCTCGTCTTGGGCAAAGTATCCAACCTTCACATTGTGCCCAACGACAAGTTCGCCGCCATGGTCTGTCTCGCCCGTGATGCACTTCACCAGCGTCGTCTTGCCGGCCCCGTTGCGGCCCACAAAGGCCACCTTCTCGCCGCGCCGGATGCGTAGCGACACGCCGCTGAACACCACATGGTCGCCGTAGCGTTTCGACACCTCATCGCAAATCAGCGGGAAGTCGCCCGAACGCGGTGCCGGCGGCCATCGTAGCCTCAGCCGCGATGTGTCCACCTCATCCACCTCGATGCGCTCCAATTTCTCCAGCCACTTGATGCGACTCTGCACCTGCACGGCCTTTGTGGCCTGATAGCGGAAGCGCTCGATAAACTGCTCGGTGTCGTGAATCATCTTCTGCTGGTTGTCGTAGGCTCGTCGCTGCTGTTCAAGGCGCTCGGCGCGTAACTCCACATATTTGCTGTAAGGCACGTTATAGTCGGTGGCGTGGCCCAGAGACAGTTCGACGGTGCGGGTGGTGACGTTGTCGAGCACGGCGCGGTCGTGCGACACCAGCAGCAGTGCGCCGCGCCGGTTTTTGAGGAACGTCTCGAGCCACTGTATCGACTCGATGTCGAGGTGGTTGGTTGGCTCGTCAAGCAGCAGTACGTCCGGCCCTTGCAGCAGCAGTTTTGCCAACTCCACGCGCATGCGCCAGCCGCCGCTGAATTCGGCGGTTGGCCGCTCAAAGTCGCTGCGCTCAAAGCCCAATCCCATCAGAGTGCGCTCTACCTGCTCGTCGCGGTTTTCGCTGCGCAGCAGTGCCTGTCGCTCGGTGAGTGTGGTCAACTGCTCCACCAGGTCGGCATAAGCGTCGCTATCGTAGTCGGTGCGACGCTGCAAGTCGTCGTTCACGCGTTGCAGACGAGCCTCCAACTCGCCTTGCGCGGCAAAGGCGCGCATCACCTCGGCGCGCAGCGTGGTGTCGTCACAGAGGCGCATCTGCTGCGGCAAATAGCCGATCGTGATGTCGTTTTGGCGCGACACCGTGCCGCCGGTGGGCGACTGCTCGCCGGCGATAATCTTGAGTAACGTACTCTTGCCGGCGCCGTTGCGCCCCACCAGAGCCACGCGCTCGCGGGCGTTCACCACAAAGTTCACGTCACTCAGCAGCACTGTGCTGCCAAACTCCACTCTCAGTCCCTGTATCGAAATCATACCGCAAAGTTACAAAAAAACCTTTAATTACCATAAAATCCGCAACCTTGAATATGCTCACGAAAATTTCCAAAAATTCTCGAAAATAATTCTCCTGTGAATTTTCGTGAATTTCCGTGAATTTCCGTAAATATTTTATTTAAACAAGAGAACAAGAGCATTTTAGAGAACAAGAGGTTAAATTTACGTGAATTTACGAAAATTTACGAGAAATTCACCATTAGATAAAAATAGACGTAAATAGACGTAAATAGACGTAAATAGACGAGAGGTTGGAGAGTTGCGGAATTAAAGTATACCCTCACCGTCTATTCCCTCAACGCCGAAACGGCCGAAGCCCAGGCGCAGTGCGTCACGACCTTCAAGATGGGAACCGCGACCGCTGTCGATGACCTGAACGACGATTCCATCGGCATCAGCGTCAATGGCGGTGTCATCACCGTTAGCGGAGCCGATAACGTAGCCATCTACAACGTCGCCGGCGCTCTGGTGAGCACCGCTCCCGTCACCCGCCTGCCGCGCGGCATCTACATTGTCGTGGCCGACGGCTCCAGCCACAAGATAGTGATTGATTGACGGCACGGACGTCTATGCGCGAAACTGTATCATAATTGGCGCACGCGTTGCGTGCGGAAATCTTTCAAAATAAGCCCCCTCCTTCAAGAGGGGGGAGGACGTTTTAGATTTTGAAAGATTTCCCGCCCGTTAGGGCGGCCTAATCCCAAAATATGAATTATGATACAGTTTCGGCAGAACCGTAATCGCCGCAGCGCGGGGACGGTTCTTCTGTTTCAGCAGCAAGCTGTGAAACAGAGGAACCGTCCCCGTGTCTCTTGTCATTGCGGGCGTCACTCCTTGGCGTTGCGCATCAGGTTGTCAAACGCGTGGCGGTAGTCCTGACCGAGAAAATAAGTCAACTCGTCCTCATATAGGTTGAGCGGCCCGCCCACCGTGCGGTAAATCGTGCCATCACGATAGTAAAAACGCTTCTCCACGCGATTGCCGTCGCTGTCGTAGTCACGCTTCACCGTGAATGAGAGTTGGCCGGTTTGGCTGTCATAGAGGTACTCCTCATAGTATTTGCGGCCGCCAAGACTCAACTGGCGCGTGACAAAAAACAGTTGGTAATTGATGAACTCGCCCTGGTCGCCGTACTGCTCAACATTGAAGAAGAAGTGCAGCGTCTCGACGGCGGCGCCCTTGCCCGGCACGTCATAGCGCATGGTGGTTACCATGTCGTTTTTGGCCTGCGAGCGTTTGTGGGTCTTGATTGTCGCTTGCGCCTGGTTGTACTCTTTGCTGATTGATGTGATCACGGCGTCATCACCAGCAATGGCGGTCGGCGCACCCAGCATCACGGCCAACGCGATTGCCGGCACCATTAGTTTCAAGGTTTTCATTTTCATGTTTTTTGTTGTTAATTAATCGGCCCTCATGCGAGGCCGTTGCAAATTTAGCGAGAAAAAATTGAACCGCCAAAAAAACGCCGAAAAATCGGACAGTGTTTATTGTAGGGTCTCGCCTTGGCGAGGCCGCAGCGCGGGGACGGTTCTTCTGTTTCAGCAGCAAGCTGTGAAACAGAAGAACCGTCCCCGTGTCTCTGTCGCTAAATGCGGTTATCGCACGATGACTTTGCGGCCGCCGGTGATGTAGATGCCGGCCGGCAGACCGTCGAGCGAGGAGCCCACGCAGCGGCCCTGCGTGTCAAAGACGCGGCCGTCGGCAGGCGACTCGGCTGCGGTGACATCGCGGATGCCGGTGACGACGTTGTCGATGCTAATCGACAGCCCCTCGCCGGCGAGGGACGCACCGCTTGATGAGGCGAAGTAGGCTCCCATGGCGGGGATTGTCTCGCTGCCGGCGGCCTGGGTGAAGTTGCCGCTACTGTCGATAAAGTAGTTGCCGGCGGTGGCTGTGGAGGCCGTGTTGGTGCCCACGAGCGAGTAGCTGCCATTGGTCACCGTGGCCGGACTGCTGGCCTCTACCCATTTGTTGTCGATTGACAGGCTCTCCACATCGGTGCTTGGGTTGAGCAGGTAGGGCGTGTTGGCCGTGAGACCCTCGGCGGTGCAGGTGGTGAACTCGGCAACGCCGGTGGCGCTGTTGGCACGGCGCGGCGCGCCCGAGCCGGCGTTGCTGTGCACGGTGCGCGTAGCGTCGGTGAACTTGGCCAACTTCACGTTGCTGCCGAAGTAGTATTCCAGCGCGGTTTGGTCGAGGTAGAACGGCAGGCACACCATGTTCCACTTGCCGCCCTCGAGGTGCAGTGTGGCGCGCACGTTGTAGTAGCCCGCCGTGTGGGTGGGAGCGACGGCGGACGCGGCGTTGAGCGTCAGCGTTGGCGGCCCGGCGATAGTGAGCACGTGCGTGACGCGGTTCCACGTGAGCGTGTAAGGGATGCCCGGCTGCAGGAAGTTGGCGTAGATGTTGCCCCACACGTCCTCGCCGCCGGAGGCAAGCAGCGTGTAACTGCCCTCGGCGCTCATGTTGGCGTTGTAACTATAGGACTCAGTCCAGTTGGCGCTGATGATGCGGAACGACAGGCCGCCGTATTGGTCGAGGTTCTCGCTGGTGACGGTGAAGTTCTCGAGGGTGAACACGTCGCTGTTTTGGGTCGACTGGGTGAACGGTTTGTCAAACTCCCAGTTGCCGTAGGAGTAAAAATACCAGTTGTCGGTGTCCTCCACTTGTCGGGTATAACTCCACGTGCCTTGAGTGAGGTCGACGTTGATGGTGTAGGTGCCGTAAGCGCCGAGCCAGAACTTCTGCTCGCCGGTGGTGGTGAGGCTCCAAAAGTCGGAGGTGTCGGTGCGGTACCACACGTCGTCATACTCGTCGACGACCTGGAACGTGAACCAGTCAACGCTCGAGGTGAGCGTGCCGCTGTACACGCCGTCGGTGGTGGCGGTGAGGTAGCCGAGAATGTTCTCGCCGGCCTCGTCGTAGATGGTGAGCGCGTCGGGATACTGCGAGGCGCTGCTCTTGAACGGGTCGAGCACCTGCGAGGGCTTGCCGGTGCTGGTGAAGCCACCCATGTTGTAGGCGTTCCACCCCACAGTGTTGTAGTAGGCCGGTTTCCAGTTGCCGTACACTTCCGGCTCCCAGTAGAAGATGCCCTTGCAGGCGCTCACGTCGGCCACGCGGTCAAAGAAGTCTTCCATCACCTGCTTGGCCAGCGCGGGCGCGGAGGAGTCGAAGCCGGTCTCGACCACCATCACGTCTTTGCCAAACGTTGTTGCAAGCGTCGAGATGTTGCTCACGGCGTTGCGGTTGCTGGCCACGCCGCTGGATGTGCTGTTCCAGTCGCTGTAGTCGGGGTAATGCGACAGGCCAATCATGTCAAACTTGCCGCCGGCGTTTTGGAAACCGCTATAGAATGTGTTGCTCGACGACGCGTCCCATGCGTTGTGCATGTGCACGATGACGATGGCGTTGGGGAAGACGGCTTTGACGGCATCATAGCCGGCATTGCTCAAGGTGACGTAGTTGGAGAAGTCGTTGTTATAGACCCTTCCCACGTTCCACACCATGCCGTAGCGTGTCTCGTTGCCCACCTGCACCCACTTGGGGGTGACGCCGGCCGTCTGCAGGGCGGTGAGGACGTCGGTGGTGTGCTCGGCGACTTTCTCGGCGGCCTTGGCGGCGGTGTTGGCGCTGGTCCAGTCAACGGGCTTTGTTTGGGTGACGGGGTCGGCGAAAATATCGCTGTAGTGGAAGTCAATCATCACGTCAAGGCCTTGTGCGGCGGCGCGCACGGCTTTTGCTACTACGTCGGCCTTGTCGCACCAAGCGCCGTAGCCGTAACTGCTCGGGTTGACCCACACCCTGAGGCGGATAGCCGTCATGCCGATTTCTTTCATCAGGGCGAAAATGTCGGTCTCTACGCCCTGCGCGTTATAGAACTTCTTGCCGTCGGCCTCCATCTCGGTACACCAACTGATGTCCGCTCCGCGCACAAACGAACTGCTCACCGAGCTGCCCCCGCCGCTGCCGTTGGCGGTGATCTCCAGGGTGCGGTTGGCGCGGTTCCACGTGAGCGTGTAGCTGTCGCCCTCGGTCATCGCGTTGCAGTAGGCGTTGGTGTTGTCGGTAAACTGTGCCATCTGATAGGCGGTGCCCAACTCAGAGAGGTTGCCGCCGGGGCAGTTGTACTTTGTGGTCCACGAGGCGCTCACCAGGGCGAATGAGAAGCCGTTCCACTCATCGAGTGTGGGGGCGGTGAACTCGAGGGTGAACACGTCGCTGTCCGCCTGGCTCTGCGTGAACTGATAGGTGGACGAGAGAGACCAAGAGGAGAAGTCGCCGGCGAGGTACCAGTAGTCGATGCTCGAGTCGTCGATGTCGCTGCTGCTGCCCGACGGTGTGTCAAAGCGGATGGTGAGCGCGCTGAGGTTCACCGTCACGTCGTAGGTGCCGATGGGTATCGATGCCCAGCCGTTGCATTGTCCGGTGTTGGCGATTGAGAAATCTTGGTCGGCGGCCGAAACAGCCTGTGACCAGCCGTACTGTGTGCCCCAACTGCTATTGCGCACTCCGAAGTTGAAGCCTACGGCGGTGACGCTGTAGCCGCTGATGGTGTACACGTTGGCGGTGCCGCTCTCAACAAACTGGGTTGACGACTGCGTGGCCCAATTGTCATAGGTCACGGTGAGGTACCAGTCGACCGGGTCGCCCGCAGCGCCATGCGCGGCGAGGATGCCGAGCATGGCTGCCAGGGCGACTAGTATGTGTTTTAATCTGGATGTAGTCATAGTCTGAAAAAGTTAAGGATTAATATTTTCGATTGCAAATATATTACATATTTACTGTTTTTGCAATTTTATTCAATAAAATCGCACTTTTTTCGTACAAAAAACACATGCCTGTCATTTCCGGTGACCCCACCCGGGGACGGTTCTTCTATTTCACAGCTTGCTGCTGAAACAGAAGAACCGTCCCCGCGAGCGGCATTCTGCGAACCGTCTTCGTATTTCATGACTAACGACTAATATTCACATCGGTGTTCTCGAGGATTTTGGCGGCGAGCGTGTCAGCGATCTGGATGACGGTGACCAGCGGGAAGCGGTTGCCGGCCTCGCGGATGCTCGCCGTCATCTCGCTGCTCTGGAAGGGGATATCCCAGCCGCCCATGTGCCACCGGATGGCGAGCACCTCGTCGTCGGTCATCTCAAGGCCGCTTTGCAGCAGCATGATGGCGCTCTTCTCGCCGTGTCCGGCAGGGAAGGCGCTGTAGTCGATGTTGTAGGTCTCGCGGCTCTCCCATTGGCCGGTGGCCGGATTGCGCTCGCTGCGCGTGGCCTTGCGGTAGATATTGCTCTTGCACACGTCGTGTAGCAGTGCGGCGATGGCCAGGCTCTCGTCAGTAAGTTTCGCCGCCAGTTGTGGCCGTTCGGCAACAATCAGATCACGCACCTTGACGGCCATGTCGTACACGTTGAGCGAGTGCTCCAGCAGTCCGCCGGCGTAGTTGTGGTGGTTATTTTTCGACGCCGGCGCCTCAAAGAAGCCCAACGCCTCCAAGTCCTCGATCACATAGTCGATGTTCTCGCGCCCGGTGGCGCGCAGCAGTTCGACAAACCGCTCTTTCAGTTTTTGATTCATTTATTATTTATTTTTTAGGCCACGCCGTCGCGTGGGAAATCTTTCAAAGAAATTATACAGACGGCCACGCTATCGCGTGGGAAATTTTACAAAATCTTACGATGCGAGTCCCGTTAGGGGCGGTAAGGATTTAGGCAGGGGTGAGCGCAGCGAACCCCTGCAAGCTGGCCAACACGATTAAGCCCCGTTAGGGGTGGCAGAACCGTTAACGCAGCGCGGTGACGGTTCGGAAATTGTAGGGCCTGGCCTTGGCCTGGCCGCTCGTGGGGACGGTTCTTCTGTTTCAGCAGCAAGCTGTGAAACAGAAGAACCGTCCCCGTGTCTCACAACTTGAAGTTGACCGGCAGTGTGTAGCGCACTCGGATGGGCTCCTCGGTTTGAGCATCGCGTGCCGGCTTGAAGCGCGGCATGCTCCGGCACACGCGCACGGCCTCGGCGTCGAGGTCCGGGTCGGCCGACCGAAGCACTTTCACATCGCCGATGCTGCCGTCTTTCTCGACGATAAACTCGAGTATCACGCGACCCTGGACGCCTTCCTTCTCGCAGCGTTCAGGGTACTGCAGGTTCTCGCTCAAGAACGTCATCAGTCCGTCCATTCCGCCAGGGAAGGCGCTGTAGATGTCCACGCTGGCGTAGGGCACCGTCTCATCAAACGCTTGCGTCTCCTGGGCAAGCACCCACGCCGGCATTATCGCCATAACCAAGGCCACGATAATCTTAACAATTGCTTTCATAGTGATGAGCTATTAAATTGGATTAACCTAAAATCCGCAACTCGTTGTTTGCCTGTCCAAAATAAAAAAATCTTTCTCGTAAAATATTGCATCCCGTGAATTTCCGTGAACTTTCGTGAAATATTTTTATGATGAAAAACAGTGAATAATCTCAATTTTGAAACATAAAAGTATTCACGGGAATTCACGTTAATTCACGGGAGATATAAAGATAAAAATAGACGTAAATAGACGCGAAACGCGGAATTCAGAAACTATTCAGTGGCGCGTCGGGGTCATAGCCACCCTTGACGGTGCCGTCACTAAGGTAGTCGATGCGCTGCGACAGGCTGCCGTCCGGCTTTAAAGTCGAGATGCTGTATTCGCTCTCGATGCCACACGTTTCGTTGATCTCCAGTTGGCGGTCGACAAGGCGGCGCGTCAGTTCGTTTAGTCTGACGTCAATGTCGCCGCGCGGACTCTCGTGTTCGCAAGCGATGCATATCTCGGCGCCTGACTGCAATGTGGCGTGAAACATCCAGCAGTTCTGGTCGTCTTTCCACTTATCAAACTCGGCGAATGTTTCCAGCGACCACCGCTTGCCGCGCAAGGCCGCGGTGATGCTGTCCAGCGCGGCCCGGCCATCAACGTTGTAGATATGGGTGCCTTCGCGCGTACCCAACTTGCTGTAGTAAAACACGATACGTCCGTTGTTCTTCTGCCACTCGCACGCCTCAAAGAGCATCTTCCCGTCCACGACCTCGCGGCTCTCGTAGCGGAACGACACAACGCTGTCGCTATCGGTAACCTCGGCATTCTCCCGCGGCTCACCAATCTCCACGGGATTTTCTATCGGCTTAGACGGCGACTTGGCGCACGCCCACGCTCCGGCGAGCAACGCCGCCACCACAATAATAAAAATCAAACTTTTCATCTCTTAATTCATTAAATAATTCAGCCCTGCAAAGTTATAAAATATCTTAAAAGAACAAAACATTATCTCATGTAAAAATCGTTAAACTTCACGTAAAATAGTTATTTACGAGATTTTACGATAATTTTTACGGATTTTACGTGAAATAATTAATTTCTGAGGTTAGCAAAATATTAATCAAATTTGCGGATTTAAGGATTTATAAATTGTTGATTATTTCGTGGTGACGCAATTTGTTGTGTCTATTGTAGGGCCTGGCCTTGACCTGGCCGCTGAACTGTGGCGTGGCCAACTTGCATTTGCCCACGGGACAGAAAATTAGAATGGCAAGTCATAACCTATGTCATCATCTCCATTGCTGCTGATGCCATCATCTGTTAAGAGATGGGTATAGTCAGGCACACTAGTGTCCACGAAAAAACGTTAACAATTCTCTGAAACCCTTATTAGCAGTGTAATTCCCAATAATAATTCGACTCCCTACTTTTGAAATGAGTACCTTTGCGCCAAACTTACAGATTGAAAGCAAAGAGACTCATGA
>JAFTDD010000039.1 GCA_017454355.1 Muribaculaceae bacterium
ACAACCCGCTTCAGCGGGTTGCACAAACCTCGTCAGAGGTTTTACAAAAACCCCAGGTTGGAGCGAAGCGACTACCTGGGGGCATAAGGCGAGATAATAGATGGCGCTACCTCGAAGAGGTTGCACTCGCGCGAGAGAGTGCCACCTCTTCGAGGTAGCAGACAAATATTCAGCTCGTCAACCTCAAGTAGCCACCTGGCGGTGTCAACCCGGTTTTTTTGTAAAACCCACTTCGTGGGTTAGCGTGCGAGGGGACGGTTCCTCTGTTTCACCGCGAAGCGGCTGAAACAGAGGAACCGTCCCCGTGTTTCGTCCTCGTGATTCACGGAAATTCGTGTTAAAATTTCTTTGACGAGCGCTCCGCTGCAATCGTTTGCGTTATTTAATTGTTAAAAGAATAAAAATTCAATACATATATAAAATATCAATAATTAAATTTGCAAACAGAAAACAATGACTCAAAAGCCGAACAATCAACTAACTAAATAACATAAACTTAAACACTACAAAAAACAATGAAAAAACTACGAATCTCAGGATGGGTTCGCCCGCTGATGGTTGCACTTCTTGCACTCATCGGCGCTTTTGTTACCAATGCCCAACCGGTTCTCTATGGAGGGCTCAACAACAACAACTGGACTATGAGCAGTGGCATTGCAATGACAGCCACTGCCACTTCCGGAGTATATTACAAGGAACTTTCCCTATCTGCCGGTGATATATGGGCCGGTATTGGTTATAACAACAATCAATACGGCAACGATACGCAAGACACTGCGGCCGGAGAATGGAAATCATTGACTTCCGGTAATACTAACGCTCCCAAACTCAGTATTGCCTCTGCAGGAACTTACACTTTCTTGTTTAACACAAACAACGGCAAGTTCAAGTATGTGAGCGGCTCCTACTCCGCCGACCTTATTGCACCCACTGTCGCTGTAGCCGGCGCTTTCAACAGTTGGTCCACTACGGCAAACATGCTGTCAATGACCTCGTCAGGGATTTATGAGGGACAAATTACTCTTAGTTCGGCCGGAGAGATTAAGTTTGTGTATAACGACAACCTTGGCAATAGTGACCAATGGACCGGCGGAGCATCCGGCAGCACTGAGGTTACCTACTTCAACTATTCCGGTCTCACACTTGATGCTATCGGCAGCGGCAGCAACATCAAAATCTGCGGTACGGGAACATTAGACGTGACTGTCAATCTCAACAATAGCACATTCTCCCTCAGCCAACCGACAGCGTATGTCTACAACGTGTATGTCAAGAACACCGGCAGCAATGACGCCCCATATCTCTATGCCTACGATGGTAACGACATTCGTGACAATTATTCAACGTCACACGTTAAGGATTGGGCCGGTGTGCAAGGCTCGACGACCGAAGTGGTGAATACCTATACTTATTATAAGTTCACGTTCACCAGCACCAGCAGCAGCCTTAAGGTGATTGCCAACATGGGTGACAACAGCAACCAGACCGACGGCATCACCGTGGCGGCCGGCAACTACTACATCGAGTTTGACGGCACCGCCGCCAGTAACATCACCCCGAGTTACTCAGCCACTACCCCGCCGGCGGCACCGGTAGCCAATAGCCTCGTGATCCACGTGCTCAACAAGGTGCAGGGCACCTCGCCGTGGCTGTGGGTGTACGACACCGACAACGTCACCAGCGCATGGCCCGGCGACCAGATGAGCCTCACCGAGACCATCAACGGCGAGACGTGGCACAAGATGACCGTCAGCACCTACGAGAGTACCGTCAAGGCCGGCGTGATGTTCAAGACCGACGGTAACGTCACTTGGCAAACGCCCGACATCCAGAACATCGACGCCACAGCCGGCGACTGGTATATTGTGGTCGACACATGGCTGGCGAGCAACACGGACAACGTGAGTTGCACCTATAGCAGCGCCACGGCTCCCGCAGCCGCCCAGCAGCACAACAGCAACTGGTACGTGCACGGCAACTTCGCCGCCGCCACCGCCACCGGCGACGCCGCCTGGAGCCACGCCAACGCGATGTCCACCACCGACTACACCGTTTACACCTGGCAGGTGAACCTCAAGAGCGGTTATAACTACTACTTCTTCCCGAGCGACATCAGCAGCAGCGTCTGGACCGACATCAACGACGGACACCGCTGGGCCTACTACGACACGGAGCAGAGCACGACTGTCACCGGCAACTCGACCATTGCGCTCAACACGTGGGTTCCCACCCGAGCGCAAAGCACCGACGCCAATCTGCACTACTACTGCGAGTCGACATCGTTGCACACCATCTACTTCAACGCCAAGACCGGCGAGGTGAAGATTGAGCACGAGACCATCGACCCGACCAGCGACAAACTCTACCTGATTGGTTTGGCACGCGACAACAACGACCCCGACCACGTGGGTAACGAGTGGGCCGCCAACCTCGGCATCGAGATGACCAAGGGCACCGACGCCTACGGTGAGTACTTCTACGCCACCAACATCAACCTGCTGTCGTTCAACAGCGGTTTCGCCTTCGCCACCAAGTTGGGTTCCGACCGCGACGACTGGACCACGGTGAACGCCTGCCGCTATGGCTCGATTGTCAACTCCGGCGACCAGTTGGTGCTATACAACGAGAACATCGAGACCGATGTGGAGATTGCCAATGATGTGTACTCCTCAACTGACACCAAGTGGATTGAGCTCTACCCCGTCGGACAGTCCCGGAACACGTTCACCATCGAGACTGATGGAGCCTACGACATCAAGTTCTACAAGGGCGACGGCACCACCGCCAATCCGCCGCGCGTGAAGCTGTACCGCAGCGACTTCCCCGACGCGATGTATATCATCGGCGGCACCATCAGCAGCTGGTCGGACCACAAGGGTGTGAAGATGACCCGCGACACCGAGGCCACCGACGAGGTGTTCACCACCACCACGGCCTTTGACATCGGCGCGACGCTCGCCTTCTCAATGCGCATCGGCAACTGGGATCTGATTAACCAGCATCGCCTGGGCAGCGCCAGCGCCGCCGACGGCGACACCGGCTACTGGATTACCAGTGGCGACAACGGCAACATCGGCACCGAAATCGCTCTGGCCAACTACGACAGCAGCGATGCCGCCTGGACCTCGGGCAGCAAGCACAACTTCAACATTCAGACCAACAAGAGCGGTGTGTTTAACGTCACCGTCAACGTGACGCAGAAGTGGGTGAAGTTTGAGCAAATCCGCGAGGTGCAGGGCCACACCGTGCTCGTCCACCTCGAGAAGACCGACGACATCACCTCGCCGCAACTGTTCGCTTGGGACAAGGAGACCCGTGAGGATGGCAGCACACGCATCAGCGTCGACCGCCCGACCTTCACCGCCTTGACCACCCAGCGCAAGGTGCTCACCGTCCACGAGAATGAAGTGTACACCACCACCGTTGACGGTCGTGAATGGTACACCTGGACCATCGACAACAACATCGCCGAGTTCATCATTACCCGTGGCGGCAAGGCTCTGGCCAACGTCACCGTGAACGGCACCGACACCGACACCGATGACACCGATGCCACCCTCATCGAGTGGCGCCGCAGCGGCGAGATCTTCCTGCACTGGAATGCCGACGGCTCGCTGGTGGACTACACTCGCGACTATGACACCTACCAGGCCCAGGAGGCTCCCACTGAGACCAAGATGATCGATGGCCACTACTACGTCTATTTCATCAACACGATGAAGTGGCCAAAAAGCTATATCTACGCATGGTTCAACAATCCGAGCACCAACGAGAACGAGCCCCTCGTGGGTGGCTATCCCGGTAAGGTGCTCACCGACATGGTGTGCTACGATGGCGCCGGCAACGAGGTGTGGCTGTTTGACTTCGGCCCGATGAGCAACTTTGAGGGCCGCGAGCCGACCGGCCTGCTCTTCAGCGTGGGCGACGGCACGGGCGGCATGCAGACCGGTGACTTTGAGTTTGTCAACGGAGCCGTGTATGACTACAGCGGCAGCGTGGTGCTCGGCCGTGACCTGGCCAACATCATCGTCAACGGCGAAGCCGACGGCCTGACGCGTTATATCATTGAGGACGACCTTGTGGCCGCATACTTCGACACCAAAGAGAAGATGCTCTACTGCAAGGATCTGAACAAGTTCAAGACCACTCCCTATGTGGCCCGCTCGGTGCAGCAGGATGGCCAACTCGACTACGTGCGCGACGTGGCTAAGCGTCTGCATGGCCAGATGGCCGCCAGCCGCTACGACCAGAGCAACTGGGTGCGCCTCAAGATTCACGACGGCGCGGCGTATGCCCTCACCAACGATGACCTCGAGCGCTTTGCGATGAACCACAATGTGCTCAAGGCTGGTACCGTGCGTGGCGTGCTCACCAACAAGATCAACCCCACCATGGAACTGGTGAACCTTGACGATGGCACCGCCATCCAGACCAACGGCACAAGCACCTATACCGATCAGGTGAACCCCAAAGCCAACGGAGGCTCGACGATTAACGTCTACACGACAGCCAACTTCAACGGCAGCCAAGCCAGTGCCAGTGGCCGCGAGTACTTCTTTGTCACTCCCAAGCCCTGTGAGTATTGCAACATCACTTGGGCCGTGTGCACAGCCCTTGAAGGCAATACGGCCACGTTCACCATTCCCAAGGCCAAGTACATGGGTGAGAATGAGTTTGACAACCAGGGCGACCTCAAGGGCAATTTCACTGCCAACATCAGCAATACTGATGGCGCAGCAAGCCTCGAGATTGGCGAGGTGTACACCTTCCAGGCCATTATCGAACTTGACGAGAGCGCCTTCAGCGGCAGCGGCAGCGGTGCTCCGCGCAAGCGTGCCAACACCTATGCCGGCGGCGAAGCGGGCAACAACGCCTATCCCTACGTTGTCAAACCCGTCAGCGTGAGCGGCGTTGTGACCGAGGTGCGCGACCTCAACAGCGACAAGAAGGTCACCGGCGTGAACTATGTGAACATGGCCGGCCAGACCGCCAGCAAGCCGTTTGACGGCGTGAACATCGTCGTGACCACCTATAGCGACGGCTCACGCAGCGCCGTGAAGGTGATCCGATAAGCAGGCCTCCCCCACCCCCACCTAAAGGAGGGGTGAGATGGCTCATAAATAAGAGATAGGCGACCACGCCAAAACGCGTGGCCGCCTATCTCTTTTTATTAGCATGGGGGGCGCTCACAATTCAAGCGAAAATTATTTTGTACTTTTCACTTTTTTTGTAATTTTGTGGTCTAATCTTGTTACTCATGACCGAACGGTTAAAACGACTTTATGAATGGGCACGCGGCAAGGCAGGCTACAGCCTGCTGATTATCGCCGCCGCGTTGCTGCTGGAAGCGATCTCGGCGGTGCAGTACACCTACGTGCACAACGTTATCGACACAGCCCTCGACCGCCGCGCCGAGAGCGAAATTTCCATGAAGGGCAACCTCATCCGCAACATGCTGCACCAGGGAGAAGGCACCCTGCGACACCACATTTGGGACGTGGCGCGCAATTTCGACGAGCCAGACTCCATCTACGGCGCCGTGAACCGCATGATCCGGTTTGACCCGACAATCATCGGCGGAGCGGTGGCGTTCAAGCACAACTACTACAAGTCCAAAGGCATGTACTTTGAACCGTATGCCTATCGGAGCGGCGACAGCATCATCACTATGCAACGGGGCGGACCCGACCACGACTACACGCAAATGGAATTCTACCGCAAAGCGATCTCTACGGGAGAAAAATACTGGACTGACCCTTATACCGATGATGCCAGCGGCAAACAAATCGCAACTTTATCGATACCAGTAACAAAAAAACGAAAGGAGACTTTCCAAAAGGCCGACCCGGACGACATCATCGGCGTCATCGGCCTCGACATGTCAATGGAGTGGCTCAACGACACGCTTAACACTCGCCACATCTTCCCGTCGTCGTTCTGCTTTCTGCTCACCGAGGACGGCCGCCTGGTCACTCATCCCACCGCCGCCCAAGCCGACTCGACCGACGTGGCACGCGCCGTGGCGACAATCAACGACTCGACCGTCCTCTACTCCATCTCCAGCGAACGCCACATCAGTTGCAAGGAATTCCACAGCGATAAATTTGATGAGAGTGCCTACGTTTACTACCACAGTATGCGCGGCAACCCCCATTGGCAGATCGCGGTGGTCTGTTACGACCATGAGGCATTCGCGCCCGCCTACACCATGCGGCGCAACATGCTGCTGCTGATGCTGCTGGGCTTCGGCATACTCGGCTTTATCCTGTGGCGCGTGATGAGAAACAACCGACGCCTGCACGAGACACAACTCGAGCAGCAACGCCTCGAGAGCGAACTGCAGGTGGGCCGCAAAATCCAGCGGGACATGCTGCCCGACGCACAAGCCACGATGCACAATGTGACTATCGCCGGACTGCTCGAGCCGGCCCGCGAGGTGGGAGGCGACCTGTTTGACTACTTCGTCAGGGACGACAAGTTATACTTCTGCATCGGTGACGTGAGCGGCAAGGGAGTGCCCTCGGCGCTGGTGATGGCGGTGACACACTCGATGTTCCGCACCATCGGCGCGAGGGAGAGCAACCCGGCGCGCATCATGGAGAAAATCAACCACTCGTCGTGCCAGAACAACGAGGCGTGCATGTTTGTCACTTTCTTTATCGGCGTGCTCGACCTGCCCACGGGACGCCTGCGCTACTGCAACGCCGGACACGACGCGCCAATCGAAGTACAAACTGGCCTCCCCCCCGCCCCTCCTAAAGGAGGGGAGCTGGAAGCCGAGTTGCTGGATGTGAAGTCTAACCTGCCGCTCGGTGTGGATAGCGGTTGGTGCTTTCAGGCGCAAGAGACACAGTTGACGCCCGGCGACACGCTGCTGCTCTACACCGACGGCATAACCGAGGCCATGAACGAAAGCCACGAGCAATTCGGCCTCTCCCGCCTCCTGAAATCAATTTCTTGCAGCGGTGGAGAGAGCCCCGTTAGGAGCGACAAGATTTTAGGCAGGGGTGGAGCCGAAGGCGGAACCCCTGCACATGGCGATTCGTCATTTAGCCCCGTAGGGGCGACAGAAATCATCCCCACCGTCGTCAACACCGTCAAAACATTTGTGGGCACCGCCGAACAGAGCGACGACATCACTATGCTCGCCGTGACGTGGCAACCCGAGGCCGAGCGACTGACGCTCGACCGCACCATCACCGTGACCAACGACCTGAAGCAAGTGCACGAGGTGAACACCTTTGTGGAAGGCGTCATCGCCGAGTTGGCCATGGAACACAGCGACGCAGCCAACGTCAAACTCGCCGTGGAAGAGGTCGTGGTGAACGTTATCAACTACGCCTACCCCACCGGCGAGACCGGCAACATCGACATCACCGCCAAGGCCTCTGCCACCGAGTTGCGCTTCATCATCACCGACAGCGGCACACCCTTCGCGCCCACCGACGCGCCTGACGTCGACACGACGCTAAGCGCCGAGGAACGCCAAATCGGCGGCCTGGGCATCTTCTTGGTGCGCCAACTGATGGACACCATCAACTACGAGCGCCACGCCTCCCACAACATCCTCACCCTCACCAAAATACTGAAGAACCGATAATAGATAACAATAACAAAAATAAAAGGATAATGAAAACGTCAATTCAAGAAGTTGAGGGCAAGTTGATTGCTACCCTCGAAGGCGAACTCGACACCGCCGCGGCCGTACAGGCCGAACAAGAACTACAACCGTTGCTGGAGAGTGATGGCAAGGACATCGTGATTGACTGCGAGAAACTCGACTACATCGCCTCGAGCGGACTGCGCATCCTGCTGGCCATCCTCAAGAAGGCCAAGGCGAGCGGCGCCGGCGTGACCCTGACCAAGGTGAACGACGACATCAAGAACGTGTTCAAGATGACGGGCTTTATCAACCTGTTCAACTTCGAGTGAAGAAACATCGTTTTAGAGGTTAGCGTCTATTCACGTCAATGACAACGTCAATTCACGTCTAAAATAAAAAATTGTCGAAAATAGACATCTTATAGACGATAACAGACGCGAAACAATCGAAATTAGCGATGAGAACGGCATTTTTCATCGGATTTCTGGCAATTGCCTCAATTGCCGCGGCTCAAGACGCGACGACCACTCTCCCCCTCCTGAAGGAGGGGGCAGGGGGAGACTCCGCGAGGGTAGTTGAGAGGACTAACACGTTCATGCTCGACGCGCAATTGATGACGCGCGGCGAGTTGCGGCGCGGCGGCCTCGCCAACGAGAACGACCCCACAAGCGACAAAGCCAACTTTATTCTGGCACGAACGCGCTTGAGCGTAGGCTACGACAAGAGCGACTGGCTGCAGATGCGCGTCACTGCCCAGCACAACGGCGTCTGGGGCCAGGAGGGCAAAGGCAACTTTAACCTCTATGAAGCTTGGGCCGGCGTGAGAGCGCACTGGGGAGGCTTCGCTAAATTCGGACGCCAGAGTTTGAGTTACGACGACGAGCGCATCATCGGCAAGAACGACTGGTCGATGGCCGCTTTCTCCCACGACTGTCTCAAACTCGGATGGGAGGGTCACGGCCACAAGGTGCACGCCATCGGTGCCTTTAACCAGAACGCCGCCAACATCAATGGCGGCACGACCTATCTGAACGGAGCGCAAGCCTACAAGTCGTGGCTCACGCTGTGGTACCACTACGAGTTGCCATTCTCGTCAACATTCAAAAAAGACAAGAACGGCGGACTGCTCGGCATCTCGCTCATAGCGATGGACACCGGTATGCAGAGCATACTGGACATAGAGAAGCCCAAGACCGAACACCAGCAACTCATTGGAGGTTTCCTGCGCTTCACGCCCAAGCATTGGCTCGTGGAGGGCTCCTACTACCACCAGTTTGGTCACAACGAGGACAAGATTAAGATCAACGCGTGGATGGCGAGCGCGCTGGCGCGCTACTCCCCCATCAAGCAACTGCACCTCACCGCCGGATTTGACTACTTGAGCGGAGACAAATACTTCGCCGTACCGCGTCAGGGTGGTCTCGGCCTTGTCCGTCACGATGTGATACGCGGTTTCAACCCGATTTACGGCTCGCACCACCGGTTCTACGGCATGATGGACTTCTTTTATGTCTCGACCTATTATGGCGGTTTCACGCCGGGCTTGCAGAATCTCTACTTCCGCGTGGGCGGTGAGCCGCTCAAAGGGCTTCACATCGATGGTTCCTACCACTATCTGGCCACCGCGACCAAGTTGGAGGACATGGGCATGACGCTGGGACACGAGTTTGAGTTAAACATCGCCTACCGCATCATCAAGGAGGTGAACGTTGCCTTCGGCTACTCGGTGATGAACGGCTCTTCCAATATGGAGCGACTCAAACGCTCGGCGGCCGGCACCAAACTCCGTTGGGCATGGCTGTCGGTCACCGTCAGTCCCCGCATCTTCTCCATCAAGTGGTAATTATGAACGGTTGAGAGGTTGAGAGTTGAGAGGTTGATGGTTGAGAGTTGAGAGGTTGAGGGGTTGCGAGTTTTTTACCGTCAAACTCCCAATTATGAATTATGAATTCTGAATTATGAATTAAAGATATGGCTCCATTATTAAAAACACAATATGGCGTTTACGCCGAGTGTGCCGACCACATCGGCGAGGCACTCTACAACACGCCGTACTTCTACACGCTGGACGGCAGCCTCGACGGCGAACGCCTGCGTCAGGCCGTAATAGCCGCGACGAAGAACCACCCGACGTTCTTCACCCGCATCACCGTCGATGACGATGGCTTCCCCGTGCAAAACGTCGACCTCAACGAGGTCGAGAGTTGGACGCTGACGCTCGAGGTCGTTGACGACATCGAGGAGGCCAAAAAAGGCATGATTATCCCCTTTGACATCTACGGCGGACGACTGTTCAACTTCCGCCTGCTGCGCGATGCCGAGCACTTCTATCTGCTGCTCGACGCCCATCACATCATCAACGACTACACTAGCCTCAAAGCGGTACTCACCGACATTGACGCCGCCTATAGCGGCCGCCCCCTCGAGCCGGAGCAGCTCACTCTGGCCGAGCTGGCCGTCGCCGAAGAGAAGGCGCGCCACAGTGAAGCCTTTGAAGAGGCCAAAAAGTGGTATGCCGACAATTTCAACTGCGGCGACACCTACACCGTGCTGCTGCCCGACCGCTATGAGCCGGAGCACACCGAGGACAACCTCACGCGCACCCTCGATGTCGATATGGCCGCAGTCGACGCCTATTGCAAGGCGAATGGCGTGTTCAAAAGCAATTTCTTCACCACAGCGTACTCCATCTGGCTCGCAAAATTCAACAATGAGCGCGAGTCGCTTTTCACCACCATCTATAACGGACGCTCCGACAAGCGTTTCCTCCACTCGGTGGGCATGACGGTGAAGACACTGCCGGTCTATGCCCGTTTTGACAACTCCACCACAGTGCTGGACTTGCTGCGACAGATGCAGGACCAGATGAGCGGTTGCCGCAAGCATGACATCTATAGTTACATCGACCTTATGCAAGACCTCAACCCGCAGTCGGCGTCCATGTTCGCATGGCACGGCATGCTCTTTGGCGACGAGCAGTTGTGCGGCGCGCCGATGAGCACCACGCGCCTGTGCAACAGCACGCTGGGTGTGCCTCTGTACCTCAAGGCCTACATCTTGGCCGGTCGTTATCACATCAAGGCCGAATACAGCAGCAACGAGTATAGCCGTGAACTCATCGCCGGTGTGCTCGAGAGTTACGAGGCTGTTGTGAAAGGGATGCTCGAGTGTGAGAAGGTGATCGACATCAATCTCACCACGCCGGCGCGCATCGCCGAGTTAGACACATTCAACGACAACGATGTGCCCTACGACAACACCCAGACCATCGTGTCGCTCTTCAATGCCCAAGCCGACGCCACTCCCGACGCCGTTGCCGTGGTCTACAAAGACCGCCGCTACACCTATCGCCAGGTGAACGACCTGAGTGACCGCATCGCGGCCAACATCGCCGGCCGTGGTCTGAGACGCGGCGACGTGGTGAGCATCCTTATCCCGCGCTGCGAGTGGATGGCGATTGCCTCATTAGGTGTGCTCAAAGCCGGCTGCGCCTATCAGCCGCTTGACCCAACATACCCCGCCGAGCGCCTCAACTTCATGATGAAAGACGCCGAGGCAAAACTGCTGATTGCCGATGCCGAACTGCGCAATATAGTGGACGAGTATCAAGGCGACACCCTGCTTACCAGCGAGTTCGCAACGCTCCCGCAACCCATAGCCCCCTCCTTTAGGAGGGGGTTGGGGGAGGACGCAGTGCCGGCACCCTCCGACCTCTTTATCCTGCTCTACACCAGCGGTTCAACCGGTGTGCCCAAGGGTTGCCGCCTGAGCCACGGCAATTTGGTGGCATTCTGCAACTGGTATCGCCGCTACTATGACCTGCGTCCGGAGCATAATGTGGCGGCCTATGCCAGTTACGGCTTCGATGCCTGCATGATGGACCTCTACCCCGCGTTGACCACAGGCGCCACCGTCCACATCGTGCCTGAGGAACTGCGCCTCGACCTGATTGCTCTCAACGAATACTTCGAGCGCGAGGGCATCACCCACGCTTTCATGACCACCCAGGTGGGCTACCAGTTTGCCACCGGCATTGAGAACCACTCGTTGCTGCACCTGAGCACCGGCGGCGAGAAACTCGCCACGCTCGAGCCGCCCACGGGCTATAATTTCTATAACGGCTACGGCCCCACCGAATGTACCATCTTCACCACCACCTTCCCGGTTAAGAGTAAACTCAAGGACATCCCCATCGGCAAGCCGCTCGACAATATGCACCTCTACATCGTTGACCAAGAGGGACGCCGCCAGCCTGCCGGAGCAACGGGCGAACTGTGGGTGAGCGGACCACAAGTGGGCATGGGTTATCTCAACCGGCCTGAGAAGACAGTCGAGGTGTTTATCAGCAACCCGTTTGATGAAAACCCAAAGTACGGCCGCGTCTATCGCACAGGCGATGTCGTGCGCTATCTGCCCGACGGCAACATCCAGTTTGTGGGTCGTCGCGACGGCCAGGTAAAAATCCGCGGCTTCCGCATCGAACTTAAAGAGGTCGAAAGTGTTATCCGCGAGTTCCCGGGCATCAAGGATGCCACGGTGCAGGCCTTTGACGAGGAGGGCGGCGGCAAGTTCATCGCTGCCTACGTCGTGAGCGACAACACCATCGACATTGACGCGCTGGATGCGTTTATCCTCGAGCGCAAGCCGCCCTACATGGTGCCGGCCGTGACGATGCAAATCGACGTCATTCCTTTGAACCAGAACCAGAAAGTGAACAAGCGCGCCCTGCCCAAACCCGAGAAAAAGGCCGCCGAGGTGACTGAAAACGCTCCTGCCGCACCGCTCAACGTGCTCGAGCAAGAGTTGCACGACCTCATCGCCGGCATCGCCGGCAACAGCGAGTTTGGCATCACCACACCGCTGGGCTACACCGGTCTCACGTCCATCTCGGCCATCCGTCTTGCCGTGCAGGTCAACAAGCGCTATGGCGTAGCCCTCGACTCAAAGGCGATACTCAAAGAGGGTACGCTGCAAACCGTCGAGAACGCCATCCTCAAGGCGATGATGGTTCATCCGCAAGCATCTGAGAGTTCTGAGAATTCTGAGAGTTCTAAGGACAAAGGCTCCGCTCCGCTATCCTATGCGCAGACGGGCGTTTACTTTGAGTGCCTGAAGAATCCGACATCAACAATCTACAACATTCCCTACTTGCTGTCATATCCCGAGGGTACCGATGCCACGGCGCTCGCCGAGGCGGCGCGTGCCGCGGCAGCCTGCCACCCCGAACTGCGTGCGCGCTTCGACACCGAGGGCGACGCCATTGTCCAGATTGTCGATGACGAGGTAGCAATCGCAGTGCCGGTTACAGAGATGAGCGATGAGCAGTTGGCAGACTACAAGAACGAGTTTGTCAAACCTTTCAACCTGCGCAAGGCACCGCTGTGCCGCATGGAAGTGGTGAAGACTCCGGCCGGCGCCCACCTGCTGCTCGACGTACACCATCTGGCCTTTGACGGCGGCTCGGCCGACCTGCTCATCCGTCAGATTAACGAGGTTCTCGAGGGCAAGAAGCCGCAAGCCGAGCAATACACCTATCTTGACTTCGTCGCCGACCAGCAACGCGCAGCCGATGGCGAGGAGTTTGCCGCCGCCCGCCGCTTCTTCGCCGAGCGCCTCGCCACCTGCGAGGGAGCCAGCGAGATTCCTGCCGATTTGCCCAAGAGTGACCGACAAGGCCTCATCGGCGAAGCCGTTGTGCCCGTCGACCACAAGTCGATCGGCAACTTCTGCCGCAAGCAAGGCATCACCCCGGCTCACCTCTTCTTGGCAGCGACAGCCTACGTCACCTCACGACACACCAACAATCGCGACGTGTACTTGTGTACCGTGAGCGGCGGCCGTTCTAACCTCAAGATTGCCGACACAGTGGGTATGTTTGTCAACACGCTCGCATTGGGATTGAGCATTGACGATGTTACCGTTGCCGACTTCCTCAAGGCGGCAAGCGACACGTTCGACACCACACTTCACCACGAGGACTACCCATTCGCCACCATCGCCGCCGACTACGGTTTCAAGCCCTCAATTGCCTACGCCTACCAAGTTGGCGTGCTGCAACAGTACACCGTCAACGGGCAAAAGGTGTCTCAAGAATTGCTTGAACTAAATGTACCCAAGTTCAAGATTAACATCAAGATAGAGACGCGCGGCGTGGTGGTGCAATACGACGACGCACTCTATAGCGAACGATTGGCGCAATCGCTGGCCGAGAGCATCGCCACCGTGGCGGACAATATGGCTGACGAACCGATGGCTCGCGTGAGAAGCCTATCGATTGTGAGTGGCAACCAAGAGCGTGAGTTGCAACGACTGCGCCAAGTGGCCACCGGCGAGGCTCCATTCCGCTTTATGCACGAGTGCATCAGTCACTATGCCGGCACACAGCCCGACCAAGAGGCTCTGGTAGCCGTCGACGGCACGTTCACCTACGTCGAGATGAACCGCGTGACCGATGCCATCGCCGCCGGACTGCAGGCACGCGGCGTCAAGGCCCGCGACCGCGTGGCGCTGCTCTTGCCACGCACGAGCCGACTGATTCTCGCCCTGTTCGGCACGCTCAAAGCCGGTGCCGCCTACATTCCCTGTGACCCCGACTACCCCGCCGACCGCGTGAAACTTATCCTCGAGGATAGCGAGGCACGCTTTATCATCACAACCGCCGACCGCCTCGACACACTTCCCTCCGGCAAGGGCATTGATGTGGAGACCCTCGTCGCGACTGAAAGCGCGTCATCACTCCCCGAGGCTCCGGCCATCACTCCCGATGACCTCGCCTATCTTATCTACACCAGCGGCTCAACCGGCCGCCCCAAGGGTGTGATGCTGCGTCATGAGGGCATCTGCAACTACCTCTACGGTCATCCCGCCAACGTGTTTGCCAACGCCGTCATGACCGATGCCACGCGCGTGTTGAGCGTCACCACAATCTCGTTCGACGCCGCGCTGCAGGACATCGGTATGGCTCTCTATAACGGCAAGACGCTTGTCGTCGCCACCGAGGAGCAGGCCAATAACCCGCTGGAACTCGCCGCACTCATCAAGCGCGAACGCATCGACATGGTGAGCGGCACGCCATCACGATGGCTCACGTGGCTTACATGCGAAGACTTCCAGAAGGCTATCGCCGGCATCCACATCGCGCGCGCCGGCGGCGAAAAGTTCAGCGACCAGTTGCTCTCGCAGATGCGCCGCGTGACAAAGGCACGCATCTTCAACTGCTACGGCCCCACCGAGATTACGGTGGCCAGCAACAACGCCGAGTTGACCCATGCCGAAGTTGTTACTGTGGGGCGCCCGCAACTCAACGTCAAGGAGTTTATCGTCGACGGCGACGGCAACGAGTTGCCGGTGGGCGTCGTGGGTGAACTTTACATCGGCGGACGCGGTGTGGGACGCGGCTACAACAACCTGGACGAGATGACGCGCGAGCGCTTTATCGACTACCACGGCACGAGAGTGTACCGCAGCGGTGACTACGCTCGCTGGCTGCCCGACGGCAACGTCATTATCCTGGGCCGCACCGACCACCAAATCAAGTTGCGCGGCTTGCGCATCGAACTCGGCGAAATCGAGAACGTCATGCTCAAGGTGGACGGCATGAAGAAGGTGGTAATCCTCATCCGCCAACTGGGCGGCAAGGAGCACCTGTGTGCCTACTACACCGCCTCGCGCGAAATCGCGCCGGACGCCCTCAAGGCCGAAATTTCCAAGAGCCTCACCCAATATATGGTACCGACTGCCTACTTGCAGTTGGAAGCCATGCCGATGACACCCAACGGCAAGACAGACGTCAAGGCACTGCCCGAGCCGCAACTGGCCGTCACCGGAACCTACGAGGAGCCGGCAACCGACACCGAGCGCAAGTTTGCCGAGATCTTTGCCGAGATTTTGCAGATGGACCGCGTGGGCGCCAACGACAATTTCTTTGAGTTGGGCGGCACATCGCTGGTTGTTACCCGCGTCATCATCGAGGCCGACAAGGCCGGCCTGCATGTGGCCTACGGCGACGTGTTTGCCAACCCCACCCCGCGAGCGCTGGCACGCTTGGTCGGTGGCGGCAACGAGGTCGAGGGGCACGATGAGGTGCGCGACTATGACTACTCGGCCATCAACCGGGTGCTGGAGGCTAACACGCTCAACGCTTTCCGTCACGGCGAGAGTCGCCGGTTGGGCAACGTGCTCGTCACCGGAGCCACGGGATATTTGGGTATCCACATCCTGCGCGACCTCATTGACTCGGACGCCGAGCAAATCTACTGCCTCGTGCGTGGTGCCAATGTCGAGAAAGCCGAGAGCCGCCTGCGCACGCTGCTCTACTACTACTTCGCCGACTCGTTCAAGGACCTCTTCGGCAGCCGTCTCCACGTCATCACGGGCGACGTGACCTCACCCTTTGGCGAGGGCATTAAGGTGGACACAGTGTTCAACTGCGCCGCCATCGTCAAGCACTTCAGCGAGGGCACAGAGATTGAGGACGTTAACATCGGCGGCGCACAACGCTGTGTGGACTACTGCCTCGAGCACGGCGCCACGCTGGTGCACATCTCCACGGCAAGCACACGCGGCCTATGGGCCGGCGAGCCGCGCGACGATGTGTTCACCGAGCACCGCCTCTACATGGGCCAGTATCTAGGCAACAAGTACATCTATAGCAAGTTCATGGCCGAGCGACTAATTCTTGACGCCGTGGCAAACCGCGGGTTGAGCGCCAAAATCATGCGCGTGGGCAACCTGGCGGCACGCAGCACCGACGGCGAGTTCCAGGCCAACTTCTCGACCAACTCGTTTATGGGCCGCATCAAGGTCTATAACATGCTGGGGTGCTGCCCCCACGCCATGCGCAACAAGCGGGTGGAGTTCTCGCCCATCAACGAGGTGGCCCATGCCATCGTGTTGCTGGCGACCACACCGGCCGAGTGTACCGTCTTCCACCCCTATAACATCCACGGCCAGTTCCTGGGCGACGTGTTGCAGGGTCTCACAGCCGTGGGCGACGGAGTGCGTTTTGTCGAGCAAGAGGAGTTCAATGAGGCGATGGAGGCTGCAGGCAATGATCCCGCCAAGGCCAAGTCGCTCTCGAGCCTGCTCGCCTATCAAGACATGGCTCATGGCCAGAAGACCACCGACGTGGCACGCGACAATGACCTCACAATCCAAATGCTCTACCGCTTGGGATTCAACTGGTCGCCCACGTCGTGGGACTATGTCGAGCGTATGCTCACAGCCATCGGCGGCTTCGGCTTCTTCGACCTCTGACGAATGGTTGAGAGGTTGAGGGTTGAGAGGTTGAGCCATTTGCTATCGCAAATGGAAAGAGATGTAGGGCCTGGCCGCCCTCAAATGACAAAACTATTATCCCCGAGCGCGATAGCGCGAGGCTCAACCCTCAACCCCCAACCCCTCAACCTCTCAACCTCTCAACTCCTCAACCTCTAAACCTTTCAACAGTGTTTTATCAATATCTTTGGGCATATATATTGGTGGCACTCAGCGGCTGCCTTGGCAACGTGGTGGACGGCATCATCGTCGGCAACCTGATTAGCCCGGACGGTGTGAGCGCCATCAATCTCTCAAAGCCCATCAATCAGTTTATCTTCACTCTGCACCTGCTCATCAACGCCGGTGCCGGTATGCTTGTGGCCTACGCTTTGGGAAAGAGTGACATCACCACGGCGCGGCGGTTCTTCACACGCGCCCTCACCCTCAGCATGAGCGTGGGACTGATATTGACCATTGTGGGTGGACTGATATTCCCTAATGAGACAGCGCGGCTGCTATGTTCCAACGAGGAACTGTTGCCGCTGGCCCGCGACTATATGCGAGTGCTGTTAATCGGCAACCCGGCGTTTATCCTTATGTGGGGGTTATCGACTATGGTGGGAGTGGACGGCAGTCCGCGGTTGGTTTCTGTTGCCGTGGTTATCGACAACGCGCTCAACCTGCTGCTCGACATTATCTTCATCCAATGGTGCGGCTGGGGCATCACCGGTTCAAGCGCCGCCACCGTGGTAGGCCACTTGGTGGGCATCGCCATCCTGCTATGCCACTGGATATCGAAAGACAACCGCCGGCTCACGCCGCTTTTCTCCCTGAAAGGCATCTTGCCGTCTTGGCGACAAATTGTGTCGCAGGGCGCGCCGCTTGCCGTAGCCTCAATCTGCCTGACACTGTTACTGCTCAGTGCCAACACAATCGTGCTCTCGACCACCGGACGAACCGGCATCTTTGTGTTTGCCCTATGCATGAACCTGCTGCAGGTCTACAACCTCTTCCTCTCGGGCACGTGCCAGACGCTTCAGTCACTCGGTGCCATTCAGGTGGGGCTCAGCTACGAGGCAGGTCTTCGCGAGGTGATCACCAAGGGTTTCCGTTTTATTACCACAGCAATGGTCGTCACGTGCGCTTTTGTTTGGATTTGGCCACAAGGTATCGCTGAACTGTTTGGCTGCGACGACCCGGCAACGATGGCCGAGAGCAATCACGCCCTACGCGTGTTCGCCTTGAGTTTCATCCCGTTCTGCTACATCTACGTGTTGATGATTGTCTACAAACTCTACAGCCACCACCGCATGGCGCTCTTCATCTCGTTCGCACTTTCGCTCACGGTCATTCCCGTGCTGTGGGTGGTAGCCAAAGTCGCGCCACAGGCCATCTGGTACAGTTACCTGATTGCCTATCTCATTGAGGGTATTGCCATCTGCTGCCTCCACCGCGCCACTCGCGTCACATTCACCCTGAGGAGCCACTAAGAGTTCTAAGAAATCTAAGAGGCCTAAGTCTTCTAAGTGAAATGTGGCTCTACGTTGACGATAAGTTGGACAGGCTGGACATTGAGGCGGCACTGCTCGCGGTGTCGCCTCAACGCCGCGAGCACGCCATGCGCTACAGCCGCGAGACCGACCGCCGGCAGTCGCTCGCGGTCTATCTGCTATTGTGCCGCGCCCTGAACGAGCGCTTCGGCATCACCGAGCCACCGGTGTTATACTATGACGACCGCGGCAAGCCGGCAGTTGACGGCCGGCCCGACGTCCATATCAGCCTCAGCCACTGCAAGGCCGCAGTTGCCGTTGCCGTTGGCCTCCAGCCCGTTGGCGTTGACGTCGAGAGTCTAATCACGCCCGATGTTGACCTGCTTCGCCACACGATGTCCGAGGCCGAATGTTCAACCATACTCAAGGACGCGACACAATTCACCCGACTATGGACCATGAAAGAAAGTTTCCTCAAACTCACCGGCGAGGGCCTCACCGATGATCTACCCAACGTCTTGGCCCGCGCCGCCGACATCCGTTTCTCCACCACCGTCCATCCCCACTACGTCGTCACAAGTGCTACATATAAAGATGTAAACACAAGGGGCAAAAAAAGTGAAACATAAGGTGTTTTATCGTATTCCCCAAGAAAAGTGTGATTTTTAGACGCATATTCCCCAAGAAAAATGTGATTTTTAATTGCACATTCCCCAATAAAAGTGTAACTTTGCTGCGCAAAATGCTATCAGTCAACAATGAAACGCTTTATATATAGTTTTGCGAATTTTAGATTAACTTTGCATTCTCAAACCAGCAAATGATGACTGACGCTATGATTACCGTTATCGGAGGAGCGAACATCGACATCATGGCCACGGCCAGCCACGCTCTTGTGCCTAACGACTCCAATCCCGGCCATGTGGCGATGAGTTACGGCGGCGTGGCTCATAATATCGCGCGTGACCTTCACGCGCTTGGGCACCCCGTGCGTTTCGCCACAATCTTTGGCGGCGACATATTCGGCACTCTGTGCCGCGAACAGTGTGAGGCCGCCGGTCTCGACTTGTCGCTGAGCCAACAGCGCGACGGCACGCGTGGTGGCCTCTACCTTTGTGTAAACGACCATAGCGGCGAACTCGTCGTTGCCGTTGCCGACACCGAAGCCGTGACCCACATCACGCCGGAGTGGCTTGCCGAGCGTATTGATGAGATCAACAACAGCGACGCTGTTGTGGCCGATACCAACATTGCCACCGCCGCCCTGCTCTACCTTCTGGACAACTGCATTGCGCCGCTGATGGTGGACACTGTGAGCACCGCCAAGGCGCCACGCATCATTGATGCACTCAAGGCAAGCCGCGACCGCAGGCTGCACACCCTCAAACTCAACCGCCACGAGGCGCTCGCCGTGACCGGAGCCGATGATATCGACGACGCCGTGCGCGCTCTTCATGCCCAAGGCGTGCAGCGCGTTTACGTCACCCTGGGTAGCCACGGCACCCTGTGCAGCGACGGCCAAGCCATGCACTCGCTGCCGGCGCTGCCTGTCACTGACATTGTTAACACCAACGGTGCCGGCGATGCCTTCCTGGCCGGCGTAGTCCACGCCACGCTGACAGGCGACGCTTTTATCGACACAGCCCGCACCGGCCTACGAGCCGCGCGAGCCGCCCTGCTGTCGCCACACTCCGTCATCCAAAAATCCCTAATTTAATTCACAATTCATAATTAAAAGATTTTGAAAGATTTCCCACGCACCAGCGTGGCCTAAATTTAATTATAAGATGAATCAATTTCTTTCCATTTCACCCGAAGTGCAACACGCACTTGACAACAACATGCCCGTTGTTGCCCTCGAATCGACCATCATCAGTCACGGCATGCCCTATCCGCAGAATGTCGAGACAGCACTGCGCGTCGAGCAGACTATCCGTGACAACGGCGCCGTTCCTGCCACCATCGCCATTATCGGCGGCAAACTTAAAGCGGGCTGCACACCCGATGAGATTGAGTATCTGGGCAAAAAAGGCCAGGCCGTCACCAAGGTCTCGCGCCGTGACCTGCCCGCGATTATCGCCGGCGGCGAGGACGGAGCCACCACCGTCACCACCACGATGATTATCGCCGCCATGGCCGGCATCAAAGTGTTTGCCACCGGTGGCATCGGCGGTGTGCATCGCGGCGCCGAGACGACGATGGACATCAGCGCCGACCTCGAGGAGCTGGCAATGACTCCGGTAATGGTGATTTGCGCCGGGGCAAAGTCTATTCTAGACCTGGGTCTCACCCTCGAGTATCTCGAGACAAAGGGTGTCCCTGTGATTGGCTACGGCACCGATGAGTTGCCCGCATTCTACACCCGCCACAGCGGCTTTAAGGTGGACTACCGCGTCGACTCGCCCGAGAAACTCGCCAAACTGTTTGGCATCAAGCAATTGCTTGGCCTGCAAGGGGGCATACTCGTCACCAATCCCATTCCGTAGGAATATTCCATGCCGGCCGAAGTCATCAACAAGGCCATTGATGAGGCAGTGGCCGAGGCCAACCGCCTGGGCATCCACGGCAAGGAGACAACGCCCTTCCTGCTTGCCAAAATCAAAGACCTCACCGGCGGCGACAGCCTCGCCTCCAACATCCAACTTGTGCTCAACAACGCCCGCCTGGCCGCTCACACTGCCGCCGCCCTCAGCGCAATGCACAAAGCATAGTTGTGATCCACCGAAAATTCAGTGAGATAACAGAATAGTCCGATGCTCCTAATGGAGCATCGGACTATTTAGGTACCGTTTGCAGCCACATTGTGGCAGCCCGGTTTATAACTTACTCGGCGGGAGCGGCCTCCTCGGCCTGAGCCTCCTCGGCCTGAGCCTCGGCAACGGGAGCGGCCTCCTCGGCGGGAGCGGCCTCCTCAACAACGGGAGCCTCCTCAACGGGAGCGGGCTCATCGCTAATCACCTCAAAGGGGATCTCGACCTGAACTTCCTTGTGCAGGTGAACCGTGGCGACATACTTGCCGACCTCCTTGATCACACCCTTGAGGGCGATGATCTTGCGGTCGATATTGTGACCCTTCTCGGCCAGAGCGTTGGCAACCTGAATGTTGGTCACCGAGCCGTAGATAGTGCCGCTCTTGCTCACCTTGGTCTCAATCACCAAACTCACGCCCTGCAGCGAGGCGGCGACGGCCTCGGCTTGAGCCTTAGCCTTGGCAAGTTTGTGGGCACGCTGACGCATATCCTCGGCGAGAACCTTCAGCGCACTCTCGGTGGCAAGGATAGCCTTGCCCTGGGGAATGAGGTAGTTACGGCCGTAGCCATTGCGCACCTCCACGACGTCGTCCTTGTAACCAAGGCCCAACACGTCTTGTTTTAATATAAGTTTCATAATAATGTTTCTCTTGATTGGGTTATTCCTCTATGAAATATCTCTCGCGATGACTTTACTTCATCAAGTCGGCCACGAAGGGCAGCAAAGCCAGGTGACGGGCACGCTTGACGGCGCGAGCCACGCGGCGCTGGAACTTGAGCGACGTGCCGGTGATGCGGCGCGGCAGGATCTTGCCCTGCTCGTTGAGGAACTTCTTGAGGAACTCGGCGTCCTTATAGTCGACGTAGTGAATGCCCATTCTCTTGAAACGGCAATACTTCTTCTTGGTCTTGTCGACCGACAGCGGAGTGAGATATCTAATCTCGGATTGAGTTTGTGCCATAATCTTAAAGAATTGTTTGATGATTAAAGAATGATTAATAGAGTCACTCGGCGGCAGCGGCCTCGGCGGCCTGTGCGGCCTTCTTGGCGCGACGCTTGGCGGCGTACTCGGCGGCGTGCTTGTCCAGACGGAACGTCAGGAAGCGCATCACCTTCTCGTCGCGGCGATAAGCGGTCTCGAGTTTCTCCACCACTGTGGGCTCGGCATCAAACTCGACCAGAGTGTAGTAACCGGTCGACTTCTTCTCAATGGGATAGGCAAGTTTACGCATGCCCCACTGCTCTTCGTTGACAATCGTCGCACCATTGTCGGTGAGAACGGTCACGAATTTGGCTACCGCTTCCTTTATCTGCTCATCAGATAAAACGGGATTAAGAATGAAAACGGTTTCGTAGTGATTCATAAATCGTTTGTAATTAATAAATTAAAATAATTTGTCGCAAAAAGCGATGCAAAGTTACAACTTTTTTCCCACTTTACCAAATCATTTTGCATTTTCCTAAACTTTTTGCCATCAAAAGGCATAGATGGGCGGTCGTATAAGCACTTCCCTATAAAAAGCCATCGATTATTTTTCGTTGCCAATCTCGTAAAAACATGCAAAAAAATCACATTTTTGCGCGGTATTTGCATTTTATTTTGTAACTTTGCGGTGCGATAGGTTTCGGCCTATTGACAGACATAACGAGAAGCGTTTACTTGTAACGCTTTGTCCTGACTGTACGAATTCTTGGCAGATTTCTTTTACTCCGTCGTGGACAAGGCAACGCATGGTAGATGCCTTGCTTCATTTGTATTGTAGTAGCCATCGGCGGCATCTCTCTTACGGAGTTAGAGTCGTCATTTGCTGCTATATATAACATTGATGCGTGGGCTTCCTGCGTTGCTCGTTCGGACGGAGTTAGGCACGCCAAGGCCGCGTACAGTCGAGCGAGTGACACTTGTACGGCGACCCACGCTTTTCTCATTCCGTCCAACAATTTAAGGAAGTCCACCGCACGTGATACGTCCGGGTCGCCAGTTCCACCACACCGCGGTGGCCATTCATAAAATATGGCATTGACAACATGCAACGAATGTGGCGGCCAGATGAGCGACAAAGCCGCCGCCTGTCCCTACTGCGGACACCCCAACCCCAGTGCCGCAAATCAACCCGGCATCGCGCCCGTCATGTCGCAGTCCGCTCCGCAAATGGCGAACAGCGGTGGTGGCTTCAACCCGTGTTACCAACATAACGACCGGCCGGCAGTTATTCACTGCGGACATTGCGGCAAGGCGATGTGCAAGGTGTGTGCAGAAGAGGCCACTTACCAGAAAGACGGCAAGCCGTTATGCCACGACTGCACCGTGCAGTTGCTCGAAGAGATAAAGAACGACTGCGCCAAGCAGAAGTCGTCAAGCCGCATCAAACTCTTTATTGTGGGCTTCTTCTTCCTCATCGGCTTATTGATGTGGATTTGCGCCGAGTCATCGAGTGACCCCTCCAACGTCAAAATCTGGGCATGGATAATCGCCGGCATCGGCTCGCTACCCACCGCGCTGGGATTTATGTTCAACAAGACGCCGGAACAACGCATGCGCGAGGAACTCGACGACTGGAAAAGCGATGACGGAGGTTGTTCAAACATGGTAATCCGTACTTTCATCAGCCTTCTCTTCGCTTTCGGTTTAGCACCGTTCTGCGCCATCTACTCGATGATTAAGAACTACTCAAACTACAAGACTGCCGACAGCGACCTCGCTAAGGTTGAGGCAGAACTCGCAGCCCTCAACAGTTAACAGAGCCAAAACTATGATGCCTCCCACTTGCTGCTGCGAATGGGAGGCATCATAGTTAATAAATGTATAGATACTACTCGGGGCACTTGGCCACCAGACGCGCTCCGAGGGCGCGAGCGTTGGCAAGGTCGATGTCAAAGTGCTCGTCGCGGTGGTGGCGCTTATCCTCCTCGCTGAAGAGGTTGAAGTCGTAGCGCGAGTAGTCGGCAAACTGATAGGTGTTGCACACGTATAACGTCTCGCTGTAGCCGAAGATGTCGGCCATCACCTTGGTGTTCTCCTCCAAAATGGGTAGATAGCCAATCTGCTTCATATAGTCCTCCGGGCAGTTCATCGTGAATATCATCGCCGTGGGAATCACGCGATCGCGAAGGCAGATGTGCTTGCCATTCTCATCATACATATACGTGCCCACCGGAAAGCACAAGCGTTCCATGAACGCGCGCAGCAAGCCCGTCGGATAACTATAGTATATCGGCGAGCCCAGCACAATAACATCGGCCTTGCGGCAGCGCTCCAGCACGGGACGAAGGTCGTCGCGCAATGCGCACACGCCATTGGTCTTGGAGTTCTTCACCTTGCAGGCAAAGCAACTCTTGCAGCCCTGGAACTGGATGTCATACAAGTGAACCAACTCACACTCGGCACCCGCCTCACGGGCCCCTTCCATAGCGCTCTCGAGCACGCGCGCCGTGTTCCAGCGCTTACGCGGACTGCCGTTAACAAAAATCGCCTTAATCGGTTTCTTGGTTTCTTCCATAATAATATCAATATTTTATATTGGGTTTTTATTTCGTCATATCCAATGTAAAAAGCATTACATCTCTCTCAACATGATAATAATCAGAAATTCCCATAAATTATCCATAAATCAGTTAAGAAAAACACTCTCATGATCTCTTAAAAACTCATGTCCTCTTGTCTCAAATAAATGGATAATTCATGGTAATTCGTGTTTAAGAGCGGCGTCCTTTTAACCAACGCTTCACGCGGTTGTAGCCCTCCACGCCTAAAATCGTCAGACCTCCGTACTGACACGTCTTTGCGAGACCGAAGAGAACCGTCCATAGCACACCCTTTGCCGTCGCGCTAATCGGCAGCAGCATTTGGGCAAACGATAGCACGTAAAATGGCACACACAACACAGCACTATCACTCCGGTGCGGAACGATAGCGACTGCAGCCACGCTTTGACTTTGCCGAACCAACGTCGCACACGTCCCTGCTCACGACGGGCATCGGCGTTCTCTTGCTCTTGTTTCACGCTACAAAGTTACACATTTTCCGTCAAAAAGACACTAATCTCTATTCTTTTTCGCAACGCAAAGAGGCGGGAAGACTGTAGATGTTAGATGTTAGATGTTAGATGTTAGATGTGAAGACAACGGCTATAGCATTGATTTTGAAATTTGTCGAATTTTATTTAATTTTGCAATCTAAAAGGCAACCTCTCTATGGAACGTCTTATCCGAGCCGCAACCGTGGCCGACATACCCGCCATCATGCAAGTGCTGCGTGCGGCCAAGGGCATTATGCGCGCCACCGGCAACTTCAATCAGTGGCAAGGCGACTATCCGTCGCCCGATGACATCTTGAACGACATGAGGCGTGATGGCGCGCGCGTGGTCGAAGACGACGGACGCGTGACAGCCTATTTCGCCTTCTTGCCGTCGCCCGAGCCAACGTATAACCACATTTATCACGGCCAATGGCTTGACGATGCGCTCCCCTACCACGTTGTCCACCGCATGGGCAGTTATCCCGATGTGCACAACATCTTCAGCGACGTGATGAATTACTGTTTTTCCGTCAACCCAAACATCCGCATCGACACCCACCGCGATAACACTGTAATGCAACACTGCATTCTTGGCTACGGCTTTGTCTACTGCGGCATCATCTTGCTCGCTAACGGCGACGAGCGTCTCGCTTATCAACGAATAGAAACACCTGATTAACCCTATCAAAAAGAACCCAATTTCTTATGAAAAGTTTTGGAGCAAAACCGTGGATTCTTCCACAACCGGTGCTGATTATCGGCACTTACGACAAAGATGGCAAGCCGAATGCCATGAATGCCGCTTGGGGCGGCCAATGGGATATGCACGAGATTATCATCTCGCTCGGCTCACACCAGACGACAGACAACCTTGCTCACAATCCCGAGTTCACCGTGACTTTTGCGACGGCCGACACTCTAGTCGCGGCAGACTATGTGGGCATCGTCAGCGGCAAAAGCACTCCGGACAAGATGGAGAAAACCGGTTGGACCATCGAGAAGGCACCCAACGTGAACGCGCCTCTGTTCCGAGAGTTTCCTATGACGCTTGAATGCCGCGTGAAGCAGAAGATTGACGAGAGTTCGACCGGCTATTACCTCATTGCCGAGATCGTTAACATCCTCTGTGACGAGCAATACCTTGGCGAGGATGGCAATCCCGATGTGGAGTCGATGGACCTAATCACTTACGACCCCGTTCACCACACCTATATCCGCTTGGGAGAGACCGAAGGTAAAGCGTTCTCTGACGGCAAGGAACTAAAGTAATCTATACTTCACCGCAAAAAGGCGCTGACTTCTTTTAAACATGAATTATCCATAAAATTTTATTCTCAATCTTATCGATTGAATAAATAATTTCACTAGTGTCCACGAAAAAACGTTAACAATTCTCTGAAACCCTTATTAGCAGTGTAATTCCCAATAATAATTCGACTCCCTACTTTTGAAATGAGTACCTTTGCGCCAAACTTACAGATTGAAAGCAAAGAGACTCATGA
>JAFTDD010000040.1 GCA_017454355.1 Muribaculaceae bacterium
ATTTTCGATAATTTTCGGAAATTTTCGTGAGAATTTTCAAGGTTGCGGATTTTAGGTTCTTATGTTTCTTTTGTCTAAAAATTAAGGAAATTGACGAAAATAGACGTTGTTATTGACGAAAATAGACGCGAAACAATTATTTATAGCACTTTTTCATTTTTTACCGAAGTATTGTTTTTTTAATAAAAGGTTGAGGGGTTGAGCCTCGATGTGGGCAGAATAAATTCTGCCCCTACAAGCGCTCGGTGATAATGGTTTGCTCTGGAGCGGCCAGGCCAAGGCCAGGCCCTACATTTCTTTTCAATCGCAGCAGCAAATGGCTCAACCCCTCAACGCTCAACTTCTAAACCTTTCATTTTGAGGTCGAGCGAGATTGGGCAGTGGTCACTGCCGAGGATGGCGGTGTGGATGTCGGCGGCGGCGACCTGTGGGGCCAGGCGGGCCGAGACCAGGAAGTAGTCGATGCGCCAACCGGCGTTCTTCTCTCGCGCGCGGAAGCGGTAACTCCACCAACTGTAGATGTCGCGACGGTCGGGATACAAGAGGCGGAAAGTATCGACCATGGCACCGTCGGCGGGGTCGAGCAACAGCGTCATCTTGGCGCGCTCCTCGTCGGTGAAGCCGGCGTTGCGGCGGTTTGTCTTGGGGTTCTTGAGGTCGATTTCCTGGTGGGCGACATTCATGTCGCCGCACACAATCACGGGTTTGTCGGCGTCCAGCCGCTTGAGGTAAGCCCTGAAGTCGTCTTCCCACCGCATGCGGTAGTCCAGACGGCGCAGGCCGTCTTGGCTGTTGGGCACATAGACGGTGACGAGGCGATAGGCCGGCATCTCGAGGGTAATCACGCGACCCTCATGGTCGTGCTCGTCGACGCCGATGCCAGTGGTAACGGCAATCGGCTCGTGGCGCGAGAAGATGGCGGTGCCGCTGTAGCCTTTCTTGTCGGCGTAATTATAGTAGGCCTTATAGCCCGGCAACTCGAGGTCAAGTTGTCCGGCCTGCATCTTGGTTTCTTGCAGGCAGATGAAGTCGGCGTCAAGGGCGAGCACGCTGTCGACAAAGCCCTTGTCGACACAGGCCCTGAGGCCGTTGACGTTCCATGAGACAAAGCGTGTCATAATGATATTGCATCTATAAATAATTGTTTCGCGTCTATTTTCGTCTATAACAACGTCTATTATCGTCAATTTTTTGTCTAAAATAATTAAGATAGACGGAAATTGACGTTGTTATAGACGTGAATTGACGCTAACCCAAAAAATTACCGAACTATTGTGTTAAAAAAAACAGAAACATTTGCAGTGTTTTTTTTATTGTATTTCTTCTTTTTCGTCGGTATCCTCTTCTTCGTCAAGGCGGCGCTGCGCGGCCTTGATGGTGTTGCGATAGGCCAGATAGAAGGCCACGGTCATCAACAGGGCGGCGACCAGGATCACCAGTCCCACCCATAGGCCCGTCTCGCCGATGATGCCGGCATTGCCGCAGTAAAGTAGTGCCAAACCGGCCAGCAGCACCACCAGATTAGCCACCAGCACGATATTCAGCCCCTTGCGGGCCATGTGGCCCAGACGTCGCCGAGCCTCAATTCTTTTCTCTTGTTCCATATCAATCGGTAGTCATTAGTCGTTACAATACTTCGGTAATTTTTTGGGTTAGCGTCAATTCACGTCTATAACAACGTCAATTTCCGTCTATCTTAATTATTTTAGACAAAAAATTGACGATAATAGACGTTGTTATAGACGAAAATAGACGCGAAACAATTATTTATAGCACTTCTTCATTTTTTTACCGAAGTATTGTCGTTACAAAAATACAAAAAAAATTGCACATCAAGATGTCTTGCCGGCTTTTTTGTGTAACTTTGTGGCATAATTTAACTAAAACCTTTTATCCTGCTATGGCAAACTATAATGCGAGCGAGGCCGTCACGCTTTACCCCGACGGCAAATACCGGTGGGTGTATGAGGTGAACCTCTACACCAACCCCACGATTTTGCTACTGGTGCTGAAGATTTTCTTTTGGATTTGCTTCGGTCTGTGGGTGTTCATGTCGTTGCTCACGGCGTGCGAGTCGCGGCACTTTGTCGACGATTGGCTGGGCGTGACCAAGTTTGCGCTCATCTTCACCGCCGGCTTTCTTACTTTCGCCACAATATGCTACTACATCTACGCCTTGATAATGGGCGGCCGCTACTGCGTCCTCTTTGAGATGGACGACAGTGGCCTGCTGCACCAGCAGTTACTCAAGGATGTGAAGAAGGCCCACGTGCTCGCGGCGCTCACCTCGCTGGCCGGCGCGCTCAGAGGCAATCTCACCGCCACGGGAATCGGCCTCAATCTTGCCACGCGTACCCAGCAGTATAGCGACTTCGCCTCGGTCACCTCGGTGGAACTATACCGCAAGCGTGACTTAATCAAGGTGAACGCGCCACTCAACTACAACCAGGTGTACGCTGCGCCGGCCGACTTCGACCGCGTGCTCAATCACATTCTGGCCCACATTCCGGCCTCGGCTACAGTCCATCAATAATAAAAGGTGAATTTCTACGTTTTTATGGTATGAAAGTTTCCAACCTCATATTGTCCGGTTTGATGCTGCTGTTGTGGTTCACGTCGTGTATCAACGATGACTTTGCCACGGGCAGCGGCGACGTGCTGGCCTTCTCGACCGACACTGTTGCTTTCGACACGGTAATAACGCTCCAAACGACCGCCACACGCCAGTTTGCGGTTTACAATCGCGGCAAGAAACAGTTGCGCATCAGCGACATCCACGTTGAGGGCATCGCCGAGGGCGGCCACTTCAACATCAACGTTGACGGCCTGCGCGGCACGTCGTTCAGCGACATTGAGGTGCGCGGCGGCGACAGCATCTTCGTCTTTGTGGAAGGTTACCTCGACGAGACCGGCCGCAACGAGCCCGCACGCATCAACGACCGCGTGCTGTTCACCACCAACGGCGTCACACAAAGCGTTGCCCTCAGGGCGTGGGGACAGGACGTGGTGCGCATGAATGGCGACACGATAAAGAGAAACACGCGTTTCACGGCCGACAAGCCCTATTTGATTTACGACACCCTATTTGTGGCACCGGGAGTGACATTGCACCTCGATCCGGGAGTGCGTCTGCTCTTCCACGACAAGGGCGCGATGCGCGTGGCTGGCACGCTGCGCGCTATGGGCACAGCCGAGAAGCCTATCGTGATGCGGGGCGACCGACTGGACCACGTGGTGGGCGACATCGACTTCGACATCATGAGCGGCCAATGGGGAGGCCTGATATTCCCGCCGTCGTCCAACCAGCACTTTATGCGCTATGTTGACATGCACAGTTCCACGATAGGCATTCACGTGAGCACGGCCAACCCGTCGATACGCTCGCTCTACCTGCTCAACTGCGTGCTGCACAACAGCGCGTCGAGCCTGCTGACGACGGGCGGCGCGTGGGTCGAAGCCGTCGGCACCGAGTTCAGCGAGGCCGCCTCGTCGCTGGTGAACTTTATCGGCGGCAAAATCCGGTTGAGCAACTGCACTCTGTCCAACAACTACCTGTTTGCGGTGCCCACCGAGCCGATGGTATGTTTCTACGTGCAGGACGACAGCGGCACGGTGCCGGTGCTCGACGCGTCGCTCGACAATTGCATCCTCTTCGGCATGAGCACCGAGTTGAATATGCCCAAGCTCGACGACACCAACATCTATATCCGCAACTGCCTGTTCCGCTCTGACGGCGATGACGACAGCCACTTTATCGGCTGCGTGTGGAAGGGCGACCCCAAGTTCAACACCGTGCGCGAGGAGTACCTCTTTGACTACCGCCTGGGTGCCGAGAGCGACGCCCGCGGCCGCGGCGACATCTCGCTGCTGCCGGCCGACGGGCGCACCGACCGCTACGGCACCGACCGTCTCGCCCGCGGCGACGGCCTGGACCTGGGTGCCTACGCCATTCCATAAACGAAAAACAGAAAAGAAAAACAGGAAGGCAGTTCCATTAAAGGAGTGCAGTGCAAAACGGCCTCGCCGTTTTGAAAAAATCATAACCCATTCACATAGAACCAAAATACCCGAAGATGAAACAAATAACGGGCATCGCCGCCTTGATGCTCTTGGCAGTAACCATTTTCACCGCATGTTCCAAGCCCGACACGCGGCCCTACGTTATTGCCGTGTCGCAGTGCAGCCAGGACATCTGGCGCGAGAAACTCAACAACGAACTGCGCCTTGAGGCCTACTTCCACAACAACGTGAAGTTGCTGATGAGCACCGCCAATGACGATGACGGACGCCAAGTGGCACAAATTGACTCGTTTATCAAACGGGGCGTGGACCTGATTATCGTCTCGCCAAACCAGTTGGCAACCATCACTCCGGCCATCGACCGCGCCTACGACAAGGGCATACCGATAATCGTGTTTGACCGCAAAACATCATCACAAAAATACAGTGCCTATATCGGCGCCGACAACCGCGAAATCGGCCGCGTGGCCGGCCGCTACATTGCCGAACGCCTCGTCGGGCGTGGCCGCGTGCTGGAAATCACGGGGCTCAAAGGCTCATCGCCGGCTATCGAGCGCCATGAGGGTTTTATGGAAGCGTTGCGCGACTATCCCGGCGTGACTCTGGTTGCCTCGCTCGAGGGTGACTGGACCGGCGAGAGTGCCGTGAAGGCCGTGACGGCAGCCCGCGACACGCTGGGCCGGATTGACTTTGTGTTCGGCCAGAACGACCGTATGGCCTTGGGAGCCCGCAGCGTGCTCGGCAGCGTACACACCCACTACTGCGGTGTGGACGGCCTCGCCGGCAAGAACGGCGGTATCGAGGCCGTGCGCGCCGGCGAACTCGATATGTCGTATATCTACCCCACCCATGGCGACGAGGTGCTGAGCCTGGCGCTCGACATCCTTGAGGGGCGTCCCTACAAGCACGAGAACCTGCTCTCCACCGCGCCGGTGACCGCGCGCAACGCCGATGCCCTCACCATGCAGTATATCGAGCAGCAGCGACAAGCCGACTACCTCAAACGGTTGCAGGCACAAACGAGCGAGACGCTCGAGAGCCTGCGCGCCTCACGCTTCTCACTGATGGCAATGGTGCTCATCGCGGGCCTGCTGGCTGCAGTCGCCGTGCTCGCAATTGGCGGATATCGCCAAAAGCACAAATACAACAAGCAGTTGCAAGCCGCCCTCGACGAGCGAGAGCGCCTTGCCGCCGAGGTTGACCGCCTCCACAAGTCACACTTCGACTTCTACACCAACATCAGCCATGAACTGCGCACTCCCCTGTCGCTCATCGTCGACCCCATCGACCGGCTGAGCCGCACCGAGGGGCTGGACGAGAGCCAGCGCGAACTCGTTGATGTAGCCTCGCGCAACGCCGCATCGCTCAGGCAACTCGTTGACGAAATCTTGACATTGCGACATCTGCAAAACGACGCCGTGCAACTGCACCTGACACGCTTTGACCTGCCAACAATGATCAAGCAGTGGGTCACCCACATCAACGCCAGCGGCGACAGGCACGGCCTGCAGTTAAACTTTGCGGTGGACGGCACAGGTGAGGCCGGCGACATCGTGGCCGACTACGAGAAACTCGGCGTGATGCTCAACGCAATATTCGCCAACGCAATCCAAGCGCGTGTGCGCGGCGTCATTGAAATCCACCTCTCCAAAAAGACGGCAAGCGACAACGGACAATGCCACAATGCCTGCCGGTGGCACATCAACATTGTTAACAAGAGCGGCACACCGGTCTATGCCGATGAGGAACGCCTCTTTGAGCGCGACTTCCTATCCGACAAATACACCGGCTCCACCGGCGTAAAGATTGCCACGCTTGCCCAGGTTGTGCGCCTGCATGGCGGTGCCATCAGCCACACCGTGGGCGACGACGGCTACCGCCTGAAAATAGAATTGCCTTGCCGCGCCGACGCCACCGCACCTGTCACCGACGCCGCCGCGATGTCCACTCCGGTGCTGCCCGAGGGAGGCCCGGAGCCGAGCCCCGGCTCGACGGCGAGCGACGACGACCGCCCTGTAGCGCTCGTGGTTGACGACAACGACGAGGTGCGCTCCTATGTGGCGCGTTTCCTTGCCGCCACCTACAACGTCGTTGAGGCCGAGGACGGCGAGCGAGCGCTCGCCATGGCACGCGAGATGGTGCCGGACATTGTCATCAGCGACGTGATGATGCCCAAGATGAACGGCAACGAACTTTGTACCGCACTCAAGGGTGACATCGTCACCAGCCACATTCCCGTGGTGCTGCTTACGGCTCGCGCCGCCGAGTCGCAGCAAGTGGAGGGTTGGGACAGCGGCGCCGACGCGTTCATTCCCAAGCCATTCTCCACCACCGTTCTGCAGGCCCAAGTCGCCGCGCTGCTACGCAACCGCCTGCTGCTCAAGCAGGACGACAGACGGCAAAAGAAGAGTGATGTGAGCGGTCAGGCGTCAGCGGTTGACAATGCCGGCGCCCACTCGCCGGCCATCGGACAACTCGCCACCCCGCTGCCACCGCGCGAGCAGGAATTCCTCAACCGCGTGATGGCCGTTGTGGAGGACCGTCTGGGCGACTCGCAACTGAGCGTTGAGGACATCGCCGCCACCGTCGGATTGAGTCGAGTGCAACTCTACCGCAAGGTGAAAGCCATCACCGGCAGCACGATGAACGAACTCGTGCGCGCCACCCGACTCGAGCGCGCCCGCCGACTGCTCGCCACCACCGGCATGACAATCGCCCAAGTGGCATACGAGGTTGGCTTCTCTTCGCCATCCTACTTCTCCAAGTGCTATAAAGACGCCTACGGCACTACCCCCAATAGTAGCATGTAGCATGTAGCTTGTAGTTTGTAGCAGGTGGAATTATAAGAGTGGAGTGCAAAACGGCCTCGCCGTTTTGTCAAAGCCGGTGAATGATAAATATCGTTCACCGGCTTGTAATTTTGTTGCATTGAAACAAAAGTGCAACAAGTTGAAACGTATGTTAAAATCGCATATTTATAAAGATGTTAATTTTGCGGCATTAAACGTGAACAAACCATTCAATCTATTAACAAAACCTAAAAACGATGAAAGATCTGAAAAGACTTTTACTGAGCATCATGCTTGTGATTGGATGTGTGGCCGCCTACGGCCAGGACATCATCACGGGCACGATTGTTGACGAGACCGGCGAGACGGTCATCGGCGCGAGTGTGGTCGAGAAAGGCACGACCAACGGCACTGTGACCGACTTTGACGGCAATTTCTCAATCAAGGTTGCCCCTGGCGCAACGCTTGTCATCTCGTACATTGGCTATGAGAAGATGGAGGTTGCCGCCCAAAACGGCATGACCATCGAATTGAAAAACGGCGCTCTTGAACTGGCCGAACTCGTGGTGACCGGCTATCAGGTGCAGCGCAAGGCCGACTTGACCGGTGCTGTCGCCGTTATGGACATGAAAGGCCCCATCAGCGAAAGCGACCCGAACATGCTGAACTCGATGCAAGGCAAGTTGAGCGGTGTTGACATCGTTACCGATGCCTCGCCGGGCGGCGGCAGTTCGACGATCAGAGTGCGCGGTATGAGCACGGTGAACGCCTGCGACCCCCTCTACGTGATCGACGGTGTTGCCACCAACGAGAACCTGAACTCGCTCAACGGCGCCGACATCGAGAGCATCCAAGTGTTGAAGGACGCCTCGTCGGCTTCAATCTACGGTTCCCGCGCAGCCAACGGTGTGATTATCATCACCACCAAGAAGGGCAAAGAGGGCAAAATGACCATCAACGTGGGCTACAACGCCGCGGTGCAGACCGTTGCCAAGAAGTTCAAAATGCTTGACGCCAACCAATGGGGCACCGCCTACTGGCAGGCCGCTGCCAACGACGGCATCGCTCCCACGGCCGCAAGTTCGCTCTACGGCACCGGCGACACCCCGCAACTGGTGGACCAGATTAACGGCATCAACACCGCCAACACCGATTGGCAGAAGGCCGTTTACAGTTCGGCATGGACCCACAACCTCACGGCAAGCATCAGCAACGCCAGCGAAAAGGGTTCCTACCTGTTCAGCGGCAACTACATCACCCAGAACGGCTTGATGGACCAGACGTTCTACCGCCGCTACAGCGCCCGCGTCAACTCGACCTACAACTTCAACAAGTACATCCGCGTGGGTGAGAACTTGATGATCGCCAAGTGGGACAACCGCGGTGCCGACGTCAACGGCGACCGTGGCATTCCTTACAGCGCGATGCGCCAGCACCCGGCCGTGCCCGTCTACGCCGCCAACGGCGTGTTTGCCGACCCCACCACCATGATTGGCAGCGACATCGACAACCCGGTGCAGACCCTCTACAATGCCCGCGACAACAAGAACTCGTCGTGGCGCATCTTTGGCAACGCCTATATCGACATCATGCCCGTCAAGGGATTGACAATCAAGAGCAACCTGGGTATCGAGCACGTGCAGTACCTCAACAAGACGCTCACTCGCAACGTGCGTCCCAGCGATGTGAGCGCCAACCGCGCCGTCTCAAGCGGCTACGGCCAGGGCGACACGTGGACGTGGACCAACACAGCCAACTATCTGCTCGACATCAAGGGAGAGCACCACCTGAACTTCCTGCTTGGCACCGAGGCCATCAAGTACACCTTTGAGGACTTGAGCGCCACCCGTAAGGACTACGCGTTTGAGGACGCCGACTATATGCAGATTGGCGCCGGTAGCGGCACACAGACCAACGGCGGCGGAAAGCAGGAGTGGGCTTTGTTCTCAATCTTCGGCAAAATTGACTACAACTACGCCGACCGCTACCTGCTCTCGATGACGATGCGTCGCGACCAAACGTCGCGCCTGTCGAGCAAGCACAACAGCGGCGTGTTCCCCGCCTTCTCGGCCGCATGGCGCATCAGCGAGGAGAAATTCTGGCACAAGAACAACATCATCGACAACGTGAAACTGCGCGCCGCGTGGGGCCAGAACGGTAACTCGGCTATCAGCAACAACTACGCTGCCTACACCACTTATATTTATGACATCGGCAACGGCGCCTATGACCTCAACGGCACGGGCACCGGCACCGTGAGCGGCATCAAGGTACTCGCCACCGGCAATCCCGACCTCAAGTGGGAGACCACTACGCAGACCAACATCGGTTTGGACGCCTATCTGTTCAACAACACGTTGAGCCTTTCGGTGGACTACTACTGGAAGAACACCAAGGACATGATTACCAAGCCGCAGGTGCTGTCGGTTGCCGGCGAGAACGCCGAGAAGTATGTCAACACGGGTAAGATGAAGAACCACGGTCTCGAGATCAACCTCGGCTACCGCTCGCCACAATACGGCGACTGGTCATGGGAGGGTAGCCTCAATTTCTCGATGTACCGCAACAAGTTGGTGAAGTACAACGACAAGTCGACCGGCGATGGCACCGACTTCCGCTTGATTGAGGGCCAGCCGATGGGCGTGTACTACGGCTATGTGTGCGACGGCATCTTCCAGACGCGCGACCAAGTGAGCAACCACGCCATCCAAGAGGGCAAGGACGTTGGCCGCCTGATTTTCCGCGACATCAATGGCGACGGCACGGTCGACGATGCCGACCGCTGCATCATCGGTGACCCGAACCCCGACTTCGGCATGGGCATCACGCTCGCGGCCAACTACAAGAACTGGTCGCTCTCGACCTTCTTTGCCGGCGAGTTCGGCTTCGACATCTATAACGGTACCCGCAAGCAACTCGAGTTCATGACCTACGGCAACCTGTACACCAACCGCGGCCGCGATGTGCTCAACGCATGGCGCCCTGACAACACCGGAGCCTCGATTCCGGCGCTCACCACCGTCGACGACAACAACGAGAGCCGCATGTCGACCTACTTTGTCGAGGACGGTTCCTACATGAAGTGCAAGTACATCAAACTCAGTTACCGCTTTGACCAACCGTGGCTCAAGACTCTGGGTATGAGCGCGCTGAATATCTACGGACAGGTGGAGAACGTGTTCACCATGACCAAGTATAAAGGTCTCGATCCCGAGGTGCCCCTGGGCACTTACGGCGCTCGCATCGACAACGGCCCGTATCCTCGCGCGAGAACGTTCTCGCTGGGCGTGAACATCTCTTTCTAATGCATAATTCATAATGCATAATTCATAATTTATTCGACCATTCGAACACTCGACCATTCGAGCATTCGAAAAAACGAACATAATAATAACAACAATGAAATCTACATTATATAAATTGATGTGTGGAGCGGCACTGCTCACTGCCGCCACGGCATGTAACAAGATGCTCGACACGGTGCCCCAGGGTCAGTTCACGAGCGAGCAACTCGACGACAGTTCCATTGAGGGTCTTGTCGCATCGGCCTACGCCGGCCTCGAGGCTCACTTCTACGGCAACAACGAGGCCTTTGCCGGTCCGTCGACCAACTGGATTTTTGACGTGCGCAGCGACGATGCCTACAAGGGCGGCGGCGGCACGGGTATGGAGGAGAACATCCACATGTTGGAGGTGAGCGAGATTACGGCCGACAACGTGAGCGGTCTCGACAAGTGGCGCAACAACTACTTCGCCATCTCGCGCGTCCACAGCGCGATGAACGCCCTGCACGACGCGACAAGCGTCTCCAACGCCGACCAACTGATGGGTGAACTGAAAACCCTCAGGGCATGGTACTACTTTGACCTGATCCGCATCTTCAACCGCATCCCCTATTTCACCGAGGCAGATGACGTTAACTCCAAGACCAACGACGAGTTCTCGCGCGCCGAGATTTTCGGCTTCATCAAGCAAGACCTCGAGGAGGCCATCGCCGTGCTGCCGGCCGCCAAGAGCGCTGCCGGCCGCATCACCCGCACCACCGCCCAAGCCATCATGGCCAAGGTGTGTGCCTTCACGGGCGACTGGGGCGGCGTCAAGACCTATGCCGACGATGTGATTAAGAGTGGCCAATACAAGTTGTTCACCAACTTTGGCGACATGTCGAAAATTGCGTTCAACAACGGCTCGGAGAGCATCTTCGCGCTGCAGTGCTCCACGGCGAGCGACAACGCCCACATCAACTGGTCGAACCTGCTCAACTGCACCTATAGCGACGGAAACCTCTACGGCACCGGCGATGACTTCTTCTATGGCTCGCAGAACCTGGTGAACGCCTTCCGCACCAACCCCGACAACGGTCTGCCCTACCTTGACGGCACGTTCAACGACGTTGACGTTACCGAGGACTACGCCGGCACGCTTGACCCGCGTGTGGACTTCACCGTGGGCCGCATCGGCTTCCCGTGGCGTGGCCACACTTACACCGCCGGATGGTGCCGCGCCATCGACGTGTACGGCCAGTTCTCCAACAAGAAGGCATGGCCCGCTCCCGAGGACGCGCTGGCCGCTTGGCCGTGGGGTTGCAGTTCGCTGAACTTCATGTTCATCCGCTATGCCGACATCCTGCTGCTCAAGGCCGAGGCTCTCATTGAACTTGCCGCCGGCACCAACGCCGCCACCGACGCCGACCTCGTTGAGGCCCGCGAACTGGTCAACCAGGTGCGCGCCCGCGCCGCCGCCAGCATCGACGGCAACTATACGCCCGTGGACCTCGAACCGCAGAAGGCCGACTACTACGTCGAGCCTTATCCCACCGACTGGGACGGCAACCTCTACTGGACCAAGGAGCGCGCCCGCCTGGCCGTGCGCTTCGAGCGCCGTCTGGAACTCGCATTGGAGGGTCACCGCTGGTTTGACCTGGTGCGCTGGGGCGAAACATATCTGGTGAACACAATGAACACCTATATGACCCAGGAGAGCGAGTTGCGCAACTACTACGGCGGCCGCTCGGTGAGCGCCAACGAGATCTTCCTGCCCGTGCCGCAAGAGGAAATCGACAAGAGCAACGGCCTCTATAAGCAACTGTAAAATAATGCATAATTCATAATGCATAATTCATAATTATTTCAACGACTAATATGAAACAGATATATTTGGGCCTGGTGGCCCTGCTGGTAAGCCTGGCCGCGTGTTCTAACGTGGACCTCAAGCCGATGAACGCCAGCGAAGGCGTGACCAACCTCGTGGCCGAGTACACCTCCGGCAGCCGCGAACTCACCCTGAAGTGGACCAACCCGTCGATGCCGGGCCAAATCGGTGTGCAGATTATCAAGGACGATGCCGACATCACCAATATTGACGGCGTCGTGGACAGTTACTACATCAAGAAGGCGCCCACCAACGTGGAGGTGTCCTACACTGTGAAAGCGCGCTATAGCGACGGCCGAGTGAGCCAGGGTCAGACGGTGCGCGTCAACATCCCCTACGAGTCAAAGGGCAACGGCTCGATGATTGCCATGCTCGTGGCCAACGACTATGAGACGAGTGCCGACGAGAAGGCCGCCGTTGCGTGGTTCAAGGCTAACTATGTGAATAGCGGCAAGGGCGTGCTGCTCACGGCAGCCGACATCGACGAACTCGACACCGAGGCTCACGCCGCCTGCTGGGTGGCCTGCGACCGCGTTGGCCTTGACCGCGGTTGGGACAAACTGCCCGGTGACCTTGCTTCGACCGAGGTTATCAACGCCCTGAAGGCGTTTGTCACCGACGGCGGCAACCTGCTGCTCACCAACCACGCCACGCAACTCACTGTGGGCGTGGGCCGCTTACCCGAGGCTCTCGCGCCGGGCATCTACGGCAGCGGCGACGGCGGTCCCAACTCCGACATCTGGGGCTCGCAACCCATCATCGGCAACGCCGAGGGGCAGATCTACGACCACAGCGGCCACGACATTTATCGCGGCATGAACTTCGTCAGCGGCCTGTATGAGCGCAGCATCTACACGTTCATCGGTGCCGGCGTCAAGGGCGACCACAACTGTATGTGGGACCTCAACAGTTACGGCCTCGCACCCAGCCCCAACGTGGTGAAGGCGTGGGAGGACCAGACGGGCAGCCATGTGCTGGGCACGTGGAACCACGTGGTGGACTACTGCTGCGCCGGTATCGTTGACTTTGACCCGACCACGGCCATCAACGGTCGCATCCTCGCCGTGGGTCTGGCGGCCTATGAGTGGGATCTGGGCGGTGAGACCAACTCTTGCCAGGACCAGTTGGAGAAGTTCACGGCCAACTGCTTGAGTTACATCAGCGAGAAGCCCACCACCAAGGTGGCTATGCTCGTTGCCGCCGACTATGAGCAGAGTGCCGACGAGAAGGCCGCCGTGGCATGGTTCACCGAGAACTATGTGAACCAGGGCACCGGCGTGCTGCTCAAGCCGTCGACCATCGACGAACTCGACATCGAGAGCAACCCGATGTGCTGGGTGGCCTGCGATCGCGTGGGCATCGACCGCGGTTGGGACAAACTGCCGGGCAACCTTGCCTCTAACGAGGTGATTAACGCCCTGAAGACTTATGTGGCCGACGGCGGCAACCTGCTGCTCACCAACCACGCCACGCAACTCACCGTGGGCCTGGGCCGTATCGCCGAGGCCTACGCGCCGGGCATCTTCGGCAGCGGCGACGGTGGTCCCAACGGCGACATCTGGGGTTCGCAGCCCATCATCGGCAACACTGAGGGTCAGATCTACGACCACAGCGGCCACGACATCTATTGGGGCATGAACTTCGTCAGCGGCCTGTATGAGCGCAGCATCTACACGTTTATCGGCTCCGGCGTCAAGGGCGACCACAACTGCATGTGGGACCTCAACAGTTACGGCCTCGCTCCGAGCCCCAACGTGGTGAAGGCTTGGGAAGACACCACCAACAGCCACGTGCTGGGCACGTGGAACCACGTGGTGGACTACTGCTGCGCCGGCATCGTTGACTTCGACCCGACCACGGCCTTCAACGGCCGCGTCCTGGCCGTGGGCCTGGCGGCCTATGAGTGGGACCTGGGCGGCGAGACCAACTCTTGCCAGGACCAGTTGGAGCGCTTCACGGCCAACTGCATCGGCTACCTGAAGTAAAAACCTAGTTTTCTAGGGTTCCTAGAAATTCTAGGAGCCCTAGAAATTCTAGGAACCCTAGTAATCCTAGGAACCCTAGTAAACTAAAAGAAAAACTATGAAACACTTGCTTACCACGGCGCTATTGGCAGCCGCAATGCAGATTGCCGGCGCGCAGCAGCCGGCGGCTCACTTCCCGATGACGCTCAGCGCCGACGGCAAGATTGAGGAAACGTCAACCCACGCCACGTTTACCGTGGCGTCGCACCTGCCGGCGTGTGACGTTGACGGCCTTGACGGCAAGGCACTTCGCTTTGACGGCAACAGCAACTACGTCAAGGCGACCGTGCCCGTGGCGCAGTTCAACACCGAGGCGCTGACGGTGAGCGTGACGCTCGCGCCGGAGACCTATCCGATGATGGTGCTGGACGTGGCCGAGACGACGCCCACGTTTGCCACGGTGTGCGGCAACCTGAACGGCAAGACCGGTTTCTCGCTGGAACTGTCGTCGCATGGCGACCTGAAGTTCAACTTCGGCTCGGCCTACGCCGGCGGCTTTTTGTTTAGCGTTTCCGGCACCGAGAAACTGCCTCGCGGCAAGTGGAGCGTAGTGACCGCCGTGCTCAACAAGGCCGGCAACGCCGCCACCCTCTACCTCAACGGCAAGAGCATCGGCACGGCACGCATGAACCGCGCCGCCGTGGTTCACGGCCCGGCCGAATTCTACATCGGCAAGGGCGCCGACGACGCCAAGTCCGGACCTTTCCTGCTCAACACGTTCTGCGGCCTGATTGACGACATTGCCGTCTATAACAAGGCCTTCACGGCCGATGAGGTGGCGGCACTCGTGCCGTCCACGCTACCTGCGCCGGACTTCAACTTCCCAGCCTCGCGCTACGCGTCGAGCCTGTGGCGCCCGGCGTTCCACGGGATGCCCTCCGGCAACTGGACCAACGAGTGCCACGGCATGACCTATAGTGACGGCCGCTTCCACGTGTTCTTCCAGAAGAACGCCTGCGGCCCGTATATGTCGCGCCTGAACTGGGGCCACATCACCAGCGAGAACCTCTATCTGTGGCGCGAGGAGCCCATCGCCTTCGGCCCGGACCAGAGTTACGACATCAAGGGGTGCTGGAGCGGCTGCGTGTTTGACATGGGCGGCACTCCGGAAATCCTTTACACCGCCGTTGACAACGCCCGCGCCACCATCGTCCACGCCACTCCGGCCGACGCGTCGCTGCTCGACTGGAACAAGCAGGGCATCGTGATTAACGGCCGTCCGGCCGGACTGAGCGACGACTTCCGCGACCCGTACTACTTCACGGCGGGCGGCAAGCGTTACATCATCGTGGGCACGAGCAAAAACAACGTGGGTGCCTGCACGCTGCACCGCTGGGAGAACGGCGCGTGGACCAACGACGGCACCATCTTCTTCCAGGGCGCCACTGCAAGCCAGCACGGCACCTTTTGGGAGATGCCCAACGTGACCGACATGGGCGGCGGCAAGTGGCTGTTCACTTGCACTCCGCTGGGCACGAGCGTTGGTGTGCGCACCCTGTGCTGGACGGGAACCATCGGCGACGACGGCAAGTTTGTGCCCGACGGAACCGGTGTGCAGTATCTCGAGATGGGCGGCGTGAGTCGCGACGGCTATGGCCTGCTCTCCCCCACCATCTACCGTCACAACGGCAAGACGCTGCTGCTGGGCATCGTGCCCGACAAACTGCCAGGCTCGGTGAACTACGATATGGGTTGGGCCCACAACTACTCGCTGCCGCGCGAGATTTCGCTCGACGACGGAGGCAAGTTGGTGCAAAAACCCTACAGCGGGCTGACAGGCATGCGCACGTCCACAACGTTCTCGCGCTCGTTGACGCTCAACGGCACCCAGTCGTTGGCACCCGTCAGCGGCCGCCAGATTGAGTTGCTGGGCACATTCACCGTTCCGGCCTCCGGCAAGGTGGGCTTCAACTTCCTGCAGAGCGGTGCCGACAAGGCCACGCTGGGCTATGACGCCGCGACAGGTATGCTCACGCTCGACGCCAGCGCGCTGAGCCGCCGCGCTAACGATGGCGGCAGTTACGGCGGCGTGTATAGCGCCGCGCTGCCCGTCAAGCCGGCCACCGGAAGCGCGTTGAAGTTGCATTTGTTCCTCGACGGCTCGATTGTCGACATCTTTGTGAACGACACGTGGGCCTTCTCTGTCAGAGTGTTCCCGACCGAAGCCTCCGGCACCGGAGCCGAGGCGTTCTCCACCGTGGCCACAGCGGCCACCCTCAAGGCTTGGACGCTGGACCCTACACTGGAGGGCGGTGGCACCACTGACCCGATGGACGTCAACAGCGACGGAAATGTTGACGTGGGTGATGTGAACACCGTCCTGAGCGACATTCTCACCACCGGCGGCAAGACGTTGGCCTACGACGTGAACAGCGACGGCAACGTTGACGTTGGCGACGTGAACGCTATCCTGGCCGCAATCCTCAGCAGATAGGTTGTCCTCCCCCAACCCCCTCCTAAAGGAGGGGGCTACAGGTTTGCGGAGCAACTCTTAGAACTCTTAGAACTCTTAGAACTCTTAGAAACAACAAATGGTTGCCGACACACTGGTTGTAATTGGAATGGCCGTCGCCTCGCTAGGCACGGTGCCTGAACTGGGCGGAGCGCACGAACGCGTGTTCCGTCTGGTGAACGACGGCACCGAGGCGGTGACGCTCGTGCAAGGCTACACCTCATGCGAGTGTACCAAGATTGACATGCCGCTTGGCGCGACACTCGCGCCGGGCGACACGGCCACGGTGACACTGCGCTTTGACCCGCGCGGGCGCGGCGGCGAGTTCTCGACCACGGGCACGGTGACCTATAGCGGACAGGGCGGCAAGCGCAAGCGCGTCAAACTCGAACTGCAAGGCAACGTGGCCCTGAGCGAGCAGACGCTGCTGCGCCGCTTTCCGGTGGATGCCGGCAACGGCTTGCGGTTGTCCTCCGACCGCTTTGACTTGGGCGTGATGCGCACCGGGCAGAAGGCCGAGCGCACCGTGATGGTCCTCCACCGCGACGAGGGCGACCGCACCGAGGCGATCACCGTGCGCTACACCGCCACCGGACACGGCCTGCAACACGTGCCGCACACAATCACGGTGACCGACGCCACCGGCAATCGGCACCGACTAACCATCACCATTGACGTTCTTGTCAAAACCTAAAAAGCAATTATGAAAAAAATTTTGACTTTAGTTACCGCAGCGTTGGTGGCACTGGGTGCCGCGGCACTCACGCCGCAGATGCTGAGTGACAACCACGCGATGCTGCGCGTGAGCGTCGACGGCCGCTACCTGCTGCTGCCCGTGCAGGAGAAGGAAGAGATTGCCCACCTGCGGGTGGTCGTCGACAACAATCTGGTCCAGACGCTCAACGTGCGCCTGGCAGTGGACAAGGTGGACTACTTCGTGCCGCTGGACCTCAAGCGCTACGGCAGCGACAAAGCCCTGGTGGACATCACCTTCCACGGCGACCGCCGCACCACGGGCGCGGTCAAGGACTTTGCCTGCTGGCGGGAAATGAAGGTGAGCGACACGTTCGACGCCACCAACCGCGAGCGCTTCCGCCCGGCCTACCACCACACCCCGGAGTACGGCTGGATGAACGACCCCAACGGCATGTTCTACAAGGACGGCGTGTGGCACCTCTACTACCAACTCAACCCCTACGGCTCAATGTGGGAAAACATGACCTGGGGCCACAGCACCAGCCGGGACCTGATTCATTGGCAGGCCGAGCCCATCGCCATCGAGCCGGACGCCATCGGCACCATCTTCTCGGGCTCGTGCGTCACGCGCGGCGACGATGTGGTGGCCTTCTACACCACCGCCGGCCAGAACCAGACGCAGTCGATGGCCATCTCGCGCGACGGCGGCATGACATTCGACAAATATGACAACAACCCCGTTATCACCGCAAACATTCCTGACTTCCGTGACCCGAAAGTGTTCTGGAACGCCGACATCAACCGCTGGAACCTCATTCTGGCTGCCGGACAAGAGATGCACATCTACTCCAGCGCCGACCTCATCGACTGGCGCTTTGAGAGCGCCTTCGGCAAGGAGTACGGCAACCACGGCGGCGTGTGGGAGTGCCCTGACTTGATGAAGATTGACGGCAAGTGGGTGCTGCTGTGCAACATCAACCCGGGCGGCCCGTTCGGCGGCTCGGCCACGCAGTACTTTGTGGGCGACTTCGACGGCCACAAGTTCACGTGCGAGTCGATGCCCAAGGTGACCAAGTGGATGGACTACGGCAAGGACCACTATGCCACGGTGTCGTTCTACAACGCTCCAGCCGGCCGCCACGTGGTGCTCGCGTGGATGAGCAATTGGCAGTATGCCAACCAGGTGCCCACCAAGCAGTTCCGCAGCGCCAACTCGCTGCCGCGCGACCTGGGCCTGTTCTCCCACGGCGAGGAGACCTACCTCAGCGTCAAGCCGTCGCCCGAGGTGGACGCCATCCGCGGCGCCAAGGTCAAGAAGCCGACCGAGGCTTGCGAGATTGTTGTCGACATCAAGAGCGCCATGGAACTCACGCTGGCCAACGCGGCAGGTGAGAAAGTCATACTGAGTTACGACCCGCAGGCCCAAACGCTTTCGCTGGATCGCACTCTCAGCGGACAGACGGCCTTCAGCGAGGCATTCCCGTGTGTGACCGTCGCGCCCACCCACGGCTCTGTCAAGCAACTGCGCGTCTTTATCGACCGCTGCAGCATCGAGGTCTTTGACGCCGCCGGCCACGTGACAATGACCAACCTTGTGTTCCCCTCCGCCCCATACGACAACCTCTCCGTCAAGGGCGGCAAAGCCACCATCTATAAACTTAGCATATAGCATGTAGCATGTAGCGTGTTGCATGTAGCGTGTAGCATGTAGCATACTAAAAAAGAACGATTAAATATGAACAACAAAACCAATTCAATCGCAATCGTGTCGGTGATGCTGTGCTTCTTCTGCATGGGCTTCGTCGACCTCGTGGGCATCGCCTCCAACTATGTGCAAAAAGACCTTGGACTGAGCCACACCGTGGCCAACTTCCTGCCGTCGCTCGTCTTCTTCTGGTTCCTCATCTTCAGCGTGCCCACGGGAATGTTGATGAATAAGATCGGCCGCAAGAACACGGTGCTCATCTCGCTGGTGGTGACGGTGTTGTCGCTGATGATTCCGCTGTTTGGCAACAGTTTCCCGGTGATGCTGTGCTCGTTCTCGCTGCTCGGCATCGGCAACGCGCTGATGCAGACGTCGCTCAACCCGCTGGTGTCGACGGTGATGGGTGGTGACAAGAACCTTGCCTCGACGCTCACCTTTGGCCAGTTTATCAAGGCTATCGCCTCGTTCCTCGCGCCTTATTTGGCCATGTGGGGCGCCACGGCCGCCATTCCCAGTTTTGGCCTCGACTGGCGCGTACTGTTTGCCATCTACTTTGTGGTGGGCCTGTGCTCGACGCTGCTGCTCGGCGTGACCCACATCGATGAGGAACCCATCACGGGTCGTCCCTCAACGTTTGTGGAGTGCTTCAAACTGTTAGGCACGCCGGTGGTGCTGCTGTCCTTCCTGGGCATCATGTGCCACGTGGGCATCGACGTGGGCACCAACACCACCGCTCCCAAGATTCTCATGGAGCGATTGGGCTGGACGCTCGACCAGGCGGCTTTTGCCACCTCGCTCTACTTCATCTTCCGCACCATCGGCTGCTTGACCGGCTCGTTCTTCCTGCGCGTACTCAAGACCCGCACCTTCTTCATCATCAGCGTCATCATGATGGCGCTCTCGATGTGCGGCCTGTTTATCGGCGACGAGCAGTGGGAACTCTACGCCGCCATCGCCCTGGTGGGCTACGGCAACTCCAACATCTTCTCGATCTGCTTCGCCCAGGCACTCAACTCGATGCCCACCAAGCAGAACGAAGTGTCCGGCCTGATGATTATGGGCCTCTTTGGCGGCACCATCTTCCCGCTGCTCATGGGCTTCGCCAGCGATGCCGTCGGCCAAGTCGGCGCCGTGGCCGTCATGGCAGTCGGCGTGATCTACCTCTTCACTTACATCAAGCAACTAACCACCAACTAACTGTTGAGAGGTTTAGGGTTGAGAGGTTGAGCCTCGAAGTGGGCAGAATAAATTCTGCCCCTACAGGCGCTCGGGGATAATACATTTCTTCCCATTTGCGATAGCAAATGGCTCAACCTCTCAACCCTCAACCTCTCAACCTTTCACTCAAAGAATATGGAAACCAAACGATTTGTAGTGGGCCTGGGCGAGGCCCTGTGGGACGTACTGCCCGACGGCAAGAAGTTGGGCGGCGCACCTGCCAATTTCGCCTATCATGCCGCTCAGTTCGGCCTCGACACGCTCGCCGTGAGCGCCCTCGGAGAGGACGCACTGGCCGAGGAAACTGTTGCCGCCCTCAAGGAGCACAACCTCAACTATTTGATGCCTCGCGTGCCGTACGAGACCGGCACAGTGCAAGTGAGCCTCGACGCCGACGGCATCCCCAGTTATGACATCCGCCAGAACGTGGCGTGGGACAACATCCCCCTCACTCCCGAGATTGAACAGGTGGCACGCAACTGCCGCGCCGTGTGCTTCGGCTCGCTCGCCCAACGCAACGAGGTCTCGCGCGCTACCATCCAGCGCTTCCTCGACCTCACGCCGCGCGACTGCATGAAGATTTTCGACATCAACCTGCGTCAGCAGTTCTATAGCCGCGAAGTCATCGTCGAGTCACTCAAGCGCTGCAACGTCCTCAAGATTAACGACGAGGAGTTAGTGATTATCGGCCGCATGTTCGGCTATCCCGGTCTCGACATTCAAGACAAGTGCTGGCTCATCTTGGGCAAGTATAACTTGGATATGCTCGTGCTCACGTGTGGCGTGAACGGCAGTTACGTCTTCCGTCCGGGCGAGATGTCATTCCAGGCCACGCCCAAGGTGACGGTAGCCGATACTGTTGGTGCCGGCGATTCGTTCACCGGCTCGTTCTGCGCCCGCATCCTGCAGGGCGCTCCTATGGCCGAGGCCCATCGCACAGCCGTGCAGGTGAGCGCCTACGTCTGCACCCAGAACGGCGCAATGCCCACCCTCCCCGACAACCTCAAAGCCTAAGTTAAAGCGTGGCGAGCACCGCCCCGCCACAGCCCCCGTTGTCCATAGCGCGCCCCCGGCGCTGCCCACGCCAAAAGACAAGAGGACAGGAGCGAAAAGAGAACACGAGAACAGTGCCCCTCGTGTTCTCTTTTCCTTTTGGTCTCCTGTCTTTTTTGAAGACAATAAGGACAATAAAGACAAGAATATCTCATCATTGTCCTTATTGTTTTTTATTCTTGCTGTCCGGTAAAATTCATCTGGATTGTCAAAGACTGTAGGGCCTCGCCTTGGCGTGGCCGCAAGCGGCGACAAATGTGAGCCCCGTCAGGGGCGACAGTTCCTAGGCGGGGGCGCCAGCCCCCGTGACTATGGTGTGAGTTTTTTCTCAAACAAAGCCCTGTAAGGGCGACAGAAACGTGCGGAGACTGTCGCCCCTACGGGGCTGCGGTTACTTGTAGGGACACAATTCATTGTGTCCACCCCTGCGGCACGTGGACACAATGAATTGTGTCCCTACAAGTCGCCGCCTATTATTAACATGACTATCAATTACTTTTACATCAGAAACTTGAGTTTTATAAAGTTGACCGTTAATAGTTGATCGCCCGCCGTTGGCAATGCCTCGCGCCGACATGCGGACGGTGGGCGGTCTACTATTGATGGACTAACAATTAAAAGAAAATTTGGTTTGTAAAACAGAATTTTATAAATTTGCAGCAATTTATAAACTGCGACTTCACAAATTCATGAGGTGGATTTTGAAATTCATGACAACCCTGCTTGGGTTGCTATCCATGACGGCGTGTGAGAACGGTATCCTCACCGACGCGCCACAAAACAAGCCGGTTGAGGAGCGCCGCGTGGTGCTGCTCGATGTGCTCGGCAACGTGTATGACCAGACGGGCAAACTGGTAAGCAAACTGCCCAACTGTGAATTCGCCTCGCAAATTATCGCCGACGGGGAGGACTGGTTTGTTTCCGGAAGCGAAAGCAACGGGCGCATCGGCTATTGGAAAAACGGCAAGTGGAACACCCTGCACGTCGACGACCTTGATGACGTGGATCACACCATCTACGGCATGGGCAAATGGGATAGTTACATGTACCTGTTTGACTATCCCAAGGTGTTGAAAAACAGCGGCATCTTCCGCCTCGAGGATAGCGACAACTTCATTCCGGCCAACATGGCCATCTCTGTGTCAATCGGCAACGTCTATGTGGTGGGGCAAATGCTGGAGGGCAGCACCGAGGACGGCACCTCACAACACGTGCCGGTTCTATACACCGAGCACAAGGGAGTCTTCACCTGCGAGAGGTTGCCAATGCCTGAAGGAACCACCGTCGGCGAGTGTACGGGCGTACACGCCTACGATGGCTCACACACGGTGATTTGCGGCTCGGCCGACTATCAGGCTACCGTCTGGGTCGACAAGGTGCCGCAACTGTTGCCGCTCACCCTCGCTCCGGACCTCAAGTTCGATGATATCATCAGGCGCTCGATAGCCAACGGCACAACCGTTTGTGGCGGCAAGGTCTACGTGGGCGGCTATGAACTCGACAACGACCTGAAAATGGTAGCCACCGTGTGGTGTGACGGGGTACCGCTGCGACCGGTCAGTGGCGACCCCCGCTTCCCCAGTTCGATAGTGCAAGAGGTTGAGGCCTACGGTGACGACATCTACTACCTCACGGTCGAGTTTGGCGTCGACGAGGAGGACAACGACATCTCCACCACAATCCTCTGGATGAACGGCAACATCATCGCGCGCTTCGCCGACATCGTCGCCGTCAACTTCGCCGTACTGTAAACCGGCCAATCCACATTTGCCTAAATACATAGCGCGCTGTGTGCGTCGAGCCAACGAACCGACGGGTCGCGGCGAAGCCACGTCAATTGTTTCTTGGCATAGACGCGTGTGTTCTTCTTGACGCGTTCCACTGCCTCGGGCAGCGTCATCGTCCCATCAAAAGCCGCAAAGATTTCGCGTACACCCACCGTGTCGAGCGTCGAGAGCCCCCGCAGCGGCAACAGTCGCCTCACCTCGTCGACCATCCCGGCCTCCACCATCGCGTCCACGCGCCGGTTGATGCGCTCAAAAAGTTCAGGCCTGGGCAGGTTGAGCGCAAACTTCACAATATCGAAATCGCGAGGTGCCTCACAACCCGTGAGCAGCGAACTATACGGTGAGCCCGTCTGGCGACACACCTCAACGGCGCGCAACACGCGCCGTGGGTTGCGGCGGTCCACCACGGCATAGTGCCGCGGGTCAAGCCGTCGCAACTCGTCGAGCATCGCCTCGAGGCCGAGCCGCTCATAGTCGTCGAGCACCGCCTGCCGCACCTCGGGACGAATGTCAGGCACGGCGTCGATGCCGCGCGTGACGGCGTCGATATACATCATCGAGCCACCGCACAGGATTGCCTGACCATGGCCGGCGGCAAACACCCGTGGCAGCATGTCGAGTACTTCGTCGGCGTAGGCCGCCGCCGAGCACGGCTCCGTGACGCTGCGGCACGCCACCATGTGATGAGGCACGGCGGCAAGTTCAGCGGCGGTCGGCATCGCCGTGGTGACGGGCATCTCGCGGTAGAGTTGACGAGAGTCGGCACCGATGATGTGACAGCCCAACTGCCGGGCCAGCGCGATGGCCGCCGCCGTCTTGCCCACACCCGTCGGACCGGTGATTACAATCAATCGAGGCCGTGAATCCTTCAACTGTGAGAATAGTTTTGATTTTGTTGCCATAATCACACAAAGGTACAAAAAAAGAATTAAAAAACAATTCTCGTATTGTCTTAATTGTCCTTGTTGTCTTCTGATTATTATTTTTTTTGTACTTTTGCAATGAAAAAGACAAACGACAATGGAGAATAACGAAGTGAACAATAGCCTGCCATCGATGCGAGAGTTAGGCACGAGCAACACGCGCGAGCCGCAGCCCGAGCGCAAGTATGACTTCGACCGCGTGGTGCGCATCATCATCACTTTGGTCACCGTGGGCTGTATCCTCTATGCCATCGACTACTTGTCGCCGGTGCTGCTACCGTTCCTGGTGGGCTGCCTGATGGCTTACGTGCTCAATCCGCTCGTCGACCTGATACAGCGTTGCCCGCTGACGCGCAACCGCGCGGTGGCCGTGGTCGTGACGCTGCTGCTGGTAATCGCGATTGTGGGCGGCGCGCTGTGGCTGCTCATTCCTTACATCATAGCCGAGTTTGCCGGCATGGGAAAGATGCTGGCCGCCTACGCCGAGAGCAATATCCACATGCCGTATATCCCCGACGTGGTCACCGAGTATATCAAGAGCCATATCGACTTGAGCCAGTGGGACACGATGCTAACCAAGGAACAGTGGTTTGAAATCGCCAACAATGTATTCGCGGGCACGTGGAGCGTGGTGGGCGGCACGGTGAGCGTGGTGCTGAGCATCGTCAGTTCGCTCATAGTGTTGCTCTATATGTTCTTTGTGCTGATGGACTTCAACAAGATTTCAAAGGGCTTCAAGGCGATGGTGCCGCGCCGTTACCGCCGCATGACATTCCGCATCCTGCGAGACGTGCAAGAGACGATGAGCGGCTACTTCCGCGGTCAGGCGTTGGTATCGCTGCTGGTGGGCATCGTGTTTGCCATCGAGTTCTCGATTATCGGTCTGCCGATGGCAATCGTGTTCGGCCTGTTTGTGGGCGTGTTGAATATGGTGCCTTACTTGCAGTTGGTGTCCTTCCCCATTGCTATGTTCCTCGGTCTGGTGGCGAGCGTGGCAACCGGCACGAGTTTCCTGACGTGGTTCCTGTGGATTTTTGGCGCCTACTGTCTGTGTCAGGTGATACAAGACTTGGTGTTCATCCCGCTGATTATGAAAGAACAGATGGGCCTCAACCCGGCCATCATCTTCCTGGCGCTGTCACTGTGGGCCTACATTCTCGGCTTCATCGGCCTCATCGTCGGCCTGCCGCTCACCACCATCATCATCAGTTACTATAACGAGTTTGTGCTCGATCAGCCCAACCCGCTGCACCACCGCAAGCACGCGTCATCGCGCAAGCCGCTGCTCAAGGGGTTTGCCAACTGGGTGCGCCGTAACACGAGCAACACGAGTGTGTAGCATGTAGCATGTAGGCGTCAGCGGTTGGCCATGCCGCGCGCCCCCGCGCCGGCCATACCGCCCCGCCACTCAATTGTTTTTTCTTGGAATTGTTCAATCTTTTCACTCCGGAGGAACTCGAGGGCATCGAGGTGCCGAGGCGATTCACGTGGCCGTTCTGCTACGAGCCGCACCCGTTGGCGCGCCTTGCCGTGAGCCACACGTTTGACCGCCTGGAGGCTATGCACCGCGAGGAGAGCGAGGCCGCCTGGCTCGCCGAACTGGACAGCGGCAAAATGCTCGGCGTGCTCGTGGTGAGCGATGACGCGGGGCACCTCGGCTGGCTGGCCGCCTTCTCGGGCACCGTGGCCGGCAGTTACCGCCACACGGGCTTTGTGCCGCCCGTCGACGACCTGCTCACCCCCAGCCATTTTTACACAGCCGGCATGGCCCGCATCGACAGCCTCACGGCTCGCATCAACGCCGCCATCACCAACGACGAGCGCCACCGCGCGGCTGAGGCGCTTGTCCGGCACGACCACCGCGCCGAGAGCCTGCTCACCGACTTCAAGCGCATGATTGAGCGCGACCGCACCCACCGACGCGAGATGCGGCAGAGTGGACTGCTCGACGACGCGGCGATGGACGCATTGGAGAACGACAGCAAATACCAGCGAGCCGAACTCAAACGGTTACGCCAACGGTTGGAAAGTCAGCGCGAGCACTTCCTGCGCCGCCTGAGCGACATCGACAGCGCCACGGCCGAACTGCGGCGGCAGCGCGAGCAACTGTCACAGCAACTGCAGTTGAGGCTATTCGAGAGCATGATGGTGAGCAACGCGCGCGGCGAGCAACTGTCAGTGCTCGACGCGGTCCACACCTTTCAGCGCGACCACGGTCTGCCACAGGCATTGCCACCCGGCGGCACCGGCGAGTGCGCCGCCCCAAAACTGCTGCAATATGCCTTCTCCCACGGCCTGCGCCCACTATGCATGGCCGAGGTGTGGTGGGGCAGGAGCAGCACCGGCGAGTTACACCGCCACGGGCATTACTACCCCTCGTGCAGCAGCAAGTGCAAGCCATTGCTACACTTCATGCTGCAAGGCCTTGACGTGGAGCCCGACCCTCTTGACAAGCCGTGTGACGAGCCGCTCACCATCCTCCACGACGACGAGTGGCTGGCGGTAGTGAACAAGCCGGCGGGAATGCTCTCGCAGGAAGGGCACCTCGAGAATGTCGTCACCGTTGAGCAGGCGTTCCTCCACGCTGTACCGCAGCCCGGTCTCGCGCGCGTCGTCCACCGCCTGGACATGGACACCAGCGGCGTGATGATAATAGCCAAAACCGTGGAGGCCTACACCAAACTGCAACGACTATTCCACAAATGCAAGGTCGACAAGCGATATATAGCCGTGCTGGACGGTGATGTGAGTGCCGATAAAGAAACCGTAAACCTGCCGCTCGCGCCCGACATCAACGATCGTCCGCGTCAAAAAGTGGACCGCGATTTCGGCAAGGTGTCAATAACAAATTATAAAGTGCTGGACCGCACGGACGGCCGCACCCGCGTGGAGTTCGCGCCGGTCACCGGCCGTACCCACCAACTGCGCGTCCACGCCGCAAGCGTCGAGGGCCTCAACGCCCCCATCGTCGGCGACCGCCTCTACGGCATCACCGGTCCGCGCCTGCTGCTGCACGCCACCACCATCTCCTTCACGCATCCCTTCACCGGACGCGACCTCACCGTCACCTCACCCGTCCCGTTCTAACGGCCGCGCAGCGAGATGAACGTGGGCCTGTGATTACGGTTTTCACGGGATAAATATCTCACGGTGTGGTTAGTGAACAGACAAAACTAAGAGCCGCTTGACCCTCCCCAGTCAAGCGGCTCTCAAGTGATTCCCACAGGATTCAAACCTGTAACCTTCTGATCCGTAGTCAGATGCTCTATTCAATTGAGCTAGGGAACCATTTGCTTCCGAATTGCGACTGCAAAATTACTGCTTTTTTTCGAACCGGCCAAATTTTTTTGCAATTATTTTTTCAAAAAAAATCACAAAATTTCACAACAACCAATCGCACAACACTTTACATCAGCCACGTCACAATCGCCCATACCGCAAAAATCAGCAAAGCGAGCACGGTAGGCCATGCCAGCGTCTTGTAGTTGACCAGATACAACTCGGGTTCCGGCGCCTTGACCGGCTCGGCAGGTTGTGCGGCGAGAGCCTGCTGCTCCACGTCCAGAGCCTCAACGGGCTCGCTCACCTCGTTATATAATGCTGCTTTCATTCTTCTATATTATAAATGATTATTCCATTTCTTCCCCTCCTTTAGGAGGGGGTTGGTGGAGGACTCTTTGTTTTCAAGTGCAAAATTATCCATTTTTTCCCACTTGACAAAAAAAATTGCTAATTTTGTACGATAATTAAGATCGTGAATGAACGTTTACCTCTTCAACCCCGATAGCGACCGCGCGCTTGCCCACGAGGCCGAGCAGCGCCGCAAAGGCTTGCCGCGTGCCGTGTACACCGCCAAGTCATTCGCGCGGCGCATGGCGCTGGCACTGCAACTGCTGCCGTGCTGGATTGCCTCGCCGGGCGATGCGGTGCTCGTTGAGGGCAGCGACGAGCAGGTGGCGCAGTGGCAACGCTGGGTTGACGAGAAGATGGCCGGCATCACCATCGTCAACAGGCCACCCGCGGGCGGCGACGTCGCTTACCGACCGTGGGGATGGTGCAACAGCGTGGCCCACCGCCTGCTGGCGCGCGGCGCGGCGCCGACGGGGATGCCTCTCGACGACGGGATGCTGCTTGACGCCGATATTGTTGCGGCGGCGAGCCGCCTGACAACCGTCAAACTGCACCGCCTGATTGCCGACCGGCTGGGCCGCGAACTCTGTCCGCCGCCGGTCGCGATAAGCGACGACGAGACGCTGCGCGAGCGCCTCACGGCAGCCGCGAGCCGCGGTTTCTACCTCAAGAAGTTGTATAGCGGCAGCGGGCAGGGCATTTTCAGGCAGCCGCCCGCCACGGCCGGCGGTATGCCGGAGATGTGGCGGTGGCTGCGCGACGAGTTCAAGCGGCAAGAGGCGGTGATGCTTGAGCCGCTCTACGACCGCATGATGGACATGGCGGTGGAGTTCCGTTGCGATGGTGACGGGATTGAGGTGGACGGCTACTCGGTGTTTGAGGTCGACAGCCACAGCCAGTGGGTTGGAACGCGCATCGACAGCCGGCAGGCGCTGCATGGACTCATCACCGCGGCCTACCCCGGGTTTGACGACGTGGTGGAGGCGGTCAGGCAAGCGCTCAACGAGGTGGTGCCAAAACGGTATGCCGGCTTCCTGGGCGTGGACATGCTACTCTACCGCAAGAGCGACGGCGGCGTGGGCCTCAATCCCTGCGTGGAACTCAACCTGCGCACGACCATGGGCGTTGTGGCCGCCCACATGGGCGAGCGACACGGCCGTCGCGGCGTCCTTTCAATGCGCAACGCGGCTTTGGCCGTACAAAATTAATCTCTCGAAAAATTCACGAGAAAAGCTTTTTCCGGAACACGAAATGAATAGCGAAGTTGAGAAGATAAAGCCGTACTCGCCCGAAGGCGAGAGCAAGACAGAACAGGTTAGACAGATGTTTGACAACATCGCTCCGGCCTACGATTTCATGAACCGCGCGATGACGCTGGGCATCGACCGCCGGTGGCGGCGCGCCGCCGTCAAGACAGTGGCGGCTGCCGCGCCTCGCGACGTGCTCGACGTGGCAACCGGCACGGGCGACTTTGCCCTGCAGATAGCGCGCTCGCTGCCCTCGGCCACGGTCACCGGCATCGACCTGAGCGACGGTATGCTCGAGGTCGCGCGCCACAAAGCCCGCGAAGCCGGCCTCGACGAGCGCATCAGTTTTACTCAGGGCGACTGCCTGGCACTCCCCTACCCCGAAGGATCGTTCGACGCCGTGACGGTCGCATTTGGAGTGCGTAACTTTGAGAGCCTTGAGCGGGGGTATGCCGAGATGGCGCGCGTATTGCGGCCCGGAGGCACTCTGGCCGTGCTCGAGTTGTCTACACCAGGCAATCGATTGATACGGTGGTTCTACGACCTCTACACCCTTCACATCATTCCGTGGGCCGGCTCGCTCAAGAGTGGCGACAGCGAGGCCTACCGCTACCTGCCGCGCAGCATCGCCGCCGTGCCACAAGGCGACGACATGCTCGCCCTGATGCGAGCCGCCGGCTTCAGCGACACATCCGCCCGCCGCTTCACCCTCGGCACCTGCACCCTCTATCTGGCACATAGACTGTAGCACCACCGTTGGCCATGCCACTCGCCCCCGCGCCGGCCCTTCAGCCCCCGCGCAGCGAGCACCACCCCGCCACTTAACGAAAAACGAAAAACAAACAACGACAAGTTTTGCCGTTTCACAAAAAATCATTATTTTTGTGGCAGAAATGATTTTTAAACTGCATGCTACATGCTGAATGCTACACGCTATTAATTTTTTATGCATATCGCTATCGCAGGCAACATAGGCTCGGGAAAATCGACGCTCACCAGACTGCTCGCCCGCCACTACGGGTGGACGCCACGCTACGAGTCGGTCGACAACAACCCCTATCTCGAGGACTACTACAACGACATCCACCGATGGTCGTTCAACCTTGAGGTGTACTTCCTCAAGGAGCGCTTCCGCGACCTGCTGGCCATCGCCCAGGCGCCGGGCACGATAATTCAGGACCGCTCCATCTTTGAGGGCGTGTATGTGTTCATGGCCAATAACAAAGCGATGGGCCACCTGTCGGACCGCGACTTCAACACCTATATGGAACTGTTTGAGCAGATGCTGTCCGTTGTAAAACTACCGGACCTGATGATTTACCTGCGGGCCTCGGTGGCCCACCTGGTGGCAAACATCCAGAAGCGCGGCCGAGAATACGAGCAGACCATGCAACTGGCCTACCTCGAGAACCTTAATCGCCGCTATGAGGACTTTATCACAAACCAATATAAAGGCCGCGTGATGATTGTCGAGAAAGACAACCTCGACTTTGAGAACAACGCCGAGCACTTCAGCCAAGTGACACGCCGCATCGACGGCCTGCTCTACGGCCTCTTCCCACTAACGACTACCGACTAACGACTGGTTGGCCATACCGCGCTCCCTCGCGCCGGCCTTCTAACATCTAACATCTAACATCTAACATCTCTTATGCATATCGCTATCGCAGGTAACATCGGCAGCGGCAAGACTACGCTCACTTGCATGCTCGCCAAGCACTACGGCTGGGAGCCGCGGCTCGAGTCCGTCAGTGACAACCCCTATCTGGAGGACTTCTACGCCGACATGGAACGCTGGGCATTCAACCTCCAAATCTACTTCCTCAACCGCCGCTTCAAGGACGTGGTGGAGATTTCGCGCACCGACAAAGTCATCGTGCAGGACCGCACCATCTTTGAGGACGCGCGCATTTTCGCACCCAACCTCCATGACCAGGGCAAGATGAGCGACCGCGACTTCGACAACTACTGCGACCTATTCGACCTGATGATGTCGCTGGTCAAACTGCCCGACCTGATGATTTACATCCGCTCGAGCGTGTCGACACTCGTCGCCCAAATCCAAAAGCGCGGCCGAGAGTACGAGCAGTCAATGCGCCTCGACTACCTCCAGGGCCTGGAGCGGCGCTACGAGCAGTGGATTGAGACCTACCCCGGCAAACTCATGATTATCGACGGTGACAACTGCAAGTTCGGCGACAACCTCGAGCACTTCAGTCAAGTCACCAAGCGCATCGACGGCCTCCTCTACGGCCTCTTCCCCATCGTGTGACCACTTGCTTATACGGGAGAAAATCTGCATGATTTTCTCCCGTGAATTCCCGTGAATTATCGTGAATATTTTTTTCACGGCAATTCACGGGATGCTTTTTAGACAATCCTGCCTATTCTCGAAACGAATTAGGAGGTGCGTCTAACTTCCCTCAGCCCCTCGGCCCCTCGGAGAATTCTCGTGAGAAAAAATGAAAAAATTATTTTGTGATATGAAACAATTATATTAATTTTGCAAACGGTATCGCCAAGTGTCGTGGCCAGACCACGATGCTCTTGAGATACCAAACATATAGAAAAGCGTTTCTTGCTCTATCCTTTGCTCAGTAAAATCGGCAAAATTTTAACTACAAAAAGGAGAGGCTCTCGAATGAAACGCCATTGCGAGCCAATACATTCACCCCTCAAGCGACAGGCGGCGATATTTCGGCAGTGCGTGGATTGACTGTTTATCTTCACTTCAAGGACATTCGCCAATGTCACCCTGAGCAGGTAGACGGTAAAGTGTCGCACGCTTTTTTATTTCCTCGAAAATATATCTCCCGTGAATTCCCGTAAATTTACGTGAATTATTTTATCTCGCAAATAATGATTTTGTATTGAAAGACGAAGTCTTGTACAAACTCAAGAAAATTCACGCGTTGTTATTTACGTAATCCATGTGATGTTTTTTTGTAAAAAATCTCGGAAAAATTTTGCGTTTCCAATCAAAACCATTACCTTTGCGGCTAGATAAGTAAAGATTCGGTTTAACCGATATCGAAATTATCTAAAAAATCCCACGCCGACGGGCGGCCGGCCTCAATGCAATGGCTGAAATAGAGGGTGGGTGACATATAATTACTGGCGTTTTCTATAACGCTTTGGTTTTGACTTCTTGAGAATCTAGCAAGTTCCAAAGACTGTTTGTCAAAAACAAAGCAACGAGAACGTCCCTAAGGTGATATATAGGATTCGTCCATCATGATTTAGTTATGATGTGATGATATATAAATCATCGGCGTGGGGCTTTCAGCGTTGCTCGTTCCGACAAACATGGCAATGCTAGAGCCTTCAAGAGGTGGAACCGAGCAACAAGAATCGGCTCCACGTTTGGTTTTTATATGTCTAACTGATTTACATTGAATCAAGTGCCTTATGGAGCTGGAAGCATCGCAATAAGTTTCAACAAACATGAAAAGCTTGAAATTTGTAATTTTGCTATTCTTCACCTCGTTGATCGTTTCGGGGTGTGGAAGTTCAAAAGGAGTTCAGTCTAGACGAACTAAGCTTGAAGAGAATGAGTGCAGAAAGTTAGCTATGGAAAAGCCTAGCACTCGCGCATGGGGTCGTGCCGTACATCCTGATATGTCTCATGCAATTTCTTATGCCGAAGCAGATGCTCGCAACAAATTTGCAGCCGCTATTGAAACTGCTGTGAAATTGGGTAGAACAGTTTATGATGAAGGGTATCAGAAAGCTACAGCCGATAATCATGAGGGGGCTGTCGTACGAGATGATCAGGGCAAAAGAGAATTGGAAAATGCCCAAGTTGCAGGTGCTGTTGTCAGAAATACTGTTGTAATAAAAGATGAATTGTATGAGCTGAGAAATGGACAAATTGAGGCGTATGTAACTTTGGAGTACACTGGCGATATTGGAGATATGACTTCAGCCATCGTGAAGAACATTAAGCAAAGAGTCTCTGATGAAGAGCGCCAACGAATCGACTACGATGAAAAGAAGTTCCGAGAATATATTGAAGAGGAACTGAAAAAGATGAGAGCCGCAGACAAGTAGCTTCAAGATGAGAACCTTGATTAAGAACATAACATTGATACTCCTATGCTCTATACCCCTAGAGCATGCCATATATTCTCAAAACGTACAAGATATAAAGAATAGTGGCGCATACGTTTGGGGTGAGGGCATGGGAGTCTCATTGGAAGAGGCTGAAGAAATGGCCATGTCACGTATGTGCAAGAGCATATCTGTTGATGTCTTTCATCTAACATCAAGAGAAGATAATAACCGTCAATTAACGGATAGAGATGTTCAATTAACATTGACCACCGCAAGATTGCAAAATGTTCAGACCCGTACATTGGCAGAGGAACCGGAATTTAGAGTGTTGTGTTTTATGTCGCGCGATGAAGTCGCACGTATTTATGATGCGCGTGCGAAGCGCGTGATTGATTTGGTACAATCCGGAAAGAGAGCAGAGGAACGACTCCAAATTGATGATGCATTGAGATGTTATTATTGGGCATTATTGTTATCACGCACCAATCCGAACCCTATTCAAGTCTCTTTTCTTGATAAAAAAGGCGATGCAACAATTTTGCTATATGAGAAAATCAATTCAGTAATTAAGCAGATAAAAGCTGAAGTTACAGATGGAGTTTGCACAAATGAAACAGTTAAGGCTACAATACACTTCACTTATAATGGCAAAGATATTTCGACACTACAATTTCGATATAATGATGGCCAGCACATGGTAGGACCAGAGTTTGTCCGAGATGGTGTCGGCGAAGTTGATCTAGTGAGTGTGCCTAGCGATAAAATGCTCCATATTAGTTATGAAACTCAATTTCGTAATGATATAGATCCTCTTGATAGTGAGTTGGCTGGCTTATACACTGTATTGCGTAATCTTCCATCTTTCAATTCATTAACGCAAGTGCCATTTAAACAGAAAGGCAAAGAAATTAAAGCGGTAAAGCCATCTAAGAAAGAGATTGATATCGAAAATGACAGTTCTTTCATTATGGCACAAACAGCAATCCAAAAGAAACCGATTGCTCTTAGAGAGGTGCAAGATGTCAAGCCTCTATTAGAAAAGATTCACACAATTGAGATGGCGATTGAGTCAAGAAACGCTAAAATTGCTAGCGATTGTTTCACTGTGGACGGCTATAAACTATTTCACACCTTGCTTAATGAAACTGGGCGTGTTACATTGGTTGGCAAGTCGGACTACGAGTTTGTTGAAGCAGATGGCTATCTTGTTGGTCGCGCCACTCAAATAAAGATTAAATTTAAAAACGGCAAATCATTTATTGAGAATATTGTATATCGTTTTGACGCTCAATCAGGCAAAATCTCATCTATCGCATTCAGATTGACCAAAACAGCAGAAAACGATATAATGAATGCGGCTGCACAATGGCCAGAAGTATCACGATGGGCAATATTGAGTTTTATGGAAGATTACCAAACTGCATTTGCCCTCAAACGTCTAGATTATATTAGCAGTATATTTTCCGAGGATGCCATTATTATAACTGGAACAGTGATTAAGAAAGCGAACACCTCAAATGACTTTATATTTAACGACAATCGATTAATACAACTTAATCCAGAGACGTCACAAAGAGTTAAATATAGCCAACATACCAAGTCGGAGTATATACAAAAATTAGGAAGAATTTTTGATCGTCGTGAATATGTTCATTTAACATTTGAGGATAACATAACTCAAATTATCGATTTACCAATCGTGTCCAGGGGCGCAGCTTTCGGCATTGAAATTAAGCAAAGGTATACAACTCCAACGTATAGTGATGAGGGTTATTTAACGCTAGCCTTTGACACAAGAGGAGAGCACCCACTAATACATGTTCGCTTTTGGCAACCAAATAAGAACGAAATGATGAGCTTGCAACAATTTATATCATTGTTTGCCGAGTAAACTTTAAAATAACTTAATAACTTATAAATAAAGATGAACAGATATTTATTAATTATTCTACTCATGATTGTTGTTGGCAACATCTGCTATGCTCAAGAGCAAAGACAGATGGAGTTCGACAACGATTTTAGAGAGACAAAAGCTACATTGGGCAATCTAACATCAATATTTGCTGATGATAGCTGGAAAACAGATGCTAATGGTAGAGCGGCTGCTATCATCCGTATCCGTGTAACTCACATGTCAGTTGCTGAGATGAGAAAATTGTCTCCAAAAGGGTCTCCGCAATTAGCAATGGGGAACCGGAACTTTGATGAAGAGAATCATAATTGGTATATTGCAGTAAGTACCTCAAAGGGCAATTGGCTTGAAATGGCACATCCGGCCTATGGTGTAAGTACGAGACTTTATTTTAGTGATGAGCTCAATCCGAACTCAATCTATGACGTGACTCTCATTAATAATGAGACAACAACAATTTCCGTTCGTTCTATTCCCCAAGGGGCAACTGTGTTTATTGATGGAGACCGCAAGGGGGTTACGCCATGTGAAGTCCCCGGACAACGATTCGGAAAGCACTCTTTGAAATTGTTGCTCGACGGCGCAAGTATTATCAAAGATATCGAAGTTGAGCAGGGACATGCTACTTTTGATGACTTTGATTTCAGAAAACGCGCAATAGTACGCCTCATTAGTGATCCATCAGGAGCAAAAATCTACATGGATGATGTGGAAATAGGGAAAGCTCCAATTAACGAATATAGCGTTGTCCTTGGTGCTCACACATTTAAGGCCGTCTTAAATGCCGAGCAGATTGACGAAATAAGCTTGAATGTGACAGAAAACACAACCTTGATTGACTTGCATCCAGTAAAAAAAGGAACAGTACAAATCAGTACTCGATATAGCGGTAGACCAGTAGAAGCAGATCTTTACATAGATGATAATGAACATTTCTCAGGGCAAGCAGTTTATAATATAACCAAACCCTATGGTGAGTATAATTTTCGAGTATCCTATGGAGCTCGAGTTAAAGAAAAACGCATCAAGGTTAATAAACCTGAAATAAATCACATTTTTAAGCTCTCTGCTAAGAACGACTTTGTTTGGCCGTGGCAAAGAGAGCATGATAGGGCTGTTGCCGGTCTCTCGCTTGGATGTGTAGCAAAAGAGTTAGTTGCAGTTGGCGAATCCGACAAATTAAGTGGAGAACCGGCTTACTGGCGTGAGGGAAAATGGCTAAAAGGATTTCAAGCCGGTTTCTATTTTATGCCATCACTTTCTTGGGGAGGAGGCTTGTATTTCGGTCTATTCTATGAGTTATATATCGCAAAAAGCGATATTTATGCCGGAACAAGCATTGATAGCGACTTTAATCACTTCACTGAGCATTCATTAAATATTCCATTTCATTTGTGCTACACTTTGCCCTTCTCAAGAAAATTCAGCATTTCTCTGCATAGTGGTGTTGGAATGGACGTTGGCATTCATGCGAGTTATGCTGGTGGTGCTCTTGGCATCGGTAATGCGGATGACGCTGAGCCAATAACTGACTATTATGGTAAGAGTAATAGTGGGCCTGGACGATTGAACTTTACTATTGATTTCGGTCTTCAACTTAATATGGGACCTGTCGGACTGAACGTTTTTTATTCAAAAGGAATAAAGAATCATGGTAATATTGTTGGATGGGAAGAAGATGTTAAAACAAAAATTAATAAGTTCGGATTCTCGTTGTCATATGTGATTCAACGTTCCAAACTCTAAAAACGATGTTGCGCTTTTATCTCGTAATACTATCTTGTATTTTGTCGTTGTCTGGATTTCCTCAATCCTCATTTGAGGAAATCCGGCAGCGCCATCATGAGGCATTTAATCGGCAACGAGAAAGAATAGAAAGCGAATTCAATAGGCGGTATAAGCAGATTAATGAGGAATATGCTCGTATGTTAGAAAAGAGTTGGGGGCATTTCAATTCAGTCTCCCCAACAGTAACGCCACAAGATAATCCTCAACCTGTCAATCCGATTGAATATAAAGAGGGAGATCATCAAACAAATCCCAAGCCAATACCTTATGATGAAGTAATAGAACCTCCGAAACCTCAACCACAGCCGGTACCTGTTGTTCCTATCGAAAATAGAAATGATCCGCAACCTGTTTATGTTGCTTTCTCATTCTTTGGCACAAAAGCGAAAGTAAGGTTCAATGATAAATGTCGTATTAAACTTAATAAACTAGAAGAAAGCACTATCGCATCTGCTTGGAACCAAATGTGTGAAGATGATCACACTAATTTGGTATTGGATTGTATCGAGATTAGAAACACAAGAAAACTCAGTGATTGGTGCTACCTAGGAATGTTGAAGCAATTATCAGCAACAATATATGGCAAAGACACCAACGAGGCTGTATTACTTACTTCATTCGTACTCTGTCAAACTGGTTATATGATAAGGTTGTCGTTAAATGACTCAAAAAGCAAATTATTCTTATTATTGGCTTCAGAACACTTTATTCCAGACTATAATAACGAATGTTTTAATATAGGAGGAGAGATGTTCTATTCATTTGATGGAGCACCAGAGTCTCTTTTTGCTTGTGATTTCGGTTTCATAGGAGAAAAAAAAATATCATTATGCATCAATAATGAGCAACTTCTTGATGTACAGCCAACGCAATCCATACATAGGCAGTCGCAGCGTTACCCTGAGATGAATATGAATATATCTTCAAATAAGAACTTGATTGATTTTTATAGTACATATCCATCATCAATAGTTGAAGTCAATTTTATGACTCGGTGGGCCATGTATGCCAATACACCGATGTCTGACTATATGCGCAAACAGTTGTATCCGAAATTGAAGTCAGCCATAGATGGGCTAGATGAGTTAACTGCCGCAAACAAACTTCTTAATTTTGTGCAAACAGGCTTTGCCTATGGTTTCGATGATGAAGTATGGGGTTGCGACAGAGCCTTCTTCGCAGAAGAAACATTGTATTACCCTTTTAGTGATTGTGAAGATCATTCTATACTCTTTACGCGACTCGTAAGAGACTTATTGGGATTGCGTTGTGTGTTAATATATTATCCAGGTCATCTTGCATCTGCGGTTGAATTCAAACAATCAAATGTAAATGGAGATTATGTTCAGTACGATGGCAAAAAATTCATTTTAGCTGATGCCACTTATATTGGTGCTCCTATTGGTTATACTATGCCCGGGATGGACAATCAAACTGCCAAACTAATATTATTAAACTAACTATAAATTGTTTTAATCTGCATTAATATGAAAGTCAAGATTTATGCATTTATGATAGCCTGTTTTGCGGCACTCGCCCCATTTACGGCTATCTGTAAGGACTACAAGGTGAATGGAGTATCATTCACAATGGTGACAGTGCAAGGCGGTACGTTCACGATGGGAGCAACCGCCGAGCAAGGAGACGACGTTAATGACTATGAGTTGCCAACACATAAGGTGACACTTAGCAGTTTTGAGATAGGTAAAACAGAAGTCACACAAGCCCTATGGAAGGCCGTGATGGGCGAGGTGGATTGTTTCTACGAGGGAGATAATCTTCCTATTTATGAACTGAGTTGGGAGGAGTGCCAAGAGTTCATCACTAAACTTAATTCTTTAACAGGCGAGAAATTTCGGCTGCCTACAGAGGCGGAATGGGAGTTTGCCGCACGTGGGGGCAACAAGAGTAAAGGGTATAAGTATGCGGGTAGTAATGATATAGACAAGGTCGCGTGGTACTCTTATAATAGCGAACTTGATATTCACCCTGTTGCCACAAAGGCACCCAATGAATTGGGATTGTTTGATATGAGCGGTAACGTTTGGGAGTGGTGTAATGATTGGTTTGAAGAGGATTATTACACTCCTGCACCACAGACTAACCCTCAAGGGCCAGATGAAGGCTTTAACGATTGTCGTGTCATGCGTGGTGGTGATTGCGATTATCATAGTAACCCCGATTTTGATGCGTGGTTGTGCCGTGTATCAAATCGTGAATATCATAGACCTGATGACTATAGAGCGGGCGGTTATCAAGGATTGCGATTGGCAAAATAACTTAGGTTGTTGAATCCTGTGCCAAGCAAAGTTGACTATTATAAGGTATTCAGTAATGCTCATCTTTGTTTGGCATACGGTTCGCTTTTCTAAAGTTTGTGATTTTAGCATTTTTCATTTTGTTGATTGATAATCTATTGTATCCTAAAAACTCAACTTATTTATAATATCAATAATATCAATTATGACGCGATTATCTTTTATACTATTATTTATCATCTCATTGCTTGGATTAACATGCAATGCCTCTGACATAGAGCAAAGAGCCCAAGCTGGTGATGCTTCGGCTCAATATTTATTGGCATGCAATTACATTTTAAGTCAGCCTTCAGACTATGCGGCGGCTCTGAATTGGCTCCGTCAGTCTTCAAAGCTGTCCTATGAGCCTGCTACAGCTCTGTTAAATAAATTAACATCTAACGGTAAAGATCGTTGGGGAAATTTTGATTTGTATTCTTTCTTTGTCTATCATGACATAGACGAAGATAAACTAGAACAGGCAACCATATATGCATCAAGAGGGCATTCTATCGCCTCTCTGCTTGTTGCCCGTTATTATATTTACATGCAACCGGACTATACTTCAGCTGTTTCTTACCTCAAGAAAGCCTTAAGTGACTATAAGACAATACCAGAAAAGGACGATTCCATTGATTTTGATGGATATGTAAATGAAATGTCTCCGATCACTAGTGTCCACGAAAAAACGTTAACAATTCTCTGAAACCCTTATTAGCAGTGTAATTCCCAATAATAATTCGACTCCCTACTTTTGAAATGAGTACCTTTGCGCCAAACTTACAGATTGAAAGCAAAGAGACTCATGA